>JAFGVM010000040.1 GCA_016937995.1 Candidatus Delongbacteria bacterium
AAGCTGCTTGAAAAGATCTTTCGAGTATACTTTTTTCAATATATTTTCTATGATACCAGTTGTAAGTGTTATCGTCATTCTTTCATGACCATCTCTGCCGATACTCATACCTATATCATGCAGAAAAGATGCTATTAGCACTACGATCATACTGTCCTCGAACGAACCGATCTTCTCAGTTTCCAGATTGAATTTTATTCCTGATTCATCCATCAGTTTTATAATTTTTACAGCATTGATAGCTACCTGTCTCATATGAACAGGTCCGTGATCATTAAAATTCAGTCTTGTGATAGATACATTATTTGCATAGTCCTGCAGTATTGCTATATCTTTATCAGCAAGTAAAAGCTCTGCAGTCATTAGAACTTTGCCTTCAATACCTTTTAAAAGTGCTTTGTCCAGTGCTGTCTGTTTTGGTGATGTCATATAATTACCTCTTGTCATTGCGAACACCTTTGGTGTGTGGCAATCTATTTTAATTGAATTTTATCATAACAGAATCAGCGATCGGTTTATATCCTATCTTCTGATAGATGCTATTCGATGTTGGATTTGAAAGGTCTGTATACAATGTACAATATTTATAACCTTCATCCAGAAGAATCTTACTTGCCTGAGCTACACATGATGTTGCATAACCTTTCCTTCTGAATTTTTCCGGAGTATAAACTCCACTAACAGTGATCCCGTTAAATGTTTCTCTTAATCCCAGGCACATCGATACTGGTTCATTATCTACCCAGATATAAGCTCTTTGTTTACTTATAAGGTTTTGAATACTTTTTCGAGCTCTTTCTTTATCAACATCTTCATTTATATAATCATTGAATGCTATCATCCATTCAGTAAGAAGTTCAGCATCATTTTCATCTGCAATTTTGAAATGACCTTCTGTTGATAGGACACTTTCAACTTTATCAAGTCTGTATATCCTCTGATCCATTGCAGTTTCACTTTTACAATCTGTTTGTTCTGTCCATATTTTTTCAAAAATTCTGCATAGTTCTTTTCTGCCAATGATACCCGGTATAGAGATGTTTGCTTTCAATAATCCTTCTACTGCTGTTTCAATCGCAATTTTTTCCCCAATAAGCTGAAGATTATAAGGTGGTGTCATAAGAAGGACAAGTAAAACAATACCCTTATCATCAATTATGGCTGTAAAAGGATCTGAATCACTATAATTGTTTTTATTTATTACCAGCTTTTTCAATATTCCTATAGCCAGATTATTTTTATCTTCATTCTTTTCAAGAAAAGGCATTACTTTTGATTTAAATTCTTTAATCTCAAAGTATTGGACGAATTTCATTTTATTTCCTTTATTTAAAAGAGGTGACGAAAAGAAATCGTCCCCTACATTTTTCTTTGTGCCTTTGTGCCTTTGTGTGAACCCTACATTCTAACTCTTTTCCCCAATAATATTACATCACGTAAATTTTCGGGATTTTTTGCATCCATCCATCTTTTCTCAAAATCTGGATCTCTGACTATCTGAGCTATCGCAGATATTACTCTCAGATGAAAATTACGTTCATCTTTAGTACCCAGCAGAACAAATATTGCCTTGATATCTTTATGATCTTCAGAAAGCTCAATACCTTTCTTAGCTCTGATAATAAGCATCTCAAAAGTTTTTTCACCTTCAATGATTATATGCGGGATCGCTAGAAATTCAGTTAAAGCTGTGCTGCTTTCTGCTTCTCTGGCAGTTAACAGATCGTAAATTGTTTGATCTGTAATATCTAATTTCTCGGAGACCTTTTTTGCAATGATCTTGAAAAGCTCTTCCTTATTCACTTTTTGCTCAATATCAAGCACACATCTGTCTTCCACCAGATTATCAAATCTGTCTTTTACAATATCGTCTCTTTCTCTGATAATATCTTTCAGCTCGGATTCAAGTTCTCCTGTGAGAAACTGTTTGTTCGTGATCCTTTCTATCAGGTGGAGAAGTGCATATTCACTCTCTGTTTTCTTTTTTCCGTAGAACCAGTATGTTAGGAACCCAAGGAAACCAAGACCCAGGCTGACCAATATTGCTTCAAGACCCATTTCATAGACTAATATCAAAAAGCCCCCGATACCAATTATCTGTACCCAGGGATAAAGCGGACTTTTAAATTTTGGTTGATAATTCTGCACTCTGCTTTCTCGAAGGATTATAACTGCCAGGCATGAAAAGATATATGTAAATATTATCACGGTCGAAGCTGCTTTCACAAGTATATCCAGCTTGAGCATAAATGACAACATTATAAAAGCACCAGTGAAAAGAATTGAAATATATGGAGTTTTGGATCTTTTACTTAATTTTCCGAAGAAAGAAGGAATAAGTTTATCTCTGCTTAATGCCAATGGATATCTTGAAGCAGATAATACTCCTGCGTTTGCTGTAGATACAAATGCCAAAATTGCTGCAATTGTCAAAGCTATCACTCCCAAATCACCCATAAATACTGCAGCCCCGTCAGTAATTGGTGTTAAAGATGCATTTTCTACTGTCGTTCCTAATTCATTACCCAAGACACCTGTTGTAACAAAAACTACAAGTGCATACAGTATACCAACAACAACAAATGATAATATCATACCTAATGGAAGATTTCTAGTAGGATTTTTTGTTTCTTCAGAAATACTTCCTATTTTTAATAGTCCACCATAAGAAACAAATACCAGGCCGGCTGTGGAAAATATCGAAACTGATCCCTTTGGAGCAAACGGGGTAAAATTATTAACATCAATATGGATCAGTCCATCAAAAATGTAGAAGATCAATAGTCCTATCAGGACGAATACTATGACAATTTGGAATCTTCCGGTCTCTTTTGCACCGATAATATTCAATGCAAGAAATATTAAGCAGAATAAGACAGCTATAACATGAATATCAACATCTATTATCAGTCTGGTGAAAGCAGCCATACCGATCAATGCAAAAGCACTTTTCAAAGAAATTGAGAACCACTCGATCAGACCATCGATTGTCCCGACACCCGGACCCATACTTCTTGCAACAAAGAAATATGTTCCTCCGGCTTTTGGCATTGCGGAAATTAATTCTGACTGGCTCAACATTCCTGTAGCGGCCAGTAAACCTGCCAGCATATAAGCTAATATCATACCCGGTCCGGCTTGTACATAAGCTAATCCCGGCAAAATGAATAAACCGGAACTTATCATTGCACCTGATGCTATGCTGAAAACATCAAGTAAACCAAGTTCCTTTTTTAATGATCGACTCAAATTATTATTCCTGTTGTTTTATTTTTTCTACTTGTACCCAAACGATGAAAGGAATAGGAATATCTTTTATATCTTTTTCCTTGTATTTCAAACCATATTTATCGATGATTTTCTGAGTTGCAAATCCGATCTTTTCAATAGAAAAACCTTTGATCTTATAACCGAACTTTACAAGTAGCTCATCAAGAGAACTATACACATTACCTTCCATCATTATAGTTTCGATAAGTTCGTGATCAATATCCCATGATGGTTTATTGTTGTTTTTTCTATAAACAGTATACTTTTGCCATTTAGGATCATTGCTGAACACTTCTATCTGCTTGAGAAGTATATCCTTATATTGCGAAGGGTAACCAACAGAAACAGACTTCAGATCAATGTTTATACTATCTTTACCTTCATTCCACAGAAATTCGATTACTTTGATCTCTTCCTTAAGTTCTCTGACCTTTTCAGACCCGTAGTTCAGGTCCTGATAGTTAAAATTTGTAAAGATATCCATCTGTAATTCTTTAGAAAATCTTAGATTCTTATTATTTTCATCTTTAATGCTAAAGTCCACCTGACCTCTTATGAATTGTGCAGCATATAGCGACAAACTTAGTATAATAAAAATAAATAATGCATAAAATTTTCTCATATAAACTCTCTTGATATTTTTTTAAAGTACATATGTCTTATGTTGATAAAGTACATAATATACTATGCCTAAATCAAGGCAAATATTTAAATATTTTTATTTAAACGATTAAAAGACCACTATTTGACCGGGTGCGTGTTTTATATTAGGGTTTAGAGGAAAGGGATTAGGGGTTAGTTAGAAGATAAAAAAACAAAAGGAGATTTATAATGAATGTCAAATTGTACAAAGAATTAGTAGTTTGGCAGAAAGCAATGTTAATAACCGAGGAAATTTACTTAATAACAAAACTTTTCCCTAAAGAAGAAAAGTTCGGTTTGACTTCTCAGATAAAGAGAGCAGTTATCAGTATTCATTGATAAATCAAATCATGAGATAATAAATAATAAGTGTAATGAGATAGGTAAAATGTTAAGAAGTCTAATTGCAGCTTTAAACTAACCCCTAGTTTTTAACCCCTAATCCCTTGCCCCTTGCTAATTAAAAATATTATTTATACTTTTCTATAACATTAATAATTCGGGAAACACAATGGATAAATTTATCAGGCACTTTATGATCAGAACCATTATTTCAATATTTTTTCTGATTATTATCGCTATGGCCTTCGGTGTTATAGGTGGTGACATCCTTCAACTTTCAGGAAGTAAGAACAACGTAAAAGAGGTTGATTTTACTATAAGAAGAAGTAAGCTTTTTTTTTACACTACTTACAAAGCGGAATTCAATAATGTAACAAAAGTACAACACCGAACTGAAAATAATGCAGAAAGATCACTTGTAAGTACGGTTTACATGATAAACAATTCTGGAAAGATCTCTCTCTTTGGAGAACTTTCGAATGACAATGATAAACTTAAAAGAGAAATTTACAATGATCTGAGTTTTTTTATTGATGACGATTCTCGCAAAATGTATTCAAAAATGTATTTTAAAATAAATAAATTCGGTTGGATCGGGATCGGTTTATTTATAATTGCTATAATCTGGTTGTTAAATCTTCCAAAGATCAGAAAACGTCTTATTGAAGAAAAACTGGAAGAAGAGAAGAAAACAAGGATAGCAAAATTACATGAAGAAAGAGTTCATGGACTAAAAAGCTGCAATTGATCTTAGAAATTTATTTTATTTACAAAAAAATAGATCGAAATAAGAAATGTTGTTGAGATAGCAAATAAAACTATAGCGATCAGTTTGAGTTGCTTTTTTTTTGTAAATACAGCCAAAAATAAAGACAGTCCACTTACCAATGCCAGGATTTCCAACTTAACTCCTCATTTATTTTTATATTTACATATATATTCTGCAAATGATTTCAACATTAACAGGATCATAAAACTTATCCCTCCGACAAACGGAAAAGAAATTAACATCCACATAAATACTTCTGCAGGTGAATCAAATAAAGCAATAACATGTATTATTATGGTAGTTATTACTGCGGAATATATCATTTTATGTGGTTTTTCCTGCGCCCAGTTCCTAGGGTGACTTACGATCGAAAAGACGATCATGTTTAGTATCGTAATAATTCCCCATACTAGAACACCAAAATATGTTGATCCAGTATCCATAATATAAGTCCTTTATTTTTACTTACTGTATACAATATACGAAAATATTCAAAAGTAATGTAAGTAATTGAAAACACATTTAGAAATAAAAAAAGACACCTGTATGGTGTCTTAAAAAACAATAAGTAAAGACATAGCAGTGCTACGTCTCTACTTATGATCTTTTATACACTTTGCAAGTCGTTTAATGGCCTCTACAAGATGTTCTTTGCTTGAGTATGAAAAATTCAGTCTCATATGATTGTTTGATGGATTTTCTCCATAGAACTGCCAACCCGGCACAAAAGCAACTTTATACTTCAAAGCCTCTATGAATAACTTATCAGTATCAATATGCTCAGGAACGGTAGCCCAAAGGAATAAACCTCCCTCAGGAACAGTCCAGCTGACTCCGGATCCTTCAGGAAAATTCTCTTTCATAGTATCTAAGAACAAGTTAAGCTTTTCTCTGTAGTAATTCCTACAGTTCTCCAGATGCTGCTCAAGTCCCATGTCATTCAGATAAGCAGTACAAATGTCCTGATTATACTTTGGAGTGTTCAGGATGTTTCCTTCTTTGATATTACACATCTTCTCTATAACTTCAGCAGGACCGATATTAAAACCAACTCTCATACCTGGGCAGAAGATCTTTGAGAATGTATAAAGACCGATTACATTGGTTCCTTCTCTTTTCTGATCAAGAGAATAAATTGAAGGTATGTTCTCACCATAATATCTCAGGTCTCTGTATGGACTGTCTTCGATGATAGGCACACCGTATTCATAGCTGATATCAAGAAGTGCCTCTCTTTTCTCCAAGCTCATGGTTATACCTGTAGGATTCTGAAAATCAGGAACAACATAGATAAACTTAGGCATTACTCCTTTAGCCTTACATTCTTCAAGTTTAGCTCTGAATCCAGTAACATTAGAACCATCCTCCTGAATGTCAACACCGATGTACTGAGGTCTGTTAAGATCAAAAGCAACTACTGAACCAGCAAATGTAGGTCTATCAACCATTACAATATCGCCTGGATTTAAGAATAATCTACCAGTTAGATCAAGACCATTCTGACCTGATGTTGTGATAAGTAAATTTTCTTCTTTAATATTGATATTATCTCTTTTTAGAAAATTTATCACTGCATCGATCAAACTTGCTTCACCCGGTATAGATGAATACTGCATTACCTTATTAATATTTTCGCTACTTAAAATCCCTTCAGTAGCTTTGATCATCTCACTTTTCTGGAAGACATCCGGGGAAGGTAAACCACCTGCCAGTGAAATTATTTCAGGGTCAGTCAAAAGCTTCAGGGTCTTCCCTATTGGGTAACCTTCGTAATCTCTACTATTCTCTGAGAATCTTTCTTTCCAATTATTTATCATAATAAAATCCTAAATTATATACTTTGCTGTCATTCTCGGACTTGATCCGGGAATCTACTGTTTTAGATATCCGTGTCAAGCACGAATATGACAAAAATACAGGGGACGACTGGTAGGCGTCCCCTACATTAATTATCCATTGTAAATTGTCAATTGATTACAGTGTTGCTTTTCCGAATAATGTATTGATCCCCTTCTTCATAAAGTCCTTACCATCTTGAGTAGCTTTTAAAGATTTGTAATAAATAACCTCTCCGATCTTGTCAGCAAGTTCATTTCTTTCTGCATCAGAAATAAAATAAGCAGCCATAGTATCCATATCTCTGGCATTACCGTCACTCTCGTATTTATAAGTGATATTCGCTCCGCTTTCTAATACTTTATGAGCATTTTCAGTCCAGTCAAAGTTTGGCATACCAAGATCAGGGTTAATTCTCATGTGAGCTGCTAAAGTAATTCCTTTGATTCCACTTTCTTTAAGTTCTTTTTCACATTGAATGAAAGTATCTGAATCAGCACCGTTACCAATGTTGATCTCATATATTGGAGTTGTTCCGTCTTCTCTGATGTATTCGTTGATTATGTTAAGTAACATTCTGAACTGCATAGTAGTTTGTGTTGAAAGTAACATTGAAACTTTAAATGTAAGATTTGGAATGTCTTTAGCATAGTAACATGCAGCAACAATAGAACTCCAGCTTGGGTTCAGGTAGAAATCTCCACCAGTTTCTAAAGCTGTTCTTGTAACACCATCCAAATATACAAGATGATTGCTGTTTGCTACTTCAATACCACCGAAGTTTCCAAAGAAAGTTCCCTGATTCTTAAGGATCAATGCTGAATTTTCTGCATCAACAGCAGTTCTTTCGAATTTTTCACCTGTTACTTCTTCAAGCTTCTTAAATCTTGCTTCAGGTTGAGGAATACCTATCAGGTTGGTTGAACAATACTTTGAAGTTCCCATGATATTTTCAGTCATAGCTAAAGTAGCCATTAGATCACCACTGTAAACATACTCATCAGTTAAACCTACAACTGAGATCATTTCTACAGGTACATAGCATGGATCTGTTTCAGCAGTTTCAACAACTCTTTTCATAAAATTGTGAGTAACTCTTGCACCCTGAAAACCTGAAACTTGGCTTCTAGCAGTACCGTATGCATTATTAACTTCATAAGCAGGAAGCTTAGGAAATTTCTGAACAAGTTCTTCTGCTTCTTCAACAAGTTTCAACCAGTCTCCACCTTTTTCAGCTAGAATTGCTTTTCTGTTCTCTAATTTTTTCTTAAACGCGATAGTTTCGTTGATCTTCTGTGCACCACCGTGAAATTCTTTTAAGGCATCCATTGCCTTCATGTCTCTTTCTGAAAGTAATTTGAACTTCATTTTCTCTCCTGTGTTTTATATTTTAAATCTTTTGTTTGTGTCTTTTGTTTGTGCGATTTTTGCTTAGCTTTTCATTTTAAACAGAAATTTGGATTAATTCAAGAAAATATTTTAGAATAAATTTAGATGAAGATATTTTCTTAAATAGTACACGAAGGGAAATATTTTACAGATATTTTCTTCAATAGTTCGTGAGAGAAATTAAATTGCAAAATCTAAGAAATTACATAGTTGCATAATAGTGTACTTTCCGTTATAATTTCTTGATAACATAACACTGAAACAAATATTTACTCGTTTAATAAAAGGAGAATGTATCATGAGAAAATTTACATTATTATTGATCGTAGTTCTATCGTTGTCATTTTTGGGTTGTGGTGGAAAGACAGCTGAAAAAGAAGCAATTAAGACTAATGACACCCCAGATCCTGCTACTGAGACAGTAGAGAAGAAGTTACCTGAAGGTTATCCTGAAGAATTGGTTATTCCATTTGACCTTGGAAAGAGAATGACAACCGGTGATGGTACCGGAAAACAAACTATTACTAAAGATGGAGAAATGTCTTTCGGGAAAGAGCGTAATTTTAAATCTTTCAATGTATGGCAAAGTATGCCAAAACAAGTACCTGAGATAATCAGTCATTTTAAAAAACTTTTTACTGATCTTCAGTATGAAGGTGTATGGAAAGGTGAAGAAAATAATGCATACGGTGTTTTCAAGAAAGATGATAACGAAATTGAGATCCATATTTCTGAAGACCAATTTAAATTTGGTTTGAAGATCTGGGATGTTCAAGTCTTAAAATAAAAATTGAGAGGGATAAAATGAAATCTTTTTTGGTTGTTGTATTAATCATTTTGCTTTGCTTATTCAGTTGTTCTAAAAATGAACAATATCAGAAAAAAAATATAAATGGTGTTGAAGCAATATTTAATAAAAATATCCCTTCTGATAAAAACTTTAAAATTGATCTTAAAGACGAAGTCATATTGGATTTATCAAAACAGGATACTCTTAACCAAAATTTCTCTTTATCCAGAATGTCAGATGTAATACTGGATAAAGTTGGCAACATCTATGTCCTTGATGATAGAAAATCTAAAATATTCAAGTTTGATTCAACAGGAGAATTTAAGAAAGAATTTGGGAACAAAGGAAGTGGACCTGGGGAATTTATTAATACATATCCTGGTAGAATAGCTATCATCGACAATACACTATATGTTACATCCAGAGATCATCAAAAAGTAGTAAAATTTGATCTTGATGGTAATAGTATCGGAGAAAAAAGATTTGATAGTCAAAGAAAATTTCCAAGAACGTTCAAAAAAACTGGTAAATATATTTGCGGTAACATATTTACATTTATAAGTGATACCGAACTTGAGAGGGAATTAGGATTGTTTGATTCAAACTTTGATTTGATCCAAACTTTCTACAAAGACATTTATGATATGAGAGAAAAAAACCTAAGTGTACCAGAAGAAGTATCATTAGCTGTTTCAAGCACTAATGATGTTTATGTGCCTGAATATAGTACTAATTCATATAAAATTAATGTATTCGATATGAAAGGTAACAAAAAAAGCATTATACAAAAGAATTACAGAGCAGTACCGTATTCACAGAAGGAATTAGATGACCTAAAAGATCTTTATGGTCAGTATCAAATGAACGTTACAGGTAAAATGAAAAATGCAATTGAATATATACAACTTGATAAATTTGATCGTTTATGGGTTTTAACAGCAATGTGCGAAAAATCTAACACTTCAACTTTTGATGTCTTTAAAGACGGGATATTTCTTAATTCTGTCGAACTGGGTAATGACAGCACAACATTTGCATATTTCATGGAAGATAAACTAATGTTCATTGATTTTGAAAACACGATCATAAAATTCTACAATTATTAGGATTATTCAGCGGCTTGCTGGGTTATAGAGTTTGAACATATTCAATAGTGATCTGAGTATATGAATCTAAAGGTAATTTATAAATATCTTTAGCATTATTATAGCTAATGTAACAATTTATAAAAAGTTTTGACAAGGTTGATAGATCACATTCTACATTAATACAATTACCATTCTTGTCATATGTGTATTCTGTCTTATATTTTGCTTTTCCAATTTCATCTTCCTGGTACAACAGTATCCCGGAACCATCATAAATAAAATTTGTTTTATGCCTTCTACTATTCTCTCCGCTTCCTCCGACCTCTTATGAGTTTATTAATCTCTTATTATGATCGTAAGTATCTGTTTTTATATAATCGGACTTCCATGATGGTTTATCCCATTTAACCTTCATATAATAATCCCATACAAACTTCTTAAAAGATTGCAAATTCCCATCATTATCGTAGGTATATTCTGTTTTAATACTATTGGTCCATTTGTCATTATTGAACTGTTCTGAAGTTTCGATCAGCAGTTTTCCATCATTATTCAGAGTACAATTAGTTCTTGTAGAATCCTTCCATGAGTCATCTGTCCATATTTCGTATATTTCTTTTATCCTGTTTCCTTTGTAGTCGAGAGTATAATTTGTCCGAGCACTGTTTGCCCATTCATTTCCGATCCATAACTGCCAAAGAACTTTCAGTATATTTCCGTTATCATCAAGAAGATATCTTATTTTATTAGTATTTTCCCAGGCATTGTTATTCCAGGTTTGGTATAGTTCATTCAGCAGATTTCCATTACTGTCGTATTCGTATTCTACCCTGTTATCATTAAATAAATTAGCCTTGAAAGGATAAAGTTTCTCTGATATATATTTTTCTTTTATATTGCAAATTTCTTTATCCGAATTGTCATAGGTAAATGTTATTCTACTTGAGTTTTCGATCTGTATTATAGAAGGTTTGTATGTCATTGGTTTGTGTTCAGTTTGTATTTATGTGTTGCCATTAAAAAATTGCAAGTCGGTTATTTAGCAAATTAACTTCGTGCAAATTTTAGTAATGGTTTTATATCATCCTGATCGGCTGCTTTTACAGCATCAATGTATACTTTTCTTGTATCGCTTTGAGGAGTTAAATTGGTTTTACTCCAGGTAAACACTTTGCCGTTAAACCCATGTGAGATCAATATATCACCACATAATCTAGAATGTCTACCGTTACCATTAGGAAATGGATGTATCTTGACCATTCTGTGTTTGAATCTAACTGCAATCTCATCCTCTGAATATGTTTTATTTCTTATCCAATATCTACAATCATCAATTAAATATTTTAATTCTGTTGCGATCTGAAATTTATCTACACCTATATTTTTATTGGTTTTCCTAAATTTACCTGCCCATCCCCAAACATCACAGAACATTTTTTTATGGACATCGCAAATAAATTTTTCTGATAAAATTTCATCAAGCTTGAATTTTCTTTTAAAAGTCCAGGCAACAGCATCTTCAATATTGTTTTGTTCAAATTCGTCCAGTTCACCCTTGGAGGATATTGTTTTGATCAACAGTCCTTCTCTCTCCTCCTCCGATATCGGAGTCTGTCCGTTTTCATAAATAAGTTCTAATCCCATAGATACTTCGGCATCTCCCTTTTGATCTCTTCAGCTCTTTCTTTTACAGCCTTTTTTAATCTTGCTTCAGAATTTTTCTGATCTTCTAGACTCATATTCACCGACGTACGGTTCACTATATCCTTTGCGATCTCATAAGCTCTCTTTTCGATCATGTTTTCAAGTGATCCTTCGTTTGGAATAAATCCGTAAACGAATTTCATGTTCATTACCTCAGCATACTTTTTCAGACCACTAAGAGTAATTGAACCTTCTACTTCTCTTTGCTCAATCTGATTAGCCGCTTGCTTAGACATTCCTAATTTTTTACTTAATTGGCTCAAAGACATATTCAAGGCTGATCTTATCGCATTAATCCAACCACTTTTAGGCACAGTAACACCTTTCGCTTTTTTTAAATAATTTATTTTTTGATCAGTTTGATGTAATAATAGTTTTGTTTTTTTCATAAGTAATCATTCCTAGCTATATTTTATCAAATACAATATAACTATACAATCATATCTTTGTCAAGCAATAACTTGACATACATGGAATTTTGTCAAGTAATATCTTGACGTATACGACTATTTTATCAAGCAATAACTTGACGTTTAATCTTGTTTTATTCTTTAAATATGAGCTTTTGTATCAACCTTGCCCCTATCCCCTAAAAAAATTCCTTGCAAATAAATCCTCATTCTCTTATCATTTAACTTCTCAAGAATGATATAATTAATTAAAATAAAAGGGTAAAAAATGCAAAAACCTATCACTTACTACTCAACAAATCTCAAAGCTGAACCTGTATCATTCAAGGATGCACTCTTAAAAGGTATCGCACCTGACAAAGGTCTTTATATGCCTTTTGACATTCCTCAGTTCACTAAAGATGAGATAAATGCTTTTGCTGATAAGGAATATTACGAAATAGCTTATGAAGTCATTCATAAATTTCTTAAAGACGACATTCCTGCTGATGACCTGAAAGAACTTGTAAAAGATGCTTATAACTATGAAGTTCCTTTGGAAAAAGGTTATGACAGAAAGTATGTTCTCAGACTTGATCAGGGACCTACTGCTTCATTCAAGGATTTCGCTGCAAGAATGATGGGTAGACTGATGAATTATTATCTGCAGAGACAACATAGAAAATTATTGATACTAACAGCTACATCAGGTGATACCGGAAGTGCAATAGCAAATGCTTTTTACGGTTTAAATAATATAAAAGTTGTCGTGCTATTCCCTGAGAATGAAGTTACGAACAGACAAAGAAAACAAATGACCACTTTAGGTGATAATGTTCAGATCATTTCTCTTGATGGAAAATTCGATGATTGCCAGGCTCTTGTGAAAGAAGCCTTTGTAGATATTGAACTTGACCATCTGGGACTTTCTTCTGCAAACTCTATCAATATTGGAAGATTGATACCTCAGACAGTTTATTACTTCTATGCTTACGCTAAATTAAAGCAGAGTAATGACGAAAAAGTCATCTTTTCAGTTCCTTCAGGTAACTTTGGTGATATGATGGGTGGTGTTATAGCTATGAAAATGGGACTTCCTGTAGAAAAATTCATTATTGCAACCAATGAAAATGATGAATTCCCTAAATATCTTAATACTGATAAATATGAACTTGTGGTACCTTCAAAGAATTGTATCTCAAGTGCTATGAACGTTGGGCATCCAAGTAATATGTCCAGACTTGTAGCTTTATACAGCGGAATAATGAATGAAAAAGGCGAAGTTCTTAAAGCTGCGGATATGGATCTGATGAGAAAAGAAATATGGTCTGTAAGTATTGACGATGCTCATACAAAAGAAACTATAGTTGATGCGTGGAATAAGCATCAATTACTACTGGAACCTCACGGTTCTGTAGGTTGGGCAGGTCTTCATAAGTATTTAGATGAAACCGGTGATGACAAAGACCAGCTTTATGTATCTCTGGAAACTGCACATCCTGCAAAATTCCCTGAAGAGATCACAAGATTATTGAACATAGATCCTGATCTTCCAAAAAGCCTTGAAGGAATTGAAGAAAAAGAAGAGCAGTATGACACGATCACAACGAAATACGAAGATTTCAAAGCATATTTGCTGAAGAATTATAAGTAATCTGAGAGACAATCCCAACGGGATGTAACTCCCATAACCACAGGTTTTAACCTGTGGGACAACCCCTGGATCCCTCCCGATAAATCGGGAAGGATGACGAACATAAGGAACGCAGGAATGCGTTCTTTAACCATCAACCAACAACCAGTAACCTGTAAGGAACTCACACAATGAAATATATAATAATCCTCGGCGACGGAATGAGCGACTACCCGATAGAAAAAATTGGAAATAAAACCCCGTTGATGGCAGCTAACATTCCGAACATCGATAAACTTGCAAAAATGGGCCGTACCGGCAAATTCCAGACAGTACCAATGGAACTGCCTCCGGGAAGTGAAGTGGCGAATATGGCCGTCTTAGGGTATGATGTGAGAAAACTTTATCAGGGTCGTGGTGTACTAGAAGCTGCAAGTATGGGAGTTGAGCTTGATAATAACGATCTTGCTATGAGATGTAATCTTATTTGCATAGAAGATGGAAATATAAAGAATCACTCTGCAGGTCATATCGACTCTGAAGAATCTCATCAGCTTATTGATGCTCTGAATAAAGAACTCGGTGATGATCTTGTAAAATTCCATAAGGGTGTCAGCTACAGACATCTGCTTGTTCTGAAGAACGGAAGAAAGGAAGTAAAGCTGACCCCGCCTCATGATGTACCTGGAACTCCTTTCATGGATGTACTTCCTGTATCTGAGAAAAGAGATGCTGACGGTACTACAAAATTACTTACTGATCTTATCATGAGATCCCAGGATATTTTAAATGCTCATCCTATCAATATCAAAAGAGTTGCAGAAGGTAAAGATCCTGCAAATTCAGTATGGTTCTGGTCAGCCGGGTACAAACCTGAGATGAAAACTCTTCAAGAGTTGTATGGAAAGACAGGAGCAGTTATTTCAGCAGTAGATCTACTTTACGGAATTGGTGTATATGCAGGCATGGAAGTTATCCATGTAGAAGGTGCAACTGGTTTGTACACTACAAATTACGAGGGTAAAGCTAAAGCAGCTGTTGATGCTTTAAAAAGACACGATCTTGTTTATTTACATATAGAAGCTACTGATGAGGCAGGTCATGAGGGGAATGTCGATCTTAAAATAAAAGCTCTGGAATACTTGGACAGCAGAGCAGTAAAATATATCATGGAAGAAACCGCAAAAATGGACGAACCTGTAGCTATCGCTATTACTCCGGACCATGCAACTCCATGTGCTCTGAGAACTCATACTCACGATCCTGTTCCGTTTATTATCTACAGACCTAATGAAGAACCTGATGAAGTAACAGAGTACAATGAAGTTTCTGTTGAGAAAGGATTTTACGGTACTATAAAAGATGATCAGTTCATTAAAGCTTTATTGGGAATATAGTTATTGTAAAATACCTGAACAAAAGAATATTGTAGTTAAGATAAATACATAAGAGTGGTACTTCATTTTCACCCTTTTGGTAAGGCGTGGAAGCCTTCCCCTACGGTCATTGGTGTGCTCGTGTATTATCGGGTGGTAATCTTTTGATTTAAATAATTAACTATTCATTGTTAATTATTAATTGAAAAAGGGTCGCAGATCTGCGACCCCTACTTCATAATTGGACATTCCGTGTTGAATATTCATGGCGTAATAAATTACGCCGCAACGCCTTCCACTAACACCTCTACAAACTCCCTCATCTTTTGATAATTTTCTACAAAACAAACATTATTTCATTTGCTTTATGCCCATTATTTCGTTATATTCAAGTTATAGACTTTACTTTTTTTAAAATAAAATATCGGGAGGTCCAAAATGTTAAAAAGATTATTTTTTTTGATTCCTCTGGTCTTTTACATGCTGTTATTTGCAAAAAATGCAAATGACAAAACAAACACATCGGGAACTAGTAAATCAGAGTTGAACAACACCGCCAACACGGTAGAATTAAGTAGAAGTGTTTACACGGATTATGTACCGAATGATGAAGAAAGGGTTTACAAAGAGATCCAGTACGCAAAAAAACTGTATCGCAGCGGAGATCATGTAAAGGCAAAGGCCATCCTTAAACAATTAAAGAAAGATGATAACAAAGAATTATCAGAACAGGCACACTACCTCTGCTTAAAATGGTATAACAGCCTTTTCATACCGATCGATGCCACAGATAACACTAAATATGTTGTGGATACCCAGGAGCTGGACAGCTTTAAAGAAAAATTTCCTAACAGTAAATACCTGGATGAACTGGAATATTTTTTTAACAAAGATCTTTCCATTTTTAATAAGAACATCCAAAGATCTCAAAATTCAAAGAGGATCGAACTTAACGACAGTTGCACATTCAGGTATAAGAACGATTCTACATATCTTTGTACATTCCATAAGAAATACAGATCGAAAGACGGGAACGAACATGACCTGATAGTAAAAGTATCCGGAAAGATTAAAAAATATGAACCATGGGGAAACATGCAGGATGAATGGGAAACCAAAGGACTTTTGATCGATGACGATTCCAGAATTTCGATTAAAATTGATAACGAGGAAAAGATCATCATCAAAGATTATGTCGAGTTTAAACAGCAGCCTAAATATGAACTTAAAAAAGTTGAAGAATACGGTATTGAATCCGAAAAAAGATCAATAAAAGAAGATAATGCTGAAAACACAACTCAGTTAGCAACTTATCTGACAGATGATCTTATAATGCCGAACTTTAAAGTTCAGTTCATTTACGGAAAGATGAATGAACTTATCCCTGAAAAGATCCGGAGAGCTGATGATCTTCTGAATGAGAGATTCCACTCAAAATGTTATGTTGATCTGAGGCTGAACGAATTCGGGAAATAAAAAAATGAAAAAATGGGCATTGAAATGCCCATTTTTTCATACTGATAATGACTCGGTATGACGAAATTTAAGATCCTCTGTTACTGCTTCTGTTACCTATTTTACTTCCACTCCTTGAACCACCCTGAGGTCCGTTGAAGTTTCCGCCTCTTCCGCCTTGAAAACCTGCTCTGCTGTTACCGTGAAAACCTTTTTCAGTTTTTGGTTTAGCTTCATTAACTTTTACAGGTCTTCCTTTTATTTCTGCTCCATGCATCTTTTCGATCGCTGCTTCAGCTTCCGCCTGATTTGTCATCTCAACAAATCCAAATCCTTTTGACCTGCCGCTTAGCTTATCCTTAAGAACAAAAGCTTCAGCTACTTCACCAAACGGTGAAAATGCATTTTTCAGATCCTCGTCAACCACATCATATGATAGATTCCCTACATAGATCTTCACAATTCCTCCTATTTATGACTTTTATACCTTTGTTAATTCCAATATACAAAGTTTTGTGTAGATTTACTATTATTTTTAATTTAAATTAACTGTAACAAAAAATAACATACCGGAGAATATCATTATGAGGAATATGTTTTTTATTCTTTCCTTGCTTCTTGTTTTAGTATTATTTGGTCAGAGTGCACCGGCTGCTGATAAGCAAGAACTGGGAATAAAGAGAACTTCTGAAGCAATGGATCTGCAGAAGATGAGTAGCGAGGATATTGAAAAAGAGATCCAGCGAAGAGTAGATGAAGAAGTTAAAAAAATCACAGAAGAGGAAATTCAGCGAAGAGTAGATGAAGAACTTAAAAAAATGACCGTTAAAAATGAGATCTCCCCTCCGGCGAAAAAAGAGCCTGTCAAGAAAAACTATTTCAGTTCATTTAAAGAAATTCAGTATGCAGAAGAATTGTATGATAGCGGAAGCAGGATAAAAGCAAGATCGGTTCTGGGAGTATTAAAAAATGACAGTGATAAAAAACTTGCTGAGGAAGCTCATTTCCTGTATATAAAATGGTTCAGTAATATATATTTACCTGTTATACAAAGATCTGAAAATTATAACAAGGTCCTCAGCTACAACAATGATCTTAAAGAATGTGATGATTTTAAGAAGACGTATCCCAAAAGTAAATATTTAAAAGAACTGCAGGATATAATGAAAAAAAAAGTAACTTCATTCAATTCGGTCAACAAGGTCCGGAACATGAATCTGCTTGATCTTAAGGACAGCTGTTCTGTTGAGTATAAAGGAGATTCAACTTATTCCTGCACGCTTAACAAGACCTTTAAGGACATGGCCGGTAAAGAGCATGATCTAAACATAAATATTTCCGGGAAGATCACAAAATATGACCCTTATGGAGATATGCAGGACGAGTGGGATACTTCAGGTTTACTGATCGATGATAATTCTGTTATCACAATAATACTTGATAAAGAGAATGAGATCAAATACAAACATCCGATCAGACACAAGCAGTCACCTGAATATGAACTTAGAAGGGTGGAAGAATACGGTTTCTCCCAGAATAAGACCTGTGTAAAAGAACATAAAGTCGAAAATATTATAAATATAGCCACATATTTATCAGATAATTTAATAATTTCCAACCTTGAGGTAAAAACAAAATTCGGCAGGATGGATCAGCTTGCTTCTATGGATGTTATCTATGCTGCAAAGCCTAACGGAAATTTCTTTTCTGACAGATTTAAATCGAAATGTTATATAGAATTAACAATTGACGAGGTACAAAAATGATAAGAATTCTAATACTGGTCTTTGTTTTAGTTAACGTTGTTTTCAGTCAATTTTCAATAGATGCTGAAAGTGGAGTTGCAGGAACTACTTATAACGACATCAGAATTCCTGGAGACACAGGAACTTCATTCTCACTGACAGATGATCTAAAGGATGAAAGCTTTATATTTTTCAGAGGCAGGTTAAATTATACTTTTGCAAAGAAGCACACACTATCTCTTCTTTATGCCCCATTGAAAATTGAATCTCACGGAACTTTAAATGATTCTATCATTTACAGAGATGAAGTATTCATTGCAGGAGAACCCATTGAATCAGTATACCAATTCAATTCATATAGATTAACATACAGATACATGTGGATACAAAAGGATAAATTCGATTTCGGCATTGGTTTTACTGCAAAGATAAGAGATGCTTACATTAAACTGGAGAACGATGACACTAAAGCCGGGAAAGAAAATATTGGTTTTGTGCCTATTATAAATTTCTGGTTCGATTACAGGTTCAATGACAGACTTTCTTTCTTGATCGAAGGTGATGCTCTGGCAGCCCCACAAGGAAGAGCTGAAGATGTTCTCACAGCTTTAACATATAATATTTCTGAAAAGTATAAATTTAAGGCGGGATACAGAATACTTGAGGGCGGAGCCGATAATGACGAAGTTTATACATTTTCATTGATAAATTACTTCGTAATGGGATTCATTGCGGAATTCTAATAACCCTCATCAGTATTTACAATATTCTTAAAATCGGTTCTCCCGGCGGAGAACCTTTTTATATTCTCAATAACTTCACTCCAGCGTTTCAAGTCACTGAATGGTGATGCGGCACGATGAGGAGAAAGAAGAACATTTTCAAGTTCATTGAACGGGAAGTTGAATGGATACCTCTTCCCTGCTTCATCAGGTTCACATTGATAATCATACCAGACATCAATTGCTGCAGCTGAGATCTGCTTTTCTTTTAAAGCTTCATAAAGGGCTTTCTCCTCGATAACAGGGCCACGACCGACATTCACTATAATTCCTTCTTTACCAAGCAATTCAAGCTCTTTCTGACCTATTATACCGGTCGTCTTCTCTGTCAATGGAACTGCAGTTATTAAAATATCAATATCAGTTAGAAATTTATTAAGATCTCTATACTCTGTGATCTCTGAAGGATATTCGTATCTTTTTTCTTCAGTCCTTTTTAAAACTGAGAATTGAATATCAAAACCGGAAAGAAATTTGTGAACATTATGATTCACATGCCCGTAGCCTAAAAATCCTACATTCCTGTCTCTTAGCGGAATGGATGCAGCTTCACTGTCTCCAAGTCTCCATTTACCGTCCACCATTGCATTGTGATGAAAATTAACTTTATTCATCAATGATAAAAGTATAGCTACAGTATGCTGAGCTGTGAAATAAGCATTTCCATGTCCGTTAGCTACTGTGATATTCTGTTCCTTGAAAATATCTATAAAAACTTTAAGATGCTGTACACCTGCACCGGGATTTATAAACAGAGAAAGCCTCTTTGCTTTGCTCAGCAGGTCATCTGTTGGTCTCCAACCTACCAGAATGTCCATTTCAGGTATAATATCTTCGATCTCACTTTCACTGAGTTCATCTTTAAAATAAAGTTCTGTTTCAATACCGTAAAGCCCTGACCTTAAAAAGTCTTTCAGATCTGCTCCTGCTTCCCACATAAAATATACTTTAGGTACGATCATCAACTATCCAATTATTAATAATGAAATGTAAGGTATCAGGTTGAAGACCAGAAACAAGATCTTGAAATAGGCAATGAACTTGTAAAATATCACAGTAAACTGTTCCTCAGGTATAGGAAAGAACTTGCTTTGAGTTTTGTAAACTAACTTTGGAGCGAACCAGAATATCAACGACCACAACGTTAAAAGCCCTCCATTGATAATTGAACACCACATGAAAAATTCTGTCAGCATTTCGATATTCATGATATCCTCCTGTAAAAGAATTATTTTCGTATATTCAAATTAACACAAATCAGGCTTAAATGCAATGATATTTGTTTTCAAAATCAAAAAGACGCGAATTATCGCGTCTTTTCTGTATCTATAGCAGACCTAATTACTTCGAGTTATCAGCTGTCACATAATAGAAATATTTATTACCTGCAGATACTCCTGTATCAGTAAAACTATTCGTAGCTGAAGTAGCAACTTGAGTAAAAGTTCCGTATGGATCTGTTGACCTGTATATATGATATCCAGTTGCTCCCGCAGCAACATTCCATGAAAGCTCACACTGAGATGAAGTTACATTTACAGTAATAAGATTCTGTGGAACAGCTAATGGGATACCACCTGAAATGACAATATTATCAATTGCAAATACTTCCTGACTGCTGCTGTTATAAATATTAAATCTGAGTTTTAAAGTATTTCCGGAAGTAGGAATATTATAAAGGAACTGCCTTAAGCTGTCATCCAGAGCTACTCCGTCACCAACTCCATTTAAGTTGGAATCTTCTGATATTATACTCTCTTCAGAAGTACTGTTCCCTGTAAATTGAAGAAATTTAGTCCAGTCTACTCCATTAAAACTATATTCACCAATAACATAATCACTACCAAAGTTACTGGCAATTGATTCATATTCATTCGCTGGCTTAGCACCCACACTCAAGATCACATCAACAGCATCTAATCCGGAAACATTTATGTCAACGATGTTCAGTGTGGCAGCGGAATCTATACCTGTCTGCCCATGAATATCTCTTCCTGCCAAATAATAAGTGCCTTGAATACCTTTGAAATCGATGTGTTCTGCTTCAGGGTCTCCGTTAAAACTTCTAGTTATATAATCTTCCGTTGAAAATATTCCACCGTTTGAAATGGTATAATTTTGATCTTGAGTCTCAAAATCAACTGATAGTATCGTTTGTGCATAGGACGTAATAGAAAACGTAAATATCAAAAAATAAATTATATTTTTCATAATGTTCCTTAAATTTAATTTTACTTTTTCTCTTCTTTACTTCTAGGTGGGTATAATCCTTCTACGCAAATACAGTATCTGATAGTCAAAAAAGGCTGCATATTTTCATGTGGAGTATTACCACCTGATGCATCAGTAATGAAAGTTCCTGATGTCTGAACAGTACCACTTTTCATTGGTGTAGTAGCAGAATTAGTTGAGTATACATCTATCTCTGCCCTTGAGGGTGAATTTCCACTTGGAGAATCATCATTTGCCGTACCTGTATCACACATTATAGTTCCTGTTGAGGTTACTGATCCAGTGTGAGTATGAGAGGGTATCTGAGTTGTGGCCAAATTAACAGTCTCATAACCACCCTGTTGCCCATATTTCTTGGTGATGTAGAAGATCCATCACCATATCCTATTGGTGCTCTTCCCCTTAAGTCAGGCAATGCAAATGTAGTAATACCATCTCCACCAAACTGATTCGTGATTACAGAAAAAAGGGTTTCATTACCTGATATTGGTAACAAACTACCATCACAATCCATATAATCCCTGGGAGCGAAATTACCAGCAAATAGTATTATCTCCCCAATATAATCACCATCACCTTTAACTTCATTTTCTTCCTGTGCAAACATTGTTCCAATGAACAAGCATAATAAAACAGCTACGATCATTTTTTTCATAATTCCTCCTAAATAATTTTAAATTTTTTTTATAACATAACCCAATTCATATTACTAAGCAATATGAATTAAATTTCAAAGAATATCTTTGCAAATATCAATGATGCTGTTATCCCTGCGAGATCAGCCAGTAATGCTGCTTTGATCACATGCCTTGTTTTCACGATCCCAACTGCACCGAAATATACCGCTACAACATAAAATGTTGTCTCTGTAGATCCCTGCATAATTGAAGCCAGATATGATGAGAAACTGTTAGGATCATTATTAATTATTTCAGACATTATACCAAATGAGCCACTACCCGAAAGCGGTCTTATGATAGCTAAAGGAAGAACATCAGCAGGCATTCCGATAAAATCAGTTACAGGACTTATTACCATAGCAAAAATATCCAGAGCACCAGAAGATCTGAACATACCTATTGCAACGAAGATAGCTACCATGAACGGAATTATCCTTACAGCAGTGTTAAAACCCTCTTTTGCCCCGTCGGTAAGAACTTCATATACCTTCACATTTTTGATATAGCCTACCAGCAGGAATACTGCTATCAGCAACGGCACCAGCCAGTTCGAGAATCCTTTAAAGAAAGTGTCGAAAGTAATTGTCTCGACCTTGGTCATATTTATCGCAATAGAAACAGCTATCAGTACAGAGAAAATAACAAAGATGATCACTTTATAAAGCTGAGATCTGTCCTTAGGTTCTTTGACCTCTTCTGATGTTTCTTTTACTGGTTCAGCTTTTACGTTCTCAACATTAGACTTATCTGAGAAGAATTTACAGGCAAGGATCGCAACCGTTGTCGAAACTATAGTTGCCAGTATAGCAGGTATTATGATATTAGCTGGAGAATCTGCACCGGCAACGGCCCTGATAGTTATCACACCGAGAGGAAGTATAGTTACACTTGAGGTATTTATAGCAAGAAAAAGTACCATAGAATCAGTTGCTGTACCTTTCTTAGGATTGATCTCATCAAGCTCTTTCATTGCTTTGATACCTATCGGTGTTGCTGCATTACCAAGACCAAGCATATTAGCCGAAACATTCATTATTATAGCTGAAAGTGCTGCATGACCTTCCGGGATGTGGGGAAATAATCTTTTCATTACTGGATAGATAAGTTTTGATATAAAATTCAGAGCACCAGCAGCCTCAAGCACCTTCATAAGTCCAAGCCATAAAGCCATTGCACCTATCAAACCGATCGCAAGTGTTACAGCTGATTTTGCAGAATCGAAACTTGCTTTCGTTATCTCTTCCATATGACCCGTATAAGCTGCTACCACAACTGAGATCAGGATCATACCGAGCCATATAGTATTTATCGGTGATGTCTTTTCTTTCATGTTTTATTTCCTTATTTTTTTGGGACATGTTGTTGAACCCTAGACCCCTGTCATCCTCGGACAATATCCGGGGATCCATTTTTTTTTGTGGATATCCGTGTCATGCACGAATATGACATTAATAATTCATTTCCATTACAGAAACATTGTGACCATGAACGGTACTATGATCGTAAGCACTGTTCCGCTGAATACAGAAATCACAGCGAATTCTTTACCTGAGTAACGGGTTATGATCGGTAATGTCGTATCCATTGATGTTGCACCACCGGAAGCTATAGGTGCAAGCTTACCGAAATATTTCACCAGTACCGGTGAAGCGACCAGAGTAATTATCTCTCTGATTATATTTGAAAGTAAAGCTATTACTCCCAGCACTTCCCCGCTGATCTTTGTGATATAAATACTTGAAAGACTGTAATAACCGAATCCTGATCCGATCGCCAGACATTCATTCAAAGTTATATCTTCGAACAGTACTGAAACTGCTGCAACTCCAAGAAGTGTTCCAACTATCACAGCAAGAGGTACAAATAATATTTTTACATGTAGTTTTTTAATAATTCTGAATACTTTCAGATCACAGCCTATGCTTATACCAATCAAAAAGAGAAGAAAATGTAATGCATAAGTGCTTAGATCATCACTCACAAAGATGATACTTTCATCTATGAAATATCCAAGGAAAATACCCAAAGCAAAAAATATTACAATGATAATACTACTTTTCATCTGCTTTGATATCCTTGAAGAATAATTTATAGACTATGAAAGAAACTATCGCTGATCCCAGAATTGCTGCTACACTGAGTATCAATGCCTGTAATCCGAGATTATGAAGATTCCTGATTATTACTGGATCTTTCCCTACGGAAAATCCAAGAAGAAATAATAAAGCAAGAACAGAGAAGAAAGTGATCTTATCAAGATGTTTTAAGAAATTTTTCTTTTCTCTTATTATGTAGCCCAGCAGGCTACCCAGTATTAGACATATAAGAACTGTGTTCATTTGCAGGTTACAGGTTATAGGTTATAGTTCGTTTGTCATAGCGAGGAATATAATGACGAAGCAATCTAAACTTCTCTAAGATTGCCACACACATTGTGTTCGCAATGACCTTATTACTCTGTGGTTATATCTTCTTCGTCTTCTTCTTCAACCAATTTTTCTCAGCAGTTGAAAGATGCTTTTCTAATGTTTTATAAACCATTCCATGATATTTATTCAGCCAGTCGATCTCAGCTTTATCCATCAGTGTCATATCAATTGGTTTTGTATCTATCGGTACATAAGTAATACTTTCATGACCGTAGAATTCACCTGATTCAGTCACTTTAACTGATTTGGTCAGGTACATATTCTCAATTCTGATACCGTGCTTATCCTTCTTGTAGATCCCAGGTTCAACGGTCGTTATCATTCCCGGTTGTAAAGCTACTTTGGACGGCCACTGACTGAAGCTTTGAGGTCCTTCATGAACATTTATAAATGCACCTACTCCGTGTCCCGTACCGCATTTATAATCATATAGATCATTCCATATAGGCTGTCTTGCTAGCACATCCAATGCCTGACCGGTCGTTCCTTTCAGAAAGAGTGTTCTTGCAAGGTTTATATGCCCTTTAAGGACTAGAGTGTAGTCTTTCTTTTCTTCTGCTGAAAGTTTTCCGACAGCATAAGTTCTCGTAGTATCAGTGGTTCCTTCGTAGTAGTTTCCACCGGTATCTACAAGCAGAAATCCTTCCGGTTTGATCGTAGCCTGTGTTTTTTTCTGAAGAGCATAATGCATTAATGCTGCATTAGCTTTGTACGCTGAAATAGTGTTGAAGCTGTTATCAAAAAATCCTTTCTGTTCTTTTCTAAGTTCAGTGATCTTTTCTGCAATATCAAGTTCCTTTAATTTTTTGTTTAGATTCTTCTCAAACCACATTTGAAATTTTACAAGTACAACACCTTCTTTGACCATTGCTTTCTTCATGTTCTTAATTTCGATTTTATCCTTAATGCTTTTCATTAAAGGTATAGGATCTGCTTTCTCAATGATCTCAGCTTTATCTGAAATAGAAATGAATACATCTTTACTTATTCTTCCCTGATCAAGAAGAACTTTAGAACCTTTTTTTAGCTTAGACAGGAATGAGTTAATATCATTATAATCTTTAATTTTAACTTTATTAGCTTTGAAATATTCTGTAGTAGCTTTGGTAAGTTTCTTCTTATCTACGAAATAATAAACATCCTTATCTGAGATTATCAAATGTGAAATTACTACCGGAGAATAAGGTATATCATCTCCTCTGACATTTAAAATCCATGCTATATTATCCAAAGCTGATTCTATGAAATAATTACAATTCTCAGCTATCATTTTCTCTCTGATATTTGATATTTTCTCAGACATACTTGTACCTGTATACTTATCCTGAAGAAATAACTTCTCACAAGGGATCGCAGGTCTGTCCTTCCAGATCTTATCTACGAGATCTTCTGTTCTGAACTCAACAGAGAGATCTTTCATGTCTTTTTCAATAGATCTGGTCGTAGCAATAGACACAACTTTACCATCTACTCCGATCGTGATCTTTTTCTTATTCTTAAATTGTTCTTTCATCCAATCAATTGGTGTTTTAGCATTTGGAAAATTTGTAATAATAAAATCTATGGAACTTCCTTTCAGCTGCTTTTCCACCTGAATATCATATCTTCCGTCAGTGAAAACACAGGCTTTCTTCTGAGTCAGCATGACACTTCCTGCGGAACCTGTAAAACCTGACATCCATGCTCTTGATTGCCATCTCTCAGCTACATATTCACTCTGATGTGGATCCGAACTTGGAATACAGTAAACATCTACCTTATTCTTTTTCATCAGATCTCTTAATACTTTCAATTTATCGTTTGTCTTCATATTTGTTTTCCTCTAAGTTGTTAAATCATTCCAGCTGTCATCCTTCCCGATTCATCGGGAGGGATCCTTTTATCCCACAGGTTGAAACCTGCGGTTAGGGGTGTTATATCCCGTTGGGATAGCGTTTTAGAATTCCCCTTGGAGATTGGACATTCCTTGTTGGTTGTTGGATACTCAGGGACATAATAAATTACGCCCCTACATTATCAATTGCCCATTGAAGAAAAGTCTTAGTCTTCGATTAACTCAGACTGACTTTTCACCTCATACCTTATACTTCATACCTCATACCTAAATGGGAACTGGAACCCAGTTACCATCTTTTATTATCATTTTCTCTGTATAACCACATTCTTTTAATATCTTTGATACATTCTCGAATTTGCCGTCAATATGTTCAGGCCTGTGTGCGTCTGAATTCAATACTACCGGGATCTTCAGCTTTGCAGCTTCTTTTAAAGCCCAGGGACTAGGATATGGTACAGTCATAAACCCTCTGGTAATTCCACCGGTATTTACATCAAGCATTGTTCCCTTGTCTGAGATGAATCTAAAAACACGCATTATCTCTTCCCTGTACCTGGGATCAGACTCAGAAAAATACATCTCATTGAAATTATTTATCTTTATCAGATCAAAGTGACCGATGATATCCGGTTTGAATTTATCAACCATATCAATGATCCTGTCACAGAATTCTTTCACGAAAGCTTTGACATCACCTTTGAAAAATTCATGAATTGTTCTGTGAAAATCCTCCGGCTTACAATCTATACCGAAGATATTACCTTCTTTATCAGGAAAGTAATGAATTGATCCTATAACATAGTCCAGATCGTACTTTGAAAATGAATTTTCTTCGAGACCGGTATAATAATCAAGTTCCATACCGATATAAATTTCGATCTTATCTTTATATTTATCCTTCAGTCTGTTTATTTCTGCGAAGTATTCATCAACTTTATTTTCAGGAAGTTCCCAGTGTTTATTAAATGGTGTTGGTCCATGTTCTGAAAAACCGATAGACTTAAAACCCTTTTCTATAGCTATGAGAACATACTCTTCAGGAAAAGCTGTTCCGTCACTGAATGAACTGTGCATGTGGTAATTTGTTAAGATCATCTGCAGTTCTGTGGTACCATTTTAAGTTTAGAAGTATCAAAACCGTTCTCTTGAGCGATCTTTACAAGCTTGTCATATATTTTATCATCCAGCTTTTCAAGTCTGCTCAATATCCATAAATATTCTCTGTTCGGAGCACCGACAAGAACATACTGATAGTTATCGTCCAGATGGATAATGTAATAATCTCCTGCGAAAGGCCAGAAGAAAGATACTTTTAATCTACCGGGATATTTTTCGTCAGGAACCCATGCTACTCCTTCTGCTTTTTTACCGGAAAGATCAGATTCTTTAACACCTTTGTTGACTACTGTTATCTTACCATCTTCCCTGAGTGTATAATTTGCTGTCACACATTTCAAACCTTTTTCAAAACTGTGATCGAACCTTGCTATCTCGCACCATAGACCAGAATATTTATCAAGATCAACATTATCGACGGTCTTTAGAAATTTATTGGATGAACAGGACGCTAAAATAAATCCTAAAAACATACATATATATTTTTTCATAACAGTTCCTCAATTAAGATTTAAATAAATATATGTATAGTATGTGTGATTATCAAATGAATATAGAAATAAAAATGGAAAGCATTTTGCGATCCATACGATTGTCATACTCGTGCTTGACACGGGTATCCATATGTAATCTAAAACCTGTCATCCTGAATTCATTTCAGGATCTTTTTAAAAGTGGGGACGAAAAGAAATCGTCCCCTACAGTTTTTCAATTCTACATTTACCTCAGATACAACATTTTCCTCGCTCCATGCTTTACACCATCAACCATCATTTGATAGTAATAAACCCCACTATTCAAATCTTCCGCATTAAAATTGATTTTATGGTTTCCTTTCTCCATTTTTCTACTAACAAGATTCTTAACAAACTGACCCTGTGAATTGAATACGGACACTTTGACTAATCCTGAATTTTTTAAAGAATACTCTATTTCGGTTGAAGGATTAAAAGGATTCGGATAGTTCTGCTGTAGTGTATAATTTTCAATTCTCAATTCTCCATTCTCAATTGAAGTTGAATCACCATCAAATCTATATAATGCGTTATCATCACCAAAAAAATAACCCGTATCACCAAAAAATTGTATTTTAAATATATAGTCAGAATCAATAGTTTGGTAAATGCTAAATGTATCACCACCATCAATACTTCTGTATACCTTACCCGGTTGACCTGCAATCCAGATAGTCGAATCATTTTGAAAATAAATTGCTGATGTCAAAATATCCCAATCATAATTTATTGAATTATCCGCGATGAAATTATCTTCAGTAAGAATTACAGAAGGACCCCATGAATAACCAACTGCTCCTCCGGTATTATGATCAATAAAATGAACATCAAAGATATCTCCCGGACCTGGTTCAATTCCAACTTGCCATGTTTCACCACCGTCAACAGTATAGATTAGCATACCAGTATCAGTTAGGCAAGAACATCCTGCCCACCCATGGTCATCATCAAGAAAGAAGAGCTTATTAACCGAGTAATTCACCACATAAGGATGAGGTTGATAAACTACTGGTGTTTCAACCAAATGCCAATTATATCCCCCATTGATAGTCTTGTAAATTATTGGATTATATGTTGAATCGTTATATCCACATTGTATAAATCCTGTAGTGCGGTTAATAAAAAACAATGACCTGTAACTTCCTATTGGCAAATCATTTGTCATATCTTCCCAATTGTATCCACCATCAACTGTTTTTAAGTAATAATAATTACCTCCCCTTATTTCTTTCATCCAGCCATATTTTGAGTCTATCATTTCTAATGATATTATTATAACTAAAGAATCTTCTGGGACATATATTTCTTTCCAGGTGTCTCCCCCATTATCAGTATGAAAAATCACATCAGTACCAAGACTGGTTCCCTTATGAACCCAGCCTTCTTTTTCAGATATGAAGTCTCCCGGAACACCATAATTACTATCTGGAAAAGGTGAAATATTTACCCATTGCTGTGCGTTTAAAAAAAATGATACAGCAAAGATAATAATAATTATATTTCTCATTATTCTCTCCTACCTTAAATACAACATCTTCTTCCTTCCTGCAACTTCACCGTTTATGCTCAGAGTATAAAAATATTGCCCTGCACTAAAATTCTCAGTAGACAGCTTATATTCATGAGTTCCTTTATTCATCTTTCCAAGAGAGATCTGCTTAACCTGTTCCCCGTTCGAATTAAATATATTTATCTTAACATCAGAGTCGGCTTGCAGTTCATAAGGAATAACAGTCTCATTATTAAACGGATTCGGGTAATTCTGCTGTAGTTTATAATTCTCAATTCTCCATTCTCCATTCTCAATTGAAGTAGTCCCTGTTGCCATAAAAACACCTTTATCAGTACCGATTAAGAAATTTGGCGTATAAATTGGATACCCCCTTGAAATACAGTAAATATTATTTATATCCAAACCATGAACATGCTGTCTTGCAATTCCAGTGCTAAATGGTACAATATACATATCAGCTGAATTTTTACAGGTAACAATATATGAATCAATATGTTCAGTTATAAGATTTGCTTCAGGAATATAGTCGATCAGTTCAAAACCGATTATTGTACTATCATTGTACAGGATCCTGTAAAGACCGTCAGAATATGATCCGTCACCTACAGAAAATAGAATATCATTACCATTCGGAGTAGTTCTTTTATAAAGATCATTAATACCCGTCATTCCGGTATTCAATGAATCCAAAATATCACCGTTCTTCATGAACATCACTTCATTAGTAACTCTGGGTATTTTTGAAGAAGTGAATAATATACCCTGTGTGTTTTCAACAATATCGCTCACAGGTGAATCATCCATTGTTGAAAATTCATCCATTACCTGCCAATATGTTCCATCTTCTGAATGATATACCTGCCCCCAACTACCTAAATAGAAACCAGAATTCAAATATTTTATAAATTTCGGCATAAAAGCCCATGATTTTCTAGTCGATGTTCCTGTTATCATATCGTATTTTGAATGACCGTCACTACCAGACAAGTATCCATAAGCAATATAAACACTATCTGTAACATGGTTGTCAAATGCTATTGATTTAACAGGAAGCCCGTTATAACCGGAAACGAACTCCAACTGCTGGCTATAATTATAATAAGCCATCTTTGAAGGTGTTGAATCATTTACGCAGAATACATAACCATAATTTCCTACATTAGTAATTGATCCTTGTTTTATTTCAGTCACTCTGTATGAATTCAACTCAGGGAACATTTGCTCCCACTGCAATCCGAAAACACTGAACATAAAAACAAGAGATATTAGTATATAATAACTTTTTTTCATTATTCTCTCCTGCAATATTTAAACATTTAGAATACTTGACACATTACTATATTAATAATAAATTAGCGTTATTGCAAGAAAAATAAAACAACTTTTGATTTCAATATATAATTACTTTTCCATTTGTATTCAGTGTTGATTTTTTATAACTTACTCAGGTAACTATTTTGAGAAGGAAAATAAAACAAATGAAAAACATCTTAATAATACTATTGCTCTTTATCTCAATTACTTTCTCAATGCAGATAGAAGATCTCGAAAAAGATAGAATAAACCATGCCATAGATCAGATGTATAAAGAAAATTTTGCTGTAACTGAGTCAATCTTTTTTAAGATTAGAGACAAATATCCCGACCACCCTATCGGTGATTTCATGATGGGAACATACTACAATTATCTTGCTGTATTTTACGAAACTGATAAATTTGACTCAAAGATAGCAATTTACTACAGGAATTCAGAAAATAAAGCGAGATTCCATATTGATCACGGAAATAATGACCCATGGTTCAAATTTTATCTTGGAGCAAGTCTTGTGAACAAAGGGTATCTGCTAGGAAGAAATAAAAGCTATTTCAGCGGCTTCAGGCATACCTCAAACGGTATCGGTTACATTGAGGACAGTGTCAAAGAGAATAAGAATATCGGTGACGGGTTGCTCCTTCTGGGCAGTTACACCTATTATAAAAGCTCACTGCTAAGCTGGATATTTGATAAAAGAAAAAGCGGGATCGCAATGTTAAAGAAATCCATTGATACTTCATACTTCAGTAAATATCTTGCAATTTCAACTCTGGGATGGGTATACATTGATTATGAGAAATTTGAAGAAGCTGAGGATACAGCTGATCTGGCATTAAAGGAATATCCTGATTCACATTTTTTTATTTTTATTAAGGCACGTGCACTTTTTGAACAAAAAAAATATGCTTTAGCTATAGATCATTATCAGGATATAATTAATAAGATAATGAAAATGTACGAAAGATATTCAAACGTTGATCTTTTTAATTCATACTATTTTTTGGCTGTCAGTTTCAAAAATCTCGGGAATCAGGTTAAAGCAAGATCTTACTATGATCTTGCTAAGAATTGTGAGCTAACTGTAAATGAAAAAGACAGACTTGAGGATCGTCTTGATGACTTAGAAGATTTGTTTGAATAAATTGCTTAATATGTACGGGTGTTATTTATAATGCCCTATTTAATAAAAAAGTAAAAGTATTTCTACGTTTACTTTGAATTTTGGATGTATATCGATACGCCCCTGCAGAAACTAAAATTTAATCACTTCCATCATCACTTTGTAAGCATCCTGAATATCTCCGTCATCAAAATCTTTCAGACCGTCCACAGAAAAATTATTTACTGAGAATGACGCAGTAATTGTTCCATAGACCACAGCTTTTTTAATATCATTAAAATCATAACTTCCTTTCAAAGCTAAATATCCAGCAAAACCACCGGCAAAACTATCACCGCCCCCGGTAGGATCAACAACTTTTCTCAAAGGGTACGCAGGTAAAAAGAATTCTTTACTTCCATCTGTTACGTAAGCCCCGTATTTACCCAGTTTAACAACAGCAGCCAGCAATTTTGGACAATCCTCAATAAATTTATCTGCAGCTTTCAAAAAATTGCTTTCGCCTGTCAATAAGCATATCTCAGAGTCATTCATAATAAAAATATCAGATCTCTTAGCTACCTCCCAAACCTCTGATCTGTCACCATCTATCCAGAAATTCATGGTATCAGAGATTACAAGTTCAGGTTTTGTTACTTCATTAAGAACCTGCAATTGAAGTTTTGGGTGTATATTAGCTAAAAACACTATCTCACTTTCTTTATAATTACCCGGTAATTTTGGAGAGAAATTCTCAAAAACGTTCAATTCAGTTAAAAGACTGTCTCTGTCATCCATATTACTATGGTATTTTCCTGACCATCTGAAAGTTTTACCTTCTACTATCTCAAAACCATTAAGATCGATCTGTCTTACTCTCATCAGATCAATTATCTCCTGGGGAAAATCTCTACCTGCTATACCTACGAAATTAATATCTGCAAAAGCTGATGCTGCAAGGCTGAAATATATTGCTGAACCACCCGGAACCCCTTCCACTTTACCGGCAGGGGTCTCTATATCATCGATCCCCACCGACCCCACTACTAATATTTTCTTCATTAATTTTTCCTTTGTGATTTTCTTTATAATACTCATAAATATCATTGATCAAACCCATCATGATCTCCATCTGATGTTTAAGCTTTCTGGCCATACATTTTGGATTGATATTCACACAAACATTTCCTCTGCAATAGACTTCGTCATAATTACAGCCCACTTTCTGCATATAATCTTTATTATTAAGAAAAAGGCTTGTTATATTCTCTCTTTCATATTGTTTTTTGAGAAGTAAACCCGACAACATGATACAGCGGTTTAATATCTCACGGTGAAGTACGAGTAACTGATACGGTTCCAATGCACTCATCGTTCTTTCTAATGCACCTTTATCCAGAACATTGAATTTTATATTCGACAATGAGTCATTTATAAATAAGTATATTCTGTTCTGAAAATCCTTAAGGTCAAAAGGTTTGTCTATAAATTGGAAATAGCCTTCAGTGAACTGTTTTTCAAACTTGGCGACCATTTGTTTTTGACTTAGCCAGCTGCTCACAAAAAATATTTTCTGCTGAGGATTAAGTTTTATGATACTTTCCGCCATCTCAATTCCTGTCAACTCATCCATCATTACATCAGTGATCACAATATCATGTCTTTTCTCATGATATTTTTCTAAACCACGTCTGCCGTTCTCAGCTGTATCAATCTTATATACATCGGTCGTTTCAAGAATTTCTTTTAACAGCTCTCTGAACGAACTCTCATCCTCGACTATGAGGAGATCAATTCTCTCATCAGGTTGCAACTTAAGATCATTCCATTCAATCTTATCGAAATCGATCACAAAAAGTTTCTCAAAATCTTTAATATTATACGATCTCATTATTCCTCTCTCTTTATAACATCGGGTGTTTCATGATACTGCCCTGCTTTGATAATTATTTTATATCTGCTAATTTCTTCGCATCTTCGAACATCGTTAAAGCTTTCTTAACGAACTTATCGTTCATAGCCTTGATCCTAGGATACAAACTTCTGTCTTTAAAATACTGTCTTGCGATACTTGATTTGATCTCAATCCTGATCTTTTCTTTATCTTTTTCAAAATCAGCATTCGTATAATACAGTTCATCTTTCGGTATATCCTTTTTCTCAGGAAGTTTGTCTACAAAGAAAAGCTTATTCTTATTTGCTACTTTTTTAAATTCATTCAGCATATTATCATCAACTACAAATTCATTGTAAAATACCTCAAAATCATCTTTCCACTTATGGTCGATATCTTTTTGCTCATTAAAGTAGTTGATAGAGTTATCATTGTATACCCTCATACGTAAAAGATCTATCATCAGATCAGATAACAGGTCATACGTTATAAGTGAATCCGGCGTAATTCCTCCTCCTCCGTAAACTACTCTGTGTTTTCTGAGAGTATAGAATGTTTCCGCATTCTTTATTGAGTCCCTTTTTGCTTTTTCTTTATCGGTCAGATCATCATCATTTTTAAATCTGTCGTAAATATAGCTTTCAGTTCCATTATCATAAGGTCTCTGTATCAACCTGCCGGTAGGGGTATAATATCTTGCGATAGTAATTCTTGCTACAGAACCATCACCAAGTTCGAAAGGCCTTTGGACTAAACCTTTACCGAAAGATTTTGCACCTAAAATTAATGCTCTGTCATGATCCTGAAGAGCACCGCTAACTATCTCTGAAGCTGAAGCTGAACCGGCATCGATCAGTATTACTATAGGTACTTTTTGATGAGTAGCCCCTTTTGTGGAAAAGTATTCATCATCAAACTCTTTAAATCTTCCTTTTGTGTAAACTATCATCTTTCCTGCATCTAAAAATTTATCTGAAATATCTATGGCCTGATCCATCAGACCACCGGGATTGCCCCTTAGATCCAATATCAATTGGGTCATTCCTCTTGACTCTAAATTTTGTAAAGCCTCTTCAAGTTCTGATGCGGTTTTGTAAGCGAATCTGTTGACAGAAATATAACCTGTTTTTTTATCATCCAGCATACATTTTGCTATAACACTGTAAACTGGGATTGCAGCTCTGTTAATTTCAAATTCCAAAGGTTTGTCAACACCTGTCCTTGCAACAGTGATCTTGACTTTTGTACCTATCTTACCTTTGAGCCTTTTGAAAACTTCATTGGTTGTGATACCCACAGCTGTTTTATCATCAATACTTATGATTCTGTCTCCGGGCTGAAGTCCCAGCCTGTCTGATGGAGTATCCGGGATAGGAGAAACAACTGTAAGGTATTTATGCTTTATCTCGAACTCTATTCCGATACCGCCGAATTCACCTTTAAAGTCCTCTTCCACCTCTTTCTGTTCTTCTGCAGGAATATAAACTGAATGAGGGTCCAAACCTTCAAGCATACCTTCTATCGCACCTTCCATCATCTTTTCGTTATCAGGTTCATCAACGTAAACATTATCCACGATCCTGAGAATATAGTTCATTTTCTTAAAATACTGCATAGTATCATTTGTTGATGCTTCAGTATCCTCATATCTATAGCTTAAAAGAATAGCACTTACCAATACGATCATTGCGAACAGATAAAATTTTTTGTCTGACATTTCGACTCCGTTATTTACAATTTAAATATATTTTTTCAAGGATCTTCAGATCGTTCTTACTCAGATCTTTATTGCGTCTCTTCATAACTGTTTCCATTGTTGCAATTGTTCTTTTAAATGGATACCTGGTAAGTTTACCCTTTCCGCCCCAGTGAAAATCAGGAATGTTCCTTTCAGGAAATCCCTCTCCGTATACATTACATCCCACACCGACAACAGTTCCCGTGTTGAACATAGTATTGATACCTGTTTTAGAGTGATCACCCATGATTAATCCGACGAACATCGATCCTGTATCTATTAATTTACCGTTTATTTCTACTTTAACATTAGAGTAATTGTTCTTAAGGTCTGAATTATTTGTATCAGCTCCCAGATTGCACCATTCTGCAATATATGCATGACCTAAAAATCCGTCATGCTGTTTATTGCTGTAACCATGTATAATGGATCCCTCAATTTCACCACCCACTTTACATACTTCACCAACTGAAGTGTTCTCATATATCTTTGATCCAATTTTCACGACTGATCCCCTGCCAATGTAAGCAGGTCCGATTATAACGCTATTATGCATTATATCAGCATTTTCATCGATAACAACCGGGCCTTCGGAAGCATCAATTATGACTCCTGCCCTTATTTTCGCACTTTTTTTTATGTAAATATTATTTCTGCCGGTCAGGATAACGTTTTCAGGATCTTTATTTATCCATCCTTGCTCAGCAGTTTTATATTTAAGATCTGATACTATTTCACTTCCGTTATAGTTGACAAGGTCCCAGGGATAACAGATCATTTTGAATTTGGGAACGATAGTATTTGAAATTTTCTTGGTATACGTAGTTTTGAACTGTTTTTTATTTTGGAATATTCCGCATAGAAGGTTGTTTTCTTCATCCTTAGAGTATTTGGCCTTATTATTCTTCATCAGTTCGATATATTTGACAAGATTATTATCAGGTATGATCCTGGAATTGACAGCTACGAATTCTTCATCATCCATAGCCCTGAACAATTCCAAATTCTCTTCTTTGTATCTTGAGTTGAATTTTGCTCTATGATAAAAATAAAAATTATCATCCGGCATAAGTTTCTGGTATTTCTGCAAAATACTATAGATGCCTGTTCGCAATTCATGAACCGGTCTTAATTTTGTCAAAGGTCCAAAATTTTTATAATTGTTATCCTCAAAGAGTAAAATATTCATTCTATTTCCCGGTATTACTTAATTTTTGCTCTATTATCTTCAATTGTTTATTCGATTCCTTAACGTTTTTTACATCCTTAGGATACATTTTAATAATTCTTTCATATGTATTCTTAGCGTTCTCATATTCTCCAAGTTTCATATATGCACTTCCTACACCTATCATTGCATCTGAATACTTCCATATGTTCTCACATGTCATTACCTGCTCGAAATTGAATAATGCACCTGTATAGTCCTTCTGCTTTAAATTTATCATTCCCAGCCAGTAGAAACAATTCGCAACATAGAAATGTTCAGGATTATTTTTAATAAAATCACTGAATATCTTCTCAGATTTTGCATATTCTTTTTTATTGAACAGCTCATAAGCCTGAGTATATTCTTCAGGAGCAGCTGCAAATATCGTGATCCCGAGGACCAGTAAGATCATAATAAATTTCTTCAATTTTTATCCCTTCATATTTTTAATTTTGCAGTTCATAATTCATAGTTTAAAGTTAAATAACCTTTTTTTCTCTGTTTATGCTTATTATCACACCAACCATGATCATGTTCACCAGCATGGCTGATCCACCATAACTTAGGAACGGCAGAGTTAGACCGGTAACAGGCATTATACCTATTGCAATTCCTATATTAAGTGAGATCTGAAATATGAACAAAGCCGTTATTCCTGAACTGACCAGATATAGAAATTTATTATGTGTTTCTATAGTGATCTTTATCATTCTGTAAATGAACAAAGAAAATAATCCCAGTAATATGATTATTCCGATCAATCCGAACTCTTCCGATATCACACTGAATATAAAATCAGTATGCCCCTCTGGAAGAAATCTCAATTGCACCTGACTGCCGTTCAAAAAACCTTCTCCTGTCAAATTACCATTGCTGACCGCAACTTTTGACTGTACGACCTGCCATCCCCCCTCTCTTGAAAATTTTTCAGGATCAAGAAAAGTCAGAAGTCTCATTTTCTGGTAGGGTTTCAATCTGCTCCATATCAGAGAAGAGCCGATTCCGGTAAAGAAACAAACAAACCATATTATTGCAGCCTTAATGTAGTTTTTTGAAAATTTATAAAGAATAAGAGCGTAAATTATCAGCGAAGTCACAAAAAACTGAATACCGACCCCTTTTGCTATGACAAATAATAATATTGCGAACATGTTAAGAAGGTAGTAATATGGAACACCCGCAGCGAAAATTATTGAAACAAATAGGAATATATATACTAGAGATGTGCCTAGATCAGGTTGCTTGAAAACCAATATTGCAGGTAACAAAGTTATAGCCAGTCCAGTTATAAGATATCTTTTATCGTTCCAGAATATTTTTCCGTTACTGTAATAGCTTGCTAGAGCACAGATCATAATAAATTTACCGATCTCAGAAGGTTGAAATTGAAATATTCCTAAATTAAACCACCTTTTTGCTCCCATTTTTACACTGCCAAAAAAGAATATCAGGATAAGTAACAATACAAGAAAACCATAGATCACGTTACTCATGACCTCTAGGTATCTTAAAGAAATGAATTGTATCAAAATGACCAGACCGATACCTGTAGCGAACCATACAAGCTGTTTGAATATTAATCCTTCCTCTCCTGTTGGTCTACTTGCACTGTATATACCGAGAAGTCCCATAGAAAAAAGCATTATGACACTCAATATCAAAAAGTAATCAATATTTCTTGTTAGTTTTTTCATAACTTATGGACCTGAATTTATTTCAGGAACTATCTTTTTTAAGACCGAACCTTTGTAATAATGTTTTAAAATATCCTTGTAGCTGATTCCCTGCTCACCCATGATCTGAGCTCCGATCTGACAAAGACCCACTCCGTGACCCCATCCAGCACCTTTAAGAATATATTTGTTACCGGTTTTTCGAATTATAAATGCAGAACTAGGAAGATGTGAAGCAGAAAGAAGCCTACGAATGTTTAATTCTTTTGAAATAATGGTTTCACCATCAGTTCCGACCACATTCAGCTTACTTATTCTTCCGGAATAACCTCTTTCCATTGGTATTATATCCAGGATATCACCAATGTTCCTGTCAAATTTCCTGAGCAGATTATCTTTTATTTCCACTGATGCTATCTCTTCTTCCCACCTGAAAAGGTCTTTTGAAAATTTAAGAGATCCGGGAAGTTTGTATTTATATGTATTGCAATAGCATTCCAAGTCATTATTTTTTATGAATTTCTCTGCCTCTATCTCATCCATAGGTTTTCTGAATATTGTTTTATCGCAATCGTCGCTTATAGCAGGAAGGTAAGGAAAATCCATATCCTCCCAGCATGTGGAATATTTCTCTGTAATACCACCGCATATCTTAGAATACCTTGTATCGCAAAATTTATTGTCGAACATCAGCACCTCTCCTTCAGTGGTCTCAGTTACTATATTAGAGATATCTGTAATTCGTTTTGTCCCCTGATAACACTGACAGTGATCATCTGCACATAGGTCATATCCATCTGAAAAATGATGCTTCCCCATTGTAGCCAACACAGTTCCTCTGGCAGCCACGGTCTGTGCTTTTAACATTTCAATATTATTATCATTTCTCATCTCAGATGAATTAACACTTTTCAGGTATGATTCTATATCGATAATATTTACAGAGGTAAGAAGTCCGCTATTGCCGATCATAACTTCAAGCTCACCTTTGTATTCCAGTTCCTCTGAGTGACTCCAATGGAAATCTATTCCTACCGGAACTTCTTTTACAATAAAACTGCAATTGTTGTCGTTATCCGGTACGAATTTTATACATTTTGCTGAAAATGGTCCTTTATCTGAGATTATTTCACCCGTAGAATCTTTTTTGATAATTTTTTTATATTTAAAATCTCCTGAAGG
>JAFGVM010000041.1 GCA_016937995.1 Candidatus Delongbacteria bacterium
ATGAGATGTTTTCTGATGACTCCTTCGGCTGCTCCTCTGAACAGTACGCCGTGAGGGAGTACGACTGCCATTGTTCCGTTGTCCGCGAGCTGATAGATCATGTGTTGTACGAATGCGAAATCGGCTTTGGTCCTGGGTGCGAGTTTGCCGTAGGGTGAAAATCTGTCGTCTGACATGAATAACGGACTTGCAGACCAGTGCGCAGAAAAAGGCGGATTGGCTACAACAGCTTCGAACCTGTTATCTACATGCTGAGGTTTTTCAAGAGTATCTTCATTCTTAATATCGAACTTTCTATAATGAATATCGTGCATGATCATATTCATACGGCAGAGGTTGTATGTAGTAGGATTTTTCTCCTGACCGTAGAAAGCTCCGACTTCCTTTACTTCCTTTGAAACCCGCAATAGAAGTGAACCTGAACCACAAGTAGGATCATAAACACTTTTAAGTCTGTCCTTGCCTGTAGAAACGACCTTTGCAAGAATCTTAGAAACCTGCTGAGGTGTATAGAACTCACCTGCTTTCTTACCTGCACCACTGGCAAACTGAGAAATAAGATACTCATACGCATCTCCAAGTATATCACTCTCTGCATTCTCCATTTCAAAATCAATCTCATCAAGATGTGAAAGCACCTTAGTAATAAGCTCATTTCTCTGATTAACGGTCTGACCAAGTTTAGAATCACCCAGTCTTATCTGCTCGAACAGATGATCAAAATCCTCTTCACTGGCTGTACCCATAGTACTATTTTGGATATTATTAAAAACCTTTTCAAGATCATCTAAAATAAACTTACTTGTACCGTCAGAATTACCTCTTTTGGACATGACCGAAAAAAGCTCCGAAGGTTTTAAAAAATAACCAAGTTTATCCAGTGTTTCATGCTTAATAGCTTCAAGATACTGCTTACCCGATTCAGAGTCTTCATCAATATCTTTATATAGAATACCATCAGAACTCAAAATCACATCTGCGTAAGTATGCACTTTTTCACTAAGATATTTATAAAAAATAAAACCGAGAATATAATCCTTAAAATCGTTAGCATCCATACTCCCTCTAAGAGTATTAGCTATTTTCCAAAGTTGCTGCTCAAGTTGCTGTTGTGCCATTGTGTTCCTTTTGTTTGTCATCCTTCCCGATAAATCGGGAGGGATCCATTGTTTTGTGTCGGGCGTAATAAATTACGCCCCTACCATCCGACCTAAGAAGTTGCAAGCAACTTCGCATCATCACATTAATACTTTTTACTAATTTAAAGAATATATCTTTGATATAAGATTTTGGCAAGAAGTAAAATTAGAAAATGGTTGTGGGATCTTGCGTATGACGAAGGGAACGCAGTTCAGATCTACGTTCCCTACGAAAACATACCGGGCATATATCAATAAGCACCGATATTGAACACTCCTGGATTCCCGGATCAAGTCTGAATATGATAGGCTTTAGATTGCCGCGCATCCCGATTTATCGGGACAATGACAACAGCAAACTTACCACTTATCACTTAACCGTAAGGTTATATATAACATTCCTCTCCTTTAAATACTCCAGCAATCCTCTAAAACAAGCTTCATCCTTACCAAGATACTCAGCAGGGCTCAACCCAACTTCTTTATAGATCCCTTTAGCTACTAAATTAACAGCTGCGGTACATGAATAACCTGTCGTTCTTGCCATAGAGGAAGTTCTGGTATCAGCATTATATTCATCATAAAGATCGTAAGTATATTCTTTCTTCACACCATTCTCTTCACCGGAAACAATTACTCTCATAACTGTGAATTCCTCTTCAAATCTACCAAGTTTCCAGTTTTTGTCTGAAAAAAGAAGCTTTTCTGTCATCTGCAAAGGAGTGATCTTTGTTCCATTGAAGTCTATCGGTTCCTGACTGAAGAATCCTGACTCTCTGAGTATTCTTGCTTTCTCAATATGACCGGGATATCTCATTGTCTTTTCTTTCATATTAGGAACATCCGGTATAGTTCTAATTAAAGATCTTAGGCCATCACTGTTCCAGGCCTCCAGAGTACCACACTGCTCAAATTCAATAAGCTCAGGGTCAGACAAAGCCGGTTTAGTTACCTCCACCCCACTTTCTTTATATCTGGCAGGTCTCACATACTCTTCAATAACATCACAAGGTGAGAACGGTGCTTTATATTCCCAAGGCCATGTTCTTTTCTTAGGCAGACCTCCTACTAGACAAAGATAAGAATTGACTTTCATTCTTGCTGCATGATAACCAAGGATCACGTTACACATGCCGGGTGCTACACCAATATCAGTTATACAAATAACGCCTTTCTCTTTTGCAAGCTTGTCTAAAGGCTCAGAATCCTCCGGAAAGAAAGCAATGTCAACTACATTTTTTCCACATTCTATGATCGTTTTCACAGTTTCATAACCCATGAATCCCGGAACAGCATCAACTACCAGGTCAGCATCTGCAATAATATCTTTAACAGTCTGCTTATCTTTAAGATCGGCCTTAATAGTATTCATTCCGTATTCATTTTTTAAAATGTTCAAAGCTTCTTCATTAATATCTGCTACTACAACATTATACTGATTTTTAATATCAATTGCCATTGCACTACCGACCATACCTGCACCTAAGACTACAACTTTCATGTTCACTCCTGATTTTATATTTTATTATTTTTTTAATTTTTAATGTAAGAACTTATCATCCTCGTGTAAGAGAACGATAAAAAGGTTATAGACCTGAAAATCGGTTTAGAAAAGTAACTGTATTACAATTGAAATTATCCATGGGATAAAAAGTAAGTAATTAATGGGAAATAATCAAAAGAAAAAGAATCTTGATTCTTCTCATTTTATTCATTATATTGCAAATGATTTGCGCAAAACAATTCAGGAACAGTTATGAAGCTTACAAAATTAAGACAGAAAATACTGGACGTTATTGACAACTCTGAAAAGATCATTAACATTAAAAATATTTGGGGATCGCTTGATCCTCAGCCCAATATTACCAGCGTTTACAGGTCTATTGACCACTTAGAAAATAAAGACTTGATAAATTCTATCTCAATATCCGGAGTCAAGTACCTTATATCAAAGAACATTAAAGGGCATGGACATTTTGTGATCTGCAGAGAATGTAAAGAAGTCACGAATTTTGAAGACTGTGTTATTTCAGCATTACAGGAAAAACTTCAAAAAGATCTCGATTACAACATCACTTCTCATGTTCTATATTTTGAAGGATACTGCAAAGATTGTGAGATAGCTTTAAGAAAAAAAGAAAATAATACAAGGAGTTAATATGTTTTATCAAAAAGCAATAATTTTAATTATATCTTTCATTATTTTAGTAAGTTGCACGACAGAATTAAAGCAAAGTAATATTATTACTGTAAGTATTCTACCTCAGAAGTTTTTCGTTGAAAAGATAGTGGGTGACAAATTTGAAGTCAAAGTAATGGTGCCACCGGGAGCAAGTCCTGCAACATATGAACCAAATCCTTCAGACCTGATATCTTTATCTCATTCACCTTTATATTTCAGGATAGGACACATTGGATTTGAAAAAGCATGGATGGCTAAGATCGTAAATGTAAATCCTAAGATCAGGATCGTTGATACTTCTAAAGGTGTTGAACTTATAAAGTCAGATCATCATCACGAAGGTGAGCACATCGATGAAGATGCAGAAGGAATAAATCCGCATATCTGGCTCTCCCCTTCCGCTGTAAAGGTACAGGCTGAGATCATATATAATACAATGATAGATCTTGATAAAGATAATTCAGAATTTTACAAAGCAAATTACAATGGATTTCTGAAGGATATTGACAAACTTGATATGCAGATCAGGATGATACTAAAGGATATTAGCAATAACAAGTTCATCGTATATCACCCTTCATGGTCTTATTTTGCAGAAGAATACGGACTGATCCAGATACCTATAGAGTTTGAAGGTAAAAGCCCTACTCCTTCAGTATTGAAGAAAATTATTGATATCGCACAAAAAGAAAATGTAAAGATCATTATAGTTCAAAAGCAATTTGACACTAAGCAAGCTGAAGCTATTGCCGAAAGTATTGACGGAAAAGTGATACAGCTCGATCCTCTTGCAGAGAACTGGTTCGTCAATATGATACAGATCGCAAGAACATTCCAATTTGAATTGAAGTAAGGGTTCAACATCTTGAACCCGTAACACAAAGAGGGAAAAATGGAAAAGATACTTGAAATAAGGAACATTACGGCAGGATATGATAAAGAGGTCATTATTAAGGATATAAACCTTGATATATATGAGAATGACTTTCTTGCTATCATAGGTCCTAACGGTGGTGGAAAATCTACTTTATTAAAGGTGATCCTGGGATTATTAAAACCTTACTCCGGTGAGATAATTTTTAAAAAGAAGATAAATATTGGATATCTGCCTCAGCTTCATTCCAACGACAGACAATTTCCTATCTCTGTCAAAGAGACGATACTTTCCGGACTTATGTCGAGAAGAAAAGTTTTGAAAAAATTTTCAAGGGAAGATCATGATGCTGCAGACGAACTTATCCATAAATTTCACCTTGAAAATTATACAGACCTGCCGGTAGGAGATCTGTCCGGTGGCCAGGTTCAGAGAGTTTTTCTTTGCAGAGCCATGATATCCAGGCCTGAATTACTAATACTTGATGAACCGAACTCATTTGTAGACCAAGGTTTCTCAGTAGACCTTTATAAAATTCTTCTGGAAATGAACAAGGATATTACTATCATAATGGTCTCACACGATACCGGTGTGATCACATCCTACATCAAGAATATAGCGTGTATTAACAGAACTTTACACTATCATTCCGGAAGTGAAATTTCAGAAGATCTTCTCGATCAATACCAGTGCCCTGTAGAACTGATAACTCACGGCAAACTACCTCACAGAGTTCTAAAAGATCACATTCACAATGGAGATAAATAATGCTTGAAATATTTACTTACCCTTTCTTTGTAAATGCTATGATCACAGCTTTACTGGCCAGTATTACCTGCGGGATAGTCGGTACCTATATCGTTACAAAAAGAATTGTTTTTATCAGTGGCGGAATCACTCATGCCTCTTTTGGAGGAATTGGACTCGGATATTTCCTTGGTATAAATCCAATAATCACTGCATCGATCTTTGGTGTTCTATCTGCTGTAGGAATAAAAACAGTTGCTCTGAAAACCGAAGTAAGAGAAGATTCAACTATAGGTATTTTCTGGGCATTCGGTATGGCACTTGGAATAATCTTTATTTACCTGACACCGGGATATGCACCTGACCTTATGACTTATCTATTTGGTAATATACTGACCGTTTCTCGAGCTGATATGATCTATCTTGCTATATTGACATTAATTGTCATTATATTCTTCATTATGATGTTTAAGGAGATCCTTTTTATTGCATTTGATGAAAATTTTGCCCGTACCCAGAATGTTAAGGTTGACCTTATAAATTATTTTCTTATCTCAATAGTTGCTTTATCAATAGTGGTCAATATCAGAATAGTAGGTATAATCCTTGTAATTTCAATGTTAACTATTCCACAGGCTACTGCAGGATTATTAACGAACAATTTCAAAAAAATGATATATTTATCAATAGTGATCGGGTTCATTTCATCTATTTGCGGTCTATTGATCTCGTATGATCTGAATATTCCGTCAGGTGCCTCGATAATTTTCTCATCAGTGATAATATTCCTGATAGTCAAGCTGTATAAATACTTTGAACCTCGAAATTAATTCTTGTGTTTAAGTCAATTTATGCATATAATTATGTTTTCCTAAGATTAACGTTCAAGTAATACAATATAGGGTAAGTATGAATGTACTACGTTTAACAATACTTCTAATGCTTCTTTATGCGGTCAGCGCTTTTTCAGATGATCCTGTTGAAATGAAAGGTAATAAGATCATAGTCAGAACTGAAGGTATCTGTTATCTGGATCCCGGTATTTCAATTGATAATGCAAAAATTATAGCAAAATATGATGCAATTAAAGAAGCTTTGATACAGGCTGGCCTGTTTCTTGAACACAATGATTCTCTTCTAACATTAAAGCTAAAGAAAGATAGGGTCATGATGTATCTTGGAAATACTTTGCCTACGACGATCTACAGGGAAGGCGAAGAGCAGATAGACGGTTATCCTGCTTATCTTGTAAATCTTGTAATGGAAATTGATATTCATGAAATAGACAGACAGTTCATAAACATTACTATTGACAACAATTTAAGGAACCACGTTATAGTTGATTATGAAAGAATGCAAAAACTTTTTGAAGAAATTGATGCATTAAAACAGACCACAAAAAAACTGCCTCCGGATTTTATCCAGAAACTTACAGAGGCTTTAACTGCTTCAGAATGGTACAATAAAGGATATCTCACAAAAGAAGAAGGTCTTAAGCTTGAGTATTTCTCGATAGCCATAGATCTCGATGCTCTTTATATTTCGGCATACCTTTCTATCGGTGATGTCTATATTAAACTCGGGCGATACACTGAAGCTTTAAAAATATTCAATAATTTAATCAACTTAAGTGCATTAAAATTTCCTGCAGCATATTCCAAGCGAGGAGATATCTATCTTAACATTGGAGATTACAATAAGGCTAAAATTGAAATGGAAAAGGCTATCGCTTTAGATCCCGATTTCGCAGAAGCCTACAACAGTCTTGGAATTTTATATACTCAATTAAAACAGTTCGATAATGCATTGAACTGTTTTCAGCAAGCAATTGCAGTGGATCCGAACTACTACAAACCTTACTATCTGAGAGCGCGGTTATTCAGAAAAAGCACAAAATACGATAAAGCTCTGGCTGAGTATACCAAGGCAATTAAACTGAACCCAAGTAACCCGGATGCATATTGGAATAGAGGTATAATCTACTATTTAACAGGTGACTATGAAAGATCTATAGAAGAGTATTCTAAAGCCATCTACTTTAAAAATGATTGTGCCGACCTGTATTATAACAGGGGAATTGCATATAGAAAAATTGAATTGTTCAAAAAGGCCATTGCTGATTATAAAATGTATTTAAAATTAACACTGACCTCTGATCCGGACAAAGAAAATATACCTGATATGGTATTACAATGGATGGACAGCGATCAGTTCGCACCAAAGTTCCTGGATTAAAAAAAAGCCCTTTCAAAGGGCTTTTTTTAATCGAATACTATTTTTTTATGATCATCAAATTCGCTTTTACCGCACATCATCATACTTGTTAAAGGAGCAGTTTTGATCAATTCCTCCTTCATGTCCTCAGCTGTCTTTCTTATATCCCACTGAGCATGCTGGTCAAGTCTCAAGCTCATAAAGTGATATAACTCTCTAAAGTTCATCTTAACGAGTATCTTTCTTTTGTGCGCATTGGTAAGTATATATTGTGCATGATCCGGCAAAGCCTGTTTTAGCTTATAATAAAACTTTTCAGTTCTTTCGATCACAGCATTAAAAATATCAGTTCTTTCGATCTTTTCAATATTCGGAGGTAAAGTAATTCCGAGATCTACGTTATAAGGATGAGTGATCATACTTGCTATTCTATGTCTCTTCAGCTGTGCATAGTTCGTCGAACTGATATTTATCTCAAATAACGCATCCGCAAATTCAAAATATCTGCTAACACTGTCATATGACATCCTGTAATTTAAAGCCGTTTTTATCAAAACTTCTTTTTCTTGATAGCTCATTTCCTTTACGGATCTTTTGCAGTTCTCATAACTCATTCCGGTTTGTGATGATAAGATCACGGTCAAAATAACATTGTCAGTATCAGGAGTGATATTTAATAAAGTGACATCTCTATCACCCTGATTAATTTCAGGTGTAAAGCACTTTTTTATTGCAATATTCTGTAATTCAACAGGATTTTTAATATCATAATCCGTTGGTTCAATATATTTTATTATCGAAGGAGAAAGGTCTTTAACAAGTTCATACAGTCTTTCGCCCAGTTCTCTTATCTCTACCAGTTGAGATGATCCGAACTCTCTAAGCATATTCTCAAGACTTCTTGCATTTATACTCATTCCAAACTGGCTTTCTGTTGCCATTGAAACGACATAACGGGCATCTTCTTTTGCCCAGCCGTCAACAGTTCTTTTTCCGTTCTTAGTTTTGATCACATCTGGATATATTTTAAAAAGATAATCCTGAAGTGCAAGGTATAGTTCCTGATATACTTGATTCTGATATCTTACCACTTCATTGAATTCTGATTCAAAACCTGCTTCTTTTATCTCTTCCGGCAGAATGTAATCATCATCGAGAGTGATATATCTTTGTGATTTTTCAGTATATGAAGCAAACCTGAACTTCTGTACATATTCAACAGCAAGTCTTGAAAGACCGATAATATCAAAGTTAAAGTAAGCATGTTCAGCCACTGAACTGTGACCAAGTCCGAATATTATAGCCTGATTTGACTTACGGGATTTTTCAACCTCTTCCCTGGCTATTTTTCTTAAAACATCGATATCTCTGGGGTCTCTGCTGATCCTTGCATAAGCTGCACTCAATGTCTCCGGAGAAACATTGTCCTTTTCCCAGCCGGACTTTTTTTTCATTTCTTCTATTGTATCTGAATCTAAATTATAACCTGACAATATTACTTTCATTTATATTCCTTATTTTTTTCTTACACAAAGTTCACAAAGTCTCAAAGGGCTTTTCTTACGAGACGCTCGTATAGGTCGTCTCTTTTTTTACACCCTCTCTGTACCTTAGTGTTCTTTGTGGGAGAACCATCATTTTTTTGCGTAGCTTCCCAGTTTTGGAGTTTTCTCGTCCTGTTTTTCAAGGAACCTTTTCATTCTATACGTAGTTATTATAAAGTCAGCTATAAAACTGAATACAGGATTCAGAATCAGTGACACTAACATCCCTACAGTTCCTGCTTCAGGTGATGTCCATATAACATCTGGCGGGCTGAAGATATTGGAGTAAAGGATTATAGTTACACCAAGACCAATGAAAGAGGAAAAATACGCACCGTATTTATTACAGAAATCTGTGAATAACCCCCAAATGAAAGGGCCTAAGAATGCTGCTCCTATTGCTCCCCAGGATACACCAAGGATCGCTACGATCGTATCAAGCTTCAACAATGCTAATGCTACTGATAATACTATAAAAAGAACACTTGCCAATCTCGTTAATAAAGTAAGGTTCTTATCCGATACTTTCTTGTTTATATAGCCAGCATAAAAATCTTTAGTAAGGGTCGAACTCGAGATCAATACTAATGCAGCCAATGTTGACATTGATGCTGAAAGTATCAGTACAAGTATTATTACAAAAAGATATTCTGGTATTATCTGAGTTAGAAGTTCAGGCATGATCATATCAAATATTGGTTTTCCGGCTTCATTAAAAGATTGTGGTGAAGTCCCCGGAGTTACAAATAATCTGCCTGTTGACCCTACAAAATATGCGATTCCACCTATCAGTAAGGCAAAAACAGTGGATGCTATCATACCAATTTTTATTGATCTTTTATCTTTAATTGCATAAAATTTCTGAACAAGTTGAGGCATTGCGAACGGTGCAACACTGGTAAGCATTATAAGTGAAAACAACGGCCATAGTCCCGGAGGACCAACTGTCGCTGTAAGTTTGGGGTCTATTGCAGATAATCTGTCAGCGATAGAAGTTAGTCCACCACCTCCGTTAATTGTAAATACTGCTAACATAATAACACCAAGTGTCATTATCATCCCGAAGAATGTGTCAATAACTGACATTGACTTATATCCTCCCATTACAAGATAGATAGACGTAAAAAGTCCCATGCCGACAACTGCATGCCAATACTCTATTCCAGGTAGAGATATCTCAAACAGGTATGACAGCCCCTGAAAAACTGCAGCTGAATAAGGTATCAGGAAGACAAATATTACTAATGCTGCATAAAGTTTAAAATATTTTGCTTTGTACCTTATTTCAAAATATTCGCTCATAGTTGAGATATTATATCTGCTGGAAGTTTTTTTGATCTTCCATGCCATCAGCCACCAAACTCCCAGAACTCCGATAAATGCATTACATACACCTATCCACACTCCCGAGAAACCGAACCCCCAACCTATCTTACCTGCAAAACCAATGAAAACGACTGCAGAAAAATATGC
>JAFGVM010000042.1 GCA_016937995.1 Candidatus Delongbacteria bacterium
AAAAGGCTGTCGATGAATGCGAGAGGTTCCGCAGAGCTTGCCAGCCGGGTTGAGAGAAGCACCGCACCTGTCAGTATAGAAAGCAAATAATAGAATATCAGAAGCTGACTTGGCGAAGTAAACCTTATCAGTTTTCCGAAGTTGAATATCTGCAGAAATTTATTGTTCAAAAAGGCCCGCTTTTTTTTAAATTTAAATCAAACAGCTCTTAATATAATACAAAAATTCAGAAAATTCCAAACAGAGTTTAAGTTTCCTCAAATATTGTTTGAAAAATATATCCGTTGTAATCATCTTTGATATGCGATTCGAATACGGCTTTTAACTGCTCTTTAGTATATTTATCCTGGAAAGTCACATAAGCTTCATCCAAAGCTTCAGCACAATGCCTGAACTTTCTGTGGTCATAAGGGTCAGGTGAGTTTTTCTGATCGGAGGAAATCTTCAAATCCGTCAAAATCAAAGAATCCGTCTATCCATTTATGGATATCCTCGGTTCTGATACCAACCAGCATCTCGGTCATGTCTGCGTGTTCTGATGTTTTCATGGTGTTTGTCGTTTATTTAATGCTAAATACAATATAATACTTATATATTCGTTTTACAAAACAAAAGGGGACGGTTTAAAACCGTCCCCTACATTTTATTTTTTCTACGCAGAGTGAAGGCGTGAAAGCCTACCCCTACGGAAACCCTCATCTTTTCTCTGTGCCCTCTGTGGTTAATATCTTTTTTCTTTTGCGGTATTAGACGCAAAGTGTTGCGTCTCTACGGAATCCTTGGAAATTGGGTATTCCGTGTTGGATATTCGATTTTTATTTTCTTGACAAAACAACTTCATATAACTAATTTAATAATGATATAATTTTCATCTGAACAACAATATTTCCCATGGAGGAGCTTTATGAAACACATTATTTATTTTATTATGATCTCTTTGTCCATTTCTTTTTCTCAGGGCATGGAATGGAGTAATACGATATCACTTAGTACAGAAGAAAATGGTGTAAAGCAGATAGATACTGATGAAAATGGTAACATTTATATTGCAGGATATTATGGTGCGCCAAATTATGCTAATTGGGATTATGGAACGTACGATTCGCTTATATCTTCTCCAGATATTAGGCTACTTAAATTAAGCTCTAGCGGGGAGTTGATATTTGACCAGGATTACGGAAAATTATTTCATAATTTAGCAGGGATGACTAACAGTTACCAAGGCTTGAAACTGATCGGCAACACTGACTCTGGTTATAACCCCCTTGACTGGACATACTATTCCATTGCGACAGGGAATGAAGAAGGAACTCTCATTGACACTGTTGATTATATTCCATACTATCAATATGGTGATAATTATCGGGCAAATTATGTTTTACCAACAACCGATGGCGGTTATATATATTCCTATTCATATTATGGGTTTGAATATTATAATGGTGAAATTGTTAGAATATCTCCTATTGATAGCTTAAATAATTCATTCCCTCGCTATAATTACTTTCCCCCCGATTCATTATCAATCTATGGAATAACAGATTTTTTTGCTCGAGATGTTAGCACCACTAATGATAATGGAGTAATTTTAACAGGATATTTCGGGGAATATCTGGGATATTATAGAAATTTCATTATAAAATTAGATGATTCGTTTGATGTTGATTGGCAATTATTTTATCCTTACGAATGGAACCATGAACCTGATGAGACACCATATTCTTTTGGTTCTATTGAGTCAATTAATGATTCAAGTTTCATTACTACTTGCTGGATTGATATTAATCAAAATCAGGATGATGATGATGATGAAATATACCTTTTGATTATGAATAATATTGGAGAATATTCATGGTCTTATGGGCCTTTTACTGAATCAATTAAAGTCGAAAAAATGTCTCATAAAGATTTCATTGTTAGAGGTTTAGATACAAATACGATTTGGAAATTCCGATACAATGGAACTGGGATGGATCTATTATGGTCAGAAGTGTTTCCTGATTTGGATATTTTAAAAGTAGTGCCTGAAGGTTTTATTAATGCTACAATAATTAATGATGATCTTTATGTTTTTAAAGTTAAGGATGATACTTCAATTAATAATGAACAATTAACAATTAATAATTTTAGGCTCGAACAGAATTATCCGAACCCGTTCAATCCGGTAACAACAATATCTTACTCAATTTCTGAAAAAGGATTGGTTAATTTAGTTATTTATAATACCAAAGGTGAAGTTGTATCTGAATTAGTTAATAAAGAGCAAAATATCGGTTATTACAATATTAATTTCGAAGGAAATGATCTAAATTCAGGTGTGTATTTTTATCAATTGAAACTAAATAACAAACCTGTTGATACAAAACGGATGCTGTTGATAAAATAGATACTGAAATAAATTCAGGATGTCATATTAAAAAAGGGGACGATAAGAAATCGTCCCCTACGTTTTTATTTAATGCGTTCAGGGAAGGCGTGGAAGCCTTCCCCTACGAAAACCCATTATAATTTTTATGATTAAATTTTACCAATCAGAGCTTCAAGTACGATTTGCACGCAATTCTTCGATCATTTTTGAAGGCATAGGTTCAGAAGCACTTCCTTTCCGAATAAAACATCCCTTTTCTGTCATACCTGATTTTTTTATGAAGTACGGTTTCTCAGGTCCACCGGTTAAATCTATCTTGATCACAACTTTATCTTTTCGATTTTCAAATAAGACATCATATAAATCTAAAGCCGATGGAAGAATTCTGTTCTTTATTCTATCATTGATCTGAAGCTTAAGTCTATCTGCTTCTTTTATTCCGGTAACAGAACCATTATTCTCGATACCAATATAAATAGTACCTCCTTCACGGTAGTTTAAGAACGCAACAACCTCTTTTTCAAATGTTGTTGACAGCTCTCTTTTATATTGGACCCTATTTGATTTCATTGATTTTCTATTCCCCATTGGTTTTATACAATGTAACACTTTTATGTTCATTTTACTAAATAAAAAAAATGGGACGAATAAAAATCGTCCCCTTACATTTCATTTTTCTTACGCAGAGGGAAGGCATGGGAACCTTCCCCTACAGAAACCCTCATATTTTCTCTGTATTATCTTTGAAAAAATCTTTTAATCTTTGGTTCATCGTAACTCTTGCGAACTCATAGTTTTTAGTTCATATCTTATAGTTGTTTTTCTATCGCAGATAATTCATCTTATGGGTCTGAACTTGATTTCCCGCTACAACTCTGCAAATATACAATCCTGATGCAATATTATATTTCCCTGCATCGAAACTTATCTTGTTATTCCCTTTCCTTAGCATTCCATCAAATATTGTCCCGATCTCTCTGCCAGCAGCATTATAGATTTTCACAATGCCATTCTTTTGCTCACTCATAGAAATATTTATAACAGTCTCATTGTTAAATGGATTCGGATAGTTGCTCAAGGTCATTTCACTTATGATATTACTTTCAGGATTTTCTATACTACTGAAATCATCCAGAGATGTTTTATAAGCCGATCTGCCATAGGTCGCTGCAAAAACTAAATTATCCTGATAATGGATCTTAATTTTGTAAACAGGGGAGTTCGGAATACCTAAGCCACCTGCTTTCCAGCTACCACCGGCATCATTGGTATAATATAGACCAATATCTGTACCTACAAAGATCATATTCGGATCATTCTTATTGATCTCTATCGTATTGATCGGTAAAAGTGGAAGATTTCCGGTAACATCAGTCCAGCTAACACCATAATCTTCTGTTTTATAGACATACGCCAGTTCTGAATCCCATCTCAGGCCGGAGTAAGAAACAAATGCTCTTCCCGGATCATCCCAGTCAACTACTATTCCTGTTACCCATCTGTTTGGCAGACTGGTAGAAATTTTCGTCCAGTCAGTACCTCCATTCTGAGTAACCCATACATTTGAATGAGATGTTCCTACATATATGACATTGGCATTGGCCGGAGCAGGTGCAATAGCGTATATATTTCCTACACCATCTGTCAGGTCAGGACTTATCTTGTTCCATGTGAACGAATAATCTGCATCCATTGCATCACCTGATTTATACAAATACTGTGAACCGCAAAAGATCGCTCTGGGATTCATTGGGTGGAATATCATTGGTGTATTCCAGTCAAACCTGTCATCTCCGATAAGGCCATCGGTAATATTCCAAAAGTAATTTCCGTCATCAATACTTTTACACATCCACCCCCATTGTGCTTCTGCATAAATAACTGAAGGATTCCCCGGATTAATTAAAGCCCTGAAACCATCACCACCCAGAACATGCTCCCAGTCATCCAGATTGCCTGTTCTGGTAAAGTTCGTACCGTTATCCTGAGCTCCACCGATCATTCGGTTTGAATTATTATCATCAACATCAAAGCCGTAAAATTGAGTGATCGGCAGCTTAATATCTGTAAAAGTTGCACCATTGTCTGTACTTGTTATCAAACCACCATCATTCCCGTTAATGAAGAAATTCTCTGTAGGACTTATCGCTATTGCATGATGATCGACGTGTGGACCTGTTCCCGCATAATATTCATCATAACCTCCAAGAAGTTGCCAAGTAGTTCCTCCATCAGAAGTCATATGATATGAAACTCCAAGTAAGAAAGCTACATCATCATCCTTTGGATCAACCTCTATTTTTGAGAAATACCATCCGAAATTACTGTAGCTGTTAGACAGGGATGAATCATTTGTTCGTGTCCATGTAGCTCCTCCGTCAACAGTTTTCCAGACACCTCCGAACTCACTGCCGGTTGAAGCATAATAATTTGCCATAGAAGCATACAGAATATTTGAATTTTGCTGACTGATAGCTAGACCAATCCTACCTACAAAATCTCCTTCAGGAAAACCGTTCGTAAGTTTTTCCCAGTCTGTACCACTATTAACAGACTTATATATCCCAGAAGTTACTCCACCTGAAATTCTATCATTCAACGGTCTATTCCTTTCCCACATGGATGCATAAATAATATCTGAGTTATTTGGATCAATCACAAGATCATTTGCAGCAGTAATGTCAGAGATATAGAGTATTTTATCCCAGGAAGCTCCACCGTCTATGGACTTATAAACTCCTCTTTCTTCATTGGCTGAATATACTTTACCCGTAGCACAGGCATAAACAATATTTGAATTATTCGGATTGACCCTCACTCTTGATATATAATAACTGCTGTCAAGACCTATATGCTCCCAGGTTACACCACCGTCTATGGTTTTGTACATACCGTCACCATAAAAACTAAAACTACTGGCAGATGCTTCTCCGGTACCGACATAAACTATATTTGAATTATTTGGATCGATCGCCAGAGCTCCGATAGTTAAAATCGGCTGATCGTCAAAGACAGGAGTCCAGTTTAAACCTTTATCTACAGTTTTATAGACACCACCTGAAGCTGTTGCTGCCCAGATAATATCTTCATTGTTTGGATCGATCTCAATATCTGAAAATCTTCCACCAACATTCATTGGTCCGGCAAGCTCCCACTGCTTTGGATTCTTTTCTTTTAAAAGTTCCTGCTTAAGTTGATTTGCCTGCTCAAGTCCTCTCTTGTAAGCCCTGATATCAATATCTTTTTCAGGATATGCTCTCATTTCCCAGTAATTTGCATTGGGATTAGCTTTTGGACCACCTTGTCTGTGTTTTGCAGTTTTCTTAAAAACTGCCCTATCCGGTATTTTTGATAAATTATTTGTGTAAAAGATCAGGAGCATTGCAGTTGACAGAAAAATAATGGTTAGGAACAACATTTTCTTTTTCATGATTATATCTCCTTAAAATATTTTTGTTTATCCTTTTAAGAGAGGGGACGGTAAGAAACCGTCCCCTACGGTTTACATTGGAAATTGCGAAATAGATCAGATCTTGATCAATTTCATACAGCACCATTCACCCATTTCAAAATACCCGTCCGACTTTAATCCTCCGATTTCCTGGATCCTTTTATACATTTTCTCATTGTCATCTATAAGAATACCTGAAAGAAGAATGATCCCACCGGGTTTTACGATCTTTTTGAAATTAGGCAGTAATTCTTCAAGAACTTTCCTGTTTATATTTGCCAGAACGACATCATACTCATCTTTAACTGCATAGTCTTTTTCATTTGTGAATTTTACGATGATCTTATCAAAAACTCCGTTCAATTCAGCATTTTCTCTGCAGTTATCATAACTTTCTTCATCTATATCCACCGCAGTAACTATCTCAGCTCCGTTTTTCACCGACCCAATTGATAAAATACCTGACCCGGAACCTGCATCAAAAACTTTCTTCCCTTTGAGTTCAAGCTTACTTATCTGCTCAAGCATTAATTTCGTAGTTTCATGAGTCCCTGTCCCGAAAGCCATTTTCGGCTCAATAAATATCTTTATCTTATCAGATTCAACAGTCTGCCATGAAGGAACGACAATGAATTTTCCTGCATCAATAGGCTTATAGCTCTTCTTCCATTCTTCTCTCCAGTCCATTTTAGGTATATTTTCAATTTTTATCTCTGACATACCTTCCATGTCCTTGTCTCTGAAAAACACTTTAAGTTTCCCGATCACTGTTTCAGGGTTATTATCTTTTTCAAAGAATAATCTTAAACCTGTTGTATCTTCAAAGGTCGTCTCGTCAAGGTCTTCTATACCCTGACATCCTATTGAAAATGCAAATTCAGTAATAACATCTTTTAAAATTTCATCTGAAATATTTATATCGATTGAATACCATTCCATTTGTGTTTTCCTTATCCGTCATCCTGAATTTATTTCAGGATCTTGTTTTAAAAATGGGGGGACGACAAGAAATCGTCCCCTACAATTTCAACTGTCAATTGTCAATTGTCAATCAATTCAGCTGTTTTTCTATTTCTGAAATAACCATTTCTGCAGTAATTAAAGCTCTGAGACCGTCAAGTCCCGACACTTTTACAGGTGTACCGTTCGTTACTGAATTTACAAAATCCCTGTTCTCTTCCAGAAGTGCATTTATCTGACCTTCAGGATTTTTGACATACATTATCTTCTTACCTTTGGATTCTATGTTTGCAATTGCCATACCCTGTGCTGTAACATCACTTTCATCTGCCAGAGAAAATACATCAGCAGCACCTTTATCGAGATCCAAAGATATATACATTTCTTTCTGGAAAATTCTGAATTTTCTCATCTTCTTGATTGATATTCTTGAAGCAGTAAGGTTTGCAACAGCACCGTTAGCGAACTTTATCCTTACGTTTGCTATGTCAGGTGTTCCTGTCAGTACTGCTACTCCTGCTGCATCAACTTTTTCTACCGGAGCTTTGATAAGGCTTAATATCAGGTCAATATCATGTATCATAAGGTCATGGACAACTGAGACATCCGAACCTCTGGGGTTGAAAGATGCCAATCTGTGAGCTTCAATGAACATTGGATCCACATTCATATCCTCTATCTGAAAAAAAGCAGGATTATATCTTTCGATATGACCAACCTGGATTATCAAACCTTTTTTATCAGCCAGCTCAACGATCTCTTCAGCTTGAGGAACTGTGGCAGTAATAGGTTTCTCTATGAAAATACTTTTATTTGCATTCAGACACTGCTTTGCAACTTCATAGTGTGACTGTGTAGCTGCTGCGATCACAACCGCATCAACTTCTCCGAGAAGTTCATCAATACCTGAAAATTGCTTACAATTAAATTCTTCTGATACTTTTTTTCCCTGTTCAGGATTAAGATCATAAACTCCTATCAATTCTGAAATATCTTCCAGCATTGTATGCATCTTTGTATGAAATCTTCCCAGATGACCACAACCAATTACACCGACTTTCAATCTGCTCATGTATTTTCCCTATTTAATTTATAGATCTCAAATGAAATCGACTGGATTCTATACCCAGCCGACATTTATAATTAAAATGTTTAAAAGCAAAGAAGTTCAAGGAATTGGTCAAATTTTGAAAGGAAGCTTAGATTGACCTAAGCGATCTTGATAAAATTTGACTAATGACGCAGAAATTTGAAGCTTTTAACATTTTTACCAATAAAACTTTTGTCCGATCGCAAGGCTCAATCCCTTCGAACTATCCATGTAAAGATATTTATTCTCAACGGCAAGATCAAATGAATAATGACTGAACGCTAAGCTGAATCCAATTGCTGATGAGTATAATGCTTCACCTCCTCCGGTAATTCCCGCTCTGCAAATAAACCAGTCCGCTGATTTATGGTTCCACTGGATACCTGTAGAGAATTTTGGAGTTGTAGTTGACAATAATTCATTCCTGAAACCCTGAATGTAAGAGTTAGTCCAGAATATTCTCTGTTTTCCCGGCTGAAATTCCCATGTGAAACCAAGTCTTAGCTCAGGTGGCAAAATTGTAAAGAACTTTCTCGTCTCAGCAACGTTTTTATAAGTATACATTGTATCAGCATCAGCTTCAAAATCATCCATATCACTGATCAATATTCCGTCGATCTCATAATCAAACCTGTAAATTCTATTGTTCTTATACCAGCTTATTCCTGCTAATGCATTTGTAACACTTAGGCCTATGTTCATTCTATTGTTTATCTTTGCTGAAACACCAAGATCGAGACCTAATCCCTGACCACCTTCTGACGTTAAAAGATCAAATTGACCTTTTAATGTTGTTGCTCCTTCAGA
>JAFGVM010000043.1 GCA_016937995.1 Candidatus Delongbacteria bacterium
CTTCGAGTGTCTTTTTCTTTTTCATGGTCTGTTCCTCCTTTGATAGAAGTTAATGGTTGCAGACCGTTTACACAAAATTATTTACACACCCTTTTGTGAATATTATAAATTCTTCAACCAATAGTATGAACTTAATAACAAGAAAATTTGCTTTTCTTTGTTATAACCTTTTTTATGCATCGATAAGATATTTTCAATCTCAGTTTTATTTAGATAATCTAAAAGCTTATTGTCTTTTGAGAGTAGTATGTCTCTAATTTCAACATTACTTTCTCTGAACCAAATATCAGTAGGTGACTGAAATCCAAATTTGGGGCGGTTTATTATTTTTGGTGGTAGGAATTTTTTAGCGTATTCTTTCAAAACCACCTTAGTATAACCACGTTTCACCTTGTAAGATAAAGGTAAACTTTCTAAGAAATCTACCAGTTTAAGATCAAGCATTGGTACACGGCATTCTAATGAGAAATTCATTGTTATTTTGTCTGTATACAATAAAAGATCATCTGCCAACTGCATATGCTTATCAATTGCCATCATTCTGGCTGTAGAATTTTCCATAGAACCACAATTTAGTATATCATAATAGTATTTTATGTATTCTTCAGAAAGTATTTTATCTGATCCTGTTAATAATTTAATTTCATCGGCAGTGAATATGCTGTATATCTTTGCAAATCGACTAACATCGTCCTGAGTACTTAAAGAATTTGCACCTCTAATTAATTTTTCATTTTTAGTTCCAAATGATTTTACAAGAAATGATGCCAGTTTAAAAAGGATTTTAGGATACTTGTTAAAAAGTATTTCACCCTGATATCTTGGATATCCACCCAACAGTTCATCAGCGCCTTGACCTGTAAGAACCACCTTAACTTTTTCAGATGCAAGTTTGGAAAGATAATACATAGGTATAAATGAAGTAGTAGCTATGGGTTCTTCAACAATACTTGAACATTTTTCAAGCATCTCAAAAAAATCTTTAGATTCCATCTTTGCAACATGATGCTCCATTCCGAAATGATCAGCTGTTTCCCGCGCTAAAGCGATCTCATTTACAGAATATTCAGAATCAAAACCTACTGTAAAAGCTTTCATTTTATAAGGTAATTTCTTTGATGCTATCCCGGCAACCAGTGCGGAATCGATCCCTCCACTCAGTAACACTCCTACTTCCACATCTGACATTAATTGCCTTTCAACTGATTGTTCTAAAACCAATCCATATTCTTTAACACTTTTAGCAAAGCTTAAGTTTTTCAATCCTGTATAAGTATCTAAAAATGATCTAAAATTCATACCTAAAACATTAGTCTTAAGATCAATTTCAGCAAAATGACCAGGTCTTAGTTTATTGATTCCTTTAAGCAGTGTTGTAGGAGATGGACAATATCTTAAATTAAGCATTAAGTTTAGAGAAGTTGGATCTAAAGAAGCATTAATACTTTTTTTTATTGGTCTTATTTCTGAAGAAAACAATACTTTGTTACCGTCACAAAAATGATAAAGTGGTTTAACTCCGTATTTATCTCTGGCTAAATATAATTTTCCTGATTCTCTATCATAAACTGAAAATGCAAATATTCCATTAAAATCCTTAATAGAGTCAATTCCTTTTTCAATTATATAATAAAGAACTGTTTCTGTATCGGAATGCCCATTAAATTTGGTTCGCTTTAGTTTTTCTCTCAGTTGTATATGATTATATATCTCTCCGTTGAATATTATACAATAGTTACCACATTCACTGAGCATCGGTTGGTTTCCCGATTCACTCAGATCTACTATTGACAATCTGGTTTGTCCGAGAGTAATCTTATTATCGAAGGTAGTATCTCTGAAGATCGATTGTCTGTCAGGTCCGCGATGCTTGATAAGATCAAGTAGATCATCATTAAAATCATAGTTAATACTACCCAATATACCACACATTTGTAAACCTTAAGTTATTATTTAAACTCTCTCTTTTATAAAATTCAAAACAGATTCAAAAGCATCTCTGTTCATATCAATTTCAGATAGATCTTTTTTCTTAAAAACTATTTTTGTCAGATCGTCTTTTGAAGTTATAAAAATCAATTTCCCTCGTTCTTCAAGGTTTGAATCAACTCCAGGTCTTTTACCCTGGAAAATACTGTAAACAGGTGTATTCATTGCAGCAGCTTCCCTATTCATTGTTCCACCACCACTTATTACAAGATCGCTATGAAAAACTAAGTTCAACCCTTCTTCCACTTGGGCAGGAACTATAACATTCTTCTTGGGGTTATTTATGTACTTTGAATACTTCTCTTTCTGAGAATCATATCTTGGTACAAATACAATTTGTACATCATCTCTCGACACAAGTAATTCGAATAACTCCCCGATCAGATCATAAGATACATCCAGATTATAATGTGATACTTCTGACGCCGGTCTTAAAAGAATAACAATTTTATTATTATTTATTCCTAATCTCTCTGTAATCGTTGGATCGTCTTTAAAAAATGGAAGATATATGTTTTCTTTTAAACCTGGATAAAAATTCAGCTTCTCTTCAGGAAAATCTAATTTCAATAGATCTTCTTTTTTAAGAAAAGAAGTTGCCAGTAGATATTTACTCATTTTCTTAAATAAAAAACTTTCGACATGTTCGTAATCAAACATAACTATTGAAGGTATTCCAAGAAGTTTTGAAGCTAAAATTCCGGCTCTTGCCCCATGAGTAACGGATAAAGTAATATTCTTACCTATGCCCCATAAAAACAATCTGAAAGTTCTCAGTAAATTAAAAAAATATTTATTGAAAAGATTTTTACCAGGGTGCTTTCCCACAAGTTTATATTTAATACCTTTCAGGTCTAATAAACCTACGGTCTGGTTATATTCTCTGGCTGTCACATATACACTATATTCCTTTGCCAACTCTCTAATAATATGCTCAAATATCTGAACGTGAGGAGAATTATCTATATCTATCCAAACAACTTTCTTCATTATTTCCTTTTCCTGATCAGCTTTGCAGGAACTCCACCCACTACAGAATATTCTTCTACATCTTTTGTTACAATTGCTCCAGCAGCAATAATACTACCCTTACCTATGGTAACTCCGGGCATAATTATTACGTTCCTCCCAATCCACACATCGTCTTCAATAGTAGGGATTATTTCTTTTGTGGATCCTTGATGGACCATTGGAATATCTGTTCTGGAAAAATTATGAGTAGAAGTTAATATTGCTGTATTAGGGGCTATCATCACACAATTACCGATCTTTGCACCCTGAATAAATACATTTTCATTTATCTGACATTCAGAACCAATAGAAATATTCTTTGCATCACTTATAAATATACTATTCTCAAAATAGCATTTTTGAGGATCAGAGATGATTTTTATAATATTTGAAACATACCATACTCTTATAAAATTAAAAAACTTACCATACCTGGAATTTGGCATGTTTTTAATGATCATGTAGTAAAAAATTAATATCAATTTCTTCATTTTACTCCAATATTCTTGTGTATATTTTTTTTATTTTACCCGCAACACTTAACATATCAAGCTCTTTCGTAATGAGTTGATCCCTACTGTTATATTCCTTAGTATTTAAACTTCTCTCGGCTAATTCAGCAATATCTTCAGGAGAATTATTTTTTGAAACAAATGATCCGTTGCAACCACTTAACATATCTGCAACATTCCCTACATTAGTTGATACTACAGGTATATTACATGCCATAGCTTCTTTTACTGCATTTGGAGATCCTTCATGATCTGAAGTTAAAATCATAATGTCGGATGAACTATAATAGAACGGAACTTTAGATCTTTCTACTCCATACAATATCAATGGCTCGATTTCAATATCTTTGGAATTTAACAATTCAATTACTCTAACAAATTTATCATATCTTTTAATTTTATTTTTTTTTCCGTCTGCTGAGACAAAAAGTGCGTATTTTTTATTTACTACCAGTGATAATTTTTCTCTGCTTGATGTTCGATCCAGTGGATAAAAAAGATCCAAATTTACTCCATTTGGGCAATAAAGCATCTTCTTATCATTTATCCAGGACTTATTAGCATTTTTGTAAATAATTATATCACTGAAAGGTTTTACAATTTTCAGTAATAATTTATCAAGAAGTTTTCCACCTGAATTAATATCGCCCAGCAGTGATAATACAAATTTCTTTCTTGTGAAAGCTAATAAAAAAACAAGACCAGAATAAATATGATGACAATGAACTATTTCATAATCTTTAGCTATTTTACGAATTTTGAATATATTTCTCAAATATTCAATTTTCCCTTTTTCCCATGCATTAATAAAATAAACATCATTTTCATAACCATTTGAATTGATAGAATCAATCTGCTCTTTGATAAAAATACCAAATGAAGAGTAATTTTTAGTGGGGTATGCATTGGTTATATGTAGAATTTTCATAGTATCAGCTCTTTATCTTTATCTTATGCTGGATCAACCATTCTTCAAAGAATAATATTGACCAAATTAAAGTTGAAGCATATCTACTGATCTTCTTATGTTTTTTTAACATAATGAATATCTTAAGTATCTTCTTTTTATTCAGATATTTGATAGTCTGACCATTGAATATCAACTCAGAAAAATACTTTAAATTTTCTTCTTTTTCTAGCCAGTTCAATAATGGAGGAGCAAATCCGCTTTTCGCCCTATAAATAAAGTCATTCTCCATGAATTTTTCTAATAACTTTTTCAAAGGCCATTTAACAATACCGTTTCGATTCTTTGTTGATAATGGTATTTTTGCCTGAACATTAATCATTTTCTTCCATGTGAACGGAAATATGATCTTTAATCCCAAATTTTCAGCAGGAGTATATCCTTTTGCAACCCATAAACGGCTGTTTATATGAAAAAATTGTATCATATTCATTTTTTCATAATATCCCGGGGAATTAAAATCTATCATTGGTTTTAAATATTTTTCGAGATATTCAACAGCTTTTTGATTAAAAACTGACGGTTTTTCAATATAAACCATTTCACCTGCAGATAACATTGTATGACTGGCATAAATACTCTTTTCTTTTGCTCTATTAACTGCCATCAATTTTTTATTAAAACTGCCGTCACCTATCCAAAGATCAAATATTTTCATAAAGTTATTCGCAAGATGTAAAATAGCAGAAGGATATCTATAAAGTTTTTTCCATATTGATATCTGGTCCAAACCTCCATAACCAAAACCATCATCAGCTCCATTACACTCTATTATCTTTGCCTGCTTTCCGTACTTGTCATGAATTTCTCTGAGAAGGAAATTCAAAGCAACATTGGAATAATCTGTATGAGGATATGTTGTATTCATAGCAGTATCCTTAATACAGCTTATAACATCCTCATCATTGATTTTATGGATTTCCAAAGGAATTTGAAGTTTTTCAGCAACTTGTTTAGCATATTCTAATTCGGGGTCACTGTCTCCGAACATACAGAAATGACCTATTATATTCTTCTGAAATTTTTTAAAATAAAATCCTGCAAGACTGGAATCTATTCCTCCTGAAATAAATATATGTATTTTTTCGTCAGGATCAGAAATTGAGTTAAATATATCTAATAAATTCTTTTCCACTTGATCAAGTAATTCATTCTCCTGTGATTCGTCAATTTTAGGATCTAAATGGTGAAGTTTATAAAAATTGATGTATTCTAACGAAAGATCTTCCTTATTCAATTTTGCATAATGTCCTACAGGAATGCTTTTTATATCCATATCAAGTGTAGTATCCTCTGCAACAGCTCCGAATTTAAGATATGAAAGATAACCTGTATGATCTATCTTCAATTCTCCTTTAACAGATAACAACAGAGAAAAATCGTTCGAAAAATAAAGTTCATTATTGATATTTAAATAAAATATCCTTCCTGCTCCAGCTCTATTTGAGGATAAATAAACATTTTCATTTTTTTTATCAACATAAATCATACTGATATTAGATTCTATTTCCTCAATAATTTTTTCTTTTTTTAATGCTAGTAATTCAGCAATTTTTGTATCACTTGCAGCAATAATACATTTATTCTGTTCTATGAATATATTATCATGTGAAACGAACAGATCATTTTCTGTAGAAATTAACTTTACATTCTCATTTTTGTAATACACTTTAATTTTACAATCAGACAAGATCGACTCCACATTTTTCCAATTATTTTCAGGAAACGAACTGTCTAATTTACTAACTTCAAGATCTTTTTTTGTTAATAAACCAAATACTTTCATTTTGCCCCCCTATGGTCTTAATTATTACTATTAAACTTCTTTATACAAACTGATCATACTGTTAACCATACTAGTGATTGAAAAATTTCTCTCAATGGTTTTTCGTGATTCATTACCAAATGAACTCATTTTAGCTGGATCTGATATTAATTCGGAGATTTTATTAGCCATCCCGATATGATCACCTTCATTTAGAACATAACCCGATTTTCCTGAATCTATTATCTCTTTGAGACCTCCACTACCACTTGCTATTGCAGGTTTTCCCAATGCCATATATTCCAGTACTGAATTTGATATACCTTCTGAATATGTTGCAAGAACTCCAATATCGCAAACATTAATAATTTCTTCGATGTTTTCTCTTCTATCCATAATTAAAATTTTGTTTACATTGTCTGGTTCGATCATGCTCCTGAATGATTCTTTATTACCTGCTCCAATACACAAAAATGTAACGTCGTTTATATTATTTAAGACTATCTGAGCCGCCTTAATATAAGTTCTATAATCTTTAAAAATTGAAAACGCTGCAACCATACAAATAGTGTATTTTGTTTTAATTTTTAGTGAATTTTTTACATATTCTTTATCCTTCAGATTCTCTAATCTCTTAAAATCAAAACCATTATAAATACATCTGCTTTTTCGGGAAGGTGCTTTAAAAGATTTTAAACCAGCTTTAGAATTACCAAGTATAATATTTGAAAATTGGAACGAAAATTTTGAGAAAATCCAATTTTTAGATAGAATACCCACCCTATTCGGAGCTGAAGTAATCATTCCATTAATAAATTTAAATTTATTGAAAATTTTCAGGATACTAACGTAAACTGAAGCATCTCCTGCCCAAGAATGAATAATATCAGGCTTATACTCAGAAATGATACTATTAAGCTTCAATAATAATTTAAAGCTACCCATTTTTTCTTTTTTTATTGTTATAATTTCAATCCCGAGTTCATAAACAACATTAAAATCTATTTTGTCTGACAGAAGAACAATAATATAATCTATTGGTTCATCCTTTTTTGTGTTCTTTACCAACTCAACCAGTCGTCTTTCCTTACCACCTGTTGCAAGTGATTCTATAATGTGCAGTATTTTTATCTTAGCTTCCATTATAATTTTAATACCTTCACTAATTCTTCAGAAAATAATTTTCCACCCTTATCATTCAGATGGTCCTGATTTGAAAAATATTCATCATGATCAATATACAATTCTCTAAAATCATATACCGGGATACCTAAGCTTTTAAAAATATTATCAGCTCCATAATTTTTACCATAAGTTTCATTCAGATAATCTTTAGCCAACGGAAATTTAATTGCTACTATATCTATTTTTCTATCTTTACATAATTCAATAATTGATCTAACACATTCTGTCAATTTCTCTGAAGAATCTGAACCCACATATTGCAACTCGGCTCTTTCACGCGATAATTGACGTTTTTTATTATTTAATTTCCAGTTCGTTTGTGCTTTATTTTTATTTTCAAGAAATGATTTAAAATAATTTTTTACGATTTCTGTTGTTTTCGGATTGAACAGCGGAACGATTCTCTGCAAGTATTTCTCTTTAAATAATTCGTATGAATTTGTAATTAACAAATCGTAATCATTAAACTGAATATATTTGACAGATCTATCCGAGTTATTGAAATTTTCTCTATATTTTGATAAAGTATGGTTATCTGTTGTAATTATAACTTTTTCTATACTTGAGTTTTTAATTGAATAAAGCAATTTCCTATACATGTCAAAATATGAGTCACTTGCAGACGAATAATTTAATACTCCTTGCATCTTCAAATTGTCTTTTAAAGGTAATCCATGAGAATCAGCAAGCAATATTATTTTACACGAATCGTTGACATATTGATTATTATACGGTTTATAATAATATGGCTCAACTATCAGCAGAACAAAAGAATTAAAGATAAGCAAGCCTATTGAGAAAAATATTATATGTTTTAAAAAAATATTCATAATTAAAACTGGAAATAAATAAATTCTAAATTATCAGAGAAATTGCCAAATAGATATATTGATATAACAATTGTATAATAAAATGCATACTTTGTTAATTTGTTATGATAAATTCTAACATCAGCAATAGCAAATTCATCCTTTCTTCCAAACCATTCAATCATTATAAACACTGCTATCAAAACCAGTGTTGTCAATGCTTTCATTGGCAGATCAGGTACTTCAAACAATGATTTGGAAAATATACCTCTAATATAACCAAACGCATGACTCACACTTTCTGCTCTGAAAAATATCCAGGCAAATGTAGTTAATACAAATGTTAGAACAATACTGCTAATTTCCTTTAAATTTGGCAGGATTTTATCGCCGGCAACTATTCCAATGTTTTTTCTATTTTGATTAGATAACAACAAAGGAAGAAAATAAATTGCGTTTAATGCTCCCCAAACTATAAAAGTCCAGTTAGCTCCATGCCAGAAGCCGCTTACCACAAAAATTATAAAAGTATTTCTAACCTTTTTACCTAGAGAACCTTTGCTACCACCTAATGGAATATATAAATAATCCCTAAACCATGTGGATAATGAGATGTGCCACCTTCTCCAAAATTCTGCAATATCTCTAGAGAAATACGGATAAGCAAAATTCCTCATAAGATCAAAACCAAACAGCTTGGAAGTTCCTATAGCTATATCAGAATAACCTGAAAAATCACCGTATATCTGAAAAGCAAAGAATACCGCACCAAGTACTAGAGCACTCCCTGAATAATTTAACGAATCATTAAAGATCATATTCGCATATTTAGCACAATTATCTGCTATTACTATTTTTTTAAATAAACCCCAAAGTATTTGTCTTAATCCTAAAACTGCATTTGAATATATAAAATTACGTTTTACATAAAATTGGGGTAATAAGTGTGTTGCTCTTTCTATCGGACCTGCTACCAACTGCGGGAAAAAGCTAACAAAAGCAGAGAAGGCAATAAAATCACTCGTGGGTTCTAATTTATTCCTGTATACATCTATAGAATAGCTTAATGTCTGGAATGTATAAAAACTAATCCCTACGGGTAAGATGATATTTAGTGTATTTGGTGAAATCTCTTTACCGAATAGAGAATAAGCTTCAATAAAATTATCTATAAAAAAGTTATAGTATTTGAAAAAGCCAAGGAATCCAATATTAACAAAGATACTTGTCCATAAATAAAATAATCTTTTAGAACTTTTTTTCTCTCTCTTTAATTTCAGTCCTACAATATAATCAATAACTGTACTGAACAAAATAAGTGACAGGAACCTCCAATCCCACCAACCGTAAAAAACATAACTTGAGATTACTATTAATAAGTTCTGAAATCTTAGATTTTTATTAAAAACAAACCAATATAAAAAAAATACTAATGGTAAAAATATCGCAAAATCTATTGAATTAAAAAACATCTTTTATTATTTCTCATTTTTTAAATAATATTTTCTGTCATTTACAAGCTTAATAACTTTTTTTGCAATTTCAGCGTAATTAAAACTTTTACCAGCAATTGCTTTACCATTCTGACCTATTTCATTTGCCTTTTCAGGATTATTTAATAATTCTCTAAGTTTACTAGTAAATGATTCAACACTGTCAGGTTCTGCAATATAAGCATTTTCACCATCTTTAAGATAAAGTGGGATCTCTCCTGTTCTTGTAACTACTATAGGATTACCTGTTGCTAAATATTCTCCCAATTTTGTTGGAAAGCATGTATCTGCCTGATCACTTGACGGTTTAGCAAGAACAAGACCAACTGCTGAGTTAAGATAATTCACCATTTCCTCTCTGGTAACAAATCCTTTAAAATCCATTTTATCTTTTAAATTAAATTTGCTTATTAACGCTTCAATTCTATCTTTGTCATCAGAAAGATCCATACTACCAGTTAAAATAATTCTAGTATCCGGAAATTCTTTTGAAATAATCGCGAAAGATTCAATTATTGTCAGTATTCCATCTTTTTTTTGAAGTAATGGTCCTGTATAAACTAAATTTCTGGTTCGAGTAACTTCTTCTTTATAAATCTCATTGACATCTACGATCACAGGTATTAAAACAACCGGACAATCTTTTGAAACGATCATTTTATAATGTTTTTGAAGAACTTTTGAGATCGTCAAAAAACCATACAGATCTTTATATAGGAATAATTCTAGAAATTTATTTCTATATTTGAATATACCATCTTGTCTTCTTCCATGAAAAGGTAATTCTGTTCTTTCTGCAATATATTTTACTTTACCAAGAAAAAACATAATTTTGAATAACATGATCTGATAAGCTGAATTACAGCTTATCAGTACTCCGGCATCATAATTACCCTTGATAACTTTGATAGCTGCTTTTATGGGTCCTAAAAAGTCATCTATTCTTCTCTGGATAAAATAAGAAGATCGAATTGTTTTGCCGGGAGTATACTCAAATGGAATTCCATTTTTAATCCCATTTACTTCATTATTTACAATCTTACCTTTACGTTCGGTAGGCATAGTTAAAAATATTTTTACGTCAACACCATTTTCTTTCAAACCTTTGGCATGGTAGTAAACTCTGTTTGTTGTAGCTAAACCTTCAGGAAAAGGAGCTTGAGTTATTATTGCGATTTTCAAAGTTTCTCCGTTATTCAATTTAAACATCTTAAAAAAATAATTAAAATTTTAAGCTAAATCAAATTATTTGTTCTTAACATACCATTGAATTGCTTTTTTTAAACCTGATCTAAATTCTGTTTTTTTAAAATCAGGAAGCAATCCTTTTAATTTGTCTCCGTTTAAAACTTTTCTCATAACTCCATCAGGCTTTGTAGAATCCCAGTGGATCAAATTCTTATCTAACCCAACTAAATCTGCTATAATGTTTGAAAGTTCATAAATAGATACCTCTTCACCTTTAACATTAATAGGTTCAAGGTCATGATCGAATTCAATGCTTTTAACTATCACAAAGGCTGCATCTTTAACATATAGGAATTCTCTGACAGGTTTACCTGTTCCCCATGCTATTACTTCTGAATTATTTTCTTTTGCATTCACAATCTTTTTTATCAGAGCAGCTATCACATGACTTTTATGATCCTCGTAATGATCGTTCTCACCATATAGATTGGTCAAAAGTATTTGATTAGATTCAATTCCATACTGCTTGTAAATAGCCTTATTGTAAACCAAATGAAGTCTTTTAGTAAAACCGTATGCTTCAACAGAATCATGGCATCTTCCATTGAAAATATCTTTTTCGAATAATTCATCTAAAATTTGTCCGGGATACGCACAAGCACTGCCTACTGAAATGATTTTTCCAACCTTTTGATCAATTGCGATCTTAAAAATATTTTGTGCCATTTGAGTATTATTGTACAATAATCCTACAGGATCGTCCTGATTCAATCCGATACCACCGTAATATGCAGCAGAATGAATAATACAATCAATTTTTATACCTTTACCTTTAAGCTTATTAAAATATTCTTTGATCCCCATACCTGTGATAATATCAACTTCTGAACTTCTTGGACAGAATACATTATATCCAATTTCTAAAGCCTGGGTCACGATCTGTCTTCCTAAAAACCCTGAACCGCCTGATATAAATATGTTTTTATATTTCATAATTTCCTAAAACAAATAAGAGCTTTGTGAACAAAGCTCTTATATAAATATTTCACTGGTCGTATTACTTCTTGCTGGCCTCGTATTGCTCCTTTATCCAGTGATAAGTCTTTATCATACCATCTTTTAATTTGTAATTTGGTGCCCATCCAAGTTTTTCTTTGATCAGATTATTATCTGAATTTCTTCCTCTAACTCCTAGCGGTCCCGGAATATGTTTAACTGAAATTTTCTTACTTGATTCTTCAACAACAATTTGTAGAAGCTGGTTGATGGTTACCATTTCATCAGATCCAATATTCACCGGTCCTGAAAAATCTGAGTTCATCAGTCGTCTGACGCCTTCTACACACTCATCTATGTAAAGGAATGATCTTGTTTGCTTTCCGTCTCCCCACATTTCTATCTCACCGCCATCTTCTACTTCACAAACTTTTCTACACATTGCTGCCGGGGCTTTTTCTCTACCCCCGGTCCATGTACCCTCAATACCAAAAATATTGTGGAATCTTGCTACTTTCACATTAAGTCCGTGATTTCTTGCAAATGCTAAAAATAATCTTTCACTGAATAGCTTTTCCCATCCGTACTCACTGTCAGGTGCTGCAGGATAAGCTGAATCTTCAGTACAGTTCGGATTATCAGGATCCATTTGATTATGTTCAGGGTACATACATGCTGATGAAGAATAAAATAATTTTTGCACTTTGTGTCTAACAGCCCACTCAGCAACATTTAAATTTATTAATGCTGAATTATGCATTATTTCAGAGTCGTTATCACCGGAGAAAACAAATCCGGCACCACCCATATCAGCTGCGAGCTGATACACTTCATCAAATCCGGGTTTATCAGTTTTTAAGCCAAAACTACCTTCGAATGTTATATTTTGAAATGGAGAGAACATTACTTCATCTACAACAGCATTTTGTCTAAGATCACCTATGATAAATTCATCTGCTTCTGTTTCACCGAATTCAGGATGTTTAAGATCAACACCTCTTACATAGAAACCTTCGCTTTTTAATCTTTTTACCAGATGGCTACCTATAAATCCACCTGCTCCTAATACCAATGCTGACTTCATTTCTCTCTCCTTGTATTACAAATTTATAATTTACATTTCATTTATACTTTAACTGTAACCTTTAGTTCTATATATTTTAGCTTTAAAATATAACTGAAGAATTTAAAATAGTCAAATTCAATTGAAAGATATACTTAAAAATCATTCTCGCTGAATTTTTTATAAATTTTCCCTATAAAAATCATTCAGTAATACAAAGTGATCTTTAATAAATTTTGGAGAGTCATTTAATATGTTTATGAGAAGTTCATCTTTTTCGCTCAACTCCTTATAGATATTATAATAATTTGCGTAAAAATCTAGTAACAATGTTTGTTTATACATCTCCAAATAAGCTTTGTCTCTAAATATACCTAAATGAATTCCATGATGAGGTCTAAATCCAATTTGGTTAGATCTTCTGTAATCAAGTAAATGAGGGCCGTAATCTTCTACTATTGTGGGTAAACCCATGCCGCTTTCATTTATCATGTCATAAAGAAAACATTCATTACTGAAACCCTCAGGATGATGTGTAAAGGATTTATCGGAAAAGACATATCCTTTATATCTCTCTATAACTTCATTTAATCCCTTGTAATACTCTTTTGTTTTAACAAAGTGTAATCCACTGAGTTTAAATGATTCTATCGAAGGTTTTATTCCTAATTTAAAAGCTTCTGAAAGTTTTAAACTTTTAAATCTTTGCTTAATGTTATTTCTATTCCAGGGCGAAAAATCCCTTTTTCGGATTAAGTTCGAATATGGAAGTCCAAGAATTTCACAATGTTTGATATGCTGTTCAAGCAAACCTGGTTCCTCATTCACATAGAACATATCAATATCAATAAAATAGCAATAGTCGAAATTTAGTATCTCCTCATGATCCATAATCCATCTTATTGATTTCCCCTTTTGAATGTTCTTTATTTTGTAATCACCATAATAATTTTCAATTATTACAAAATTACCCAATTCAGATCTTAAATTATCCAACAATTTTTTAGTACCTGTATTAATTTCCTCGTGTACAAAGATCACAGGATGATAGTCTGGATATGCTTTCAATAAGGAATAAATTAACAATGGAATATAATATTGATATTTTTCTCCGAAAACATAAGTTGTTAAACAAATTGATTTGTTCATAGACCCTTCTTTATCTCTCATTTAGTTTCTTTTTTAATTCATCAACAATAAACTCTGTAAATTTTCTTGCTCCTTTTAAATTGAAATGTGCATAATCAACATAAAGTGAGTCATCCCAAAGCCCTTTTTCGTATGAGTTTATGAAAAAAGAGTTCTTCTTTTTTACTATTGAAGATATTTTTCTAATTTTTCTATCTATACTTAACTGCTTTGTACTGTCAATAAGACTTGATCTTTGTGGGGATATAACCAAAACAAAACGTATATTATTTTTACTTAAGAGTTCTATCATACTTTCCAGATTTTTCAACTCTCTATCTGAAATATCAAACTCGGTCACATCTTTTTTCCACCTAAGTTTATTAATATGATTTTTGTCTATATCCAGTAAAGCACCACCATTTTCATCAAAATCTAAGGTTTGGTATGTATTAATCCTTTTTTTTCTCTCATTATTTAATTGATAGTTATCTTTGTAATACTTCAAATTGAACCATGCAAAATAATTGAAAATTCCTAAATTATTATTCAGAAATCGATCAATTGAAGTATAATCTACCGTTATATTTTGCAGTTTATCTGAAATATCCATGAAATTTGCAGAAATTATAATTAATCTGAGATCAGGAAAATACTTGAGCATATTACTTATGTATTCTTTACCATCACTGATCTTAAATCCCCAGGATGCAAGATTTAAATATTTTGTTTTTCCAAAATACTCTGACATTACTTTAGAATCAACGTTATTCAAAGACATTGACGATCCAATGACAACAGTCTGTATTTCTAATAGATCCTTTTCTTTTAAAAATTCTATCTTTTCATTGAAAGAAATACTGTTCGAAAAGTAAGGAGCAGGAAGATCATTACCGCCTTTAATATAAAAATAGTATAGCAATGATGAAATCAAGCATATTACGAAGAAGCAATAAAATATTATTTTGTAGATAAATTTTTTCATATTTTTAAAAACCTGCATAAATAAATGTTTGAGAATTACCTGCAAAATAAATTATTGTCATTGTAATAATTAAATATGAAAACCATCTAAAGTAAATATTTTTATTTCCAATATCCAATACATGATTTTTATTCTTTTGTAAAAACTCTAATAATAGAATAATAAGGATCAAAATCAATGGTATTGCTGTTATCTGAAATGAATTCCAGGATTGTAAGTTAAAAATATTGAATAAGATCGAATTCGCAGTTTTTAAAGAGTCAGATCTAAAAAATATCCAAACAAAATTTACAATAAAAAATGTTAAAACACCTTCAAAGAGGACCAATACATTATTTTTATATTTTATTCCCAATTGCTTCAGTAATTTTTTTTTCTTCTTCCGGAGAGTTTTATTCAATATTAAAAGAAATGCATGTATCATACCCCATACTATAAATGTCCAGTTAGAACCATGCCATAATCCGGTTAAAGTCCATGTAATGATTATACCGATTGAATATATCATGAGGTCAGTATTGAAAACCGAGTCTTGTTTTACTTTTCTTGAAACTATAAAACTTATCGGGAGAAAAATATAATCTCTGAACCATCTTGTGAGGGAGATATGCCATCTTTTCCAGAAATCGGCAATCGTTCTTGATAAATAAGGATATTCGAAATTTCTCTCAACAGGTATTCCCAACATTTTAGAAATACCTATAGCCATGTTTGAATAACCGTTAAAATCAAAATATAATTGGAATGAAAAATATATTGTACCGAGTAAAACAGAATTACCGTTCATTGAACTGTAATCATTAAAAGTCCTTCCAACATGTTTTGCAAGGGAATCAGCGATCACTACTTTGGAAAACAAACCCCATAAAAATTGTCTTAATCCATCAACGACCAATGAATAATTGAATTCAATTTTATCATTTAACTGCTTTAATAAGTATCTTGGCCTATGTATTGGACCGGACATGATAATGGGAAAATAAGACAATGATACAGAATGCCTGATGAAGTTTTTTTCAAATTGGACTTGTTTTTTATAAACATCAATTATGTAGCTTAATGACAGGAATGTGTAAAAACTTATTCCTACAGGGAGAAATAATTTTAATGTGATCAAGTTGAATTGAACTCCAAAAATATTCCCTGTATCGTTAATGCTATCAACAAAAAAGTTATAATATTTGAATATAAATAACGGTATCAGATTAAAAAATATAGCAACCCAGAATACAAGCCTTCTGTTCACATTTTTGCCTGATAAGTATTTAATAAAAAAGTAGTTTACTGCTACGACTAAAACAAGCAACAAAAAAGATCTTAGATCCCACAATGAATACAAAAGTAAATTTACAGTCAATAATAAGACATTACGTAGCTGAGCTTTTTTAATATTCCAGTAAATGAGAAAGAATACTGAAAAAAATAATAGGAACTGTATTGAGTTAAAAAGCATAATCCTTATACCTGATATATCTGATTATGTTTGAATATATACCCGTATTTACAAATTATCAAGAAATGATAAAGCAATTTTTTTACTTCAATGAATTTTCTGAAGTAACTCTATAAAAATATTTTTTGCTTAATGATATGTCATGATCGATATAGTTGGGTGTTAAACTTGTTCCTATTTTAATAAAATCACCAAAGGGATTTATAGATCTGTATATTCTGAACAATTCAGCTCCTTCTACATTATCCCAATTAAGATCTACTTGAGATTCCTGGAATGATATTTCTAATCCTGCAGGCCTGGTTTTTATCAACTGAATATTATATTTGATCCACCCGTAAATAGTAAAAGCGATCTGTCGGTATCCGGAAATTACAGGATGTAAAGGATCCGTTTCTCCAAAACCTGAGAAAGTATCAATATTAACATTTATTGGTATTATTGAAATGTTTGAATTATTCCTTGTTTTGAAATAGTCAATGTACCTTTGGCAAAGTCTGTGATGACATTTCTTTCTTTCAAAATAATCAAGTTGAGTAGTATCCGTATAAGTATATTCTCTCACATTGACCGGAGGAGTTAATGCAATACCTATTTGCGAGTTAGGGAAAACAGCACATATTGAATCTATCAGTTTACCGGATGTGGAATCATTTAATATCTTATAGTCTATCCAGTTATCAATTGTTTCAACAGTTGTAGGATCTGCGTAAGCTAAATCATTAATACCTAGAAATATGATAATTATATCAGGTGTTTCTTTATCTAAGCTTTCATAAAAATATCTACTAATATCAAGTCCTTCCTCTTCTTCAAAAATAAATGGACTGGATAAATTATTTGCAAACCAATCCCATGTTTTACCCCAGTAACCTTCATGAAATAATTCATTATCAATACCGTAATACGGATAACCTACATTATAGTTAGTTCCCATGAATTTTATCGGATTATTCGTACTACTATTGTAAATGTCTTTCAAGTGTTTAAGGTAAACTCCTGCATTAGTATAGCTATCACCGATTACAAGTACTTTTAAGGTGTCATTAGGATCTATCGTGTGATCAGACACAAAAACCATACTACTGTCACACTCTGTTATTTGACCTAAAGAATCTTTTATATGAATCTCAATCTCATAAGATCCCTCATTTAGAGAATCCAGATTATACCTTATTGAATCTCTGTATCCTACATTACAACTAACTTCAAATGAGTATTTGTCGGGTAAAATTCCTGAAATTAAATTGTTAAAGTAAATTGAAAATTGTATGTCAGAAGATAAATAAATTTCATCAGGTAAGCTTAAATATAAACTATCCTGAGTATAAAGAAAAATTTTCAGTAACAAAATTAATAATAAGGTTAATAGTCTGTATTCTTTATTCTTCAAAATTTTCACTTTTAATTTTATTGATATATATTCTGTAGTAAGTGTACAGAGATAAAGTAAATACAAAACCTGAAAATAATTGAGTTAATGCTGCGCCGTAAGCACCCAAGATTGGAATAAGAAACACAAAACCAAGTAAGTTTGCTATTCCAACATACATTGCTCCATTCCTCAATATCTTTCCTTGCCCGTGAGCTCCTAAAAATCTGTTATAATAATTCCCGAAACCATGGAATATCTGCCCTAAAGCAACAATATATATCAAAGGTACTGCTTCAATGTATTTTTCTGAATACAGAATTAGCACCATTGATTTAGCAAATAAAATATATCCCACCAAAGATAATACGGACATTCCGATTGTTGCCCTTGTAGCTTTTAATGGAATACTTTTTCTACTGGCAAATTCTTTAAACATTGTTGTTCCAACTATATTTGGGATCATTATTAAGGGAATTGTGACAACATTGGCTAATGAATAGTATCCAACATCAATATTAGTATCAGAAAAATAACTTAAAATAATAGGTCCAAAATGGGTTGATGCTACTCCTATCAAAGACCCCGCATAAACATGAAGACCATAAGTTTTATTTTCATTAAGAATAATTTTTACATTCTCTTTAATCTTAATAAATTTTGGCTTCATCTGTATTGAAAGTAGTATCACAATTACTGAAAAAGTTATTAATTCAGCAGAAGTAGCTGATACAACACTCAAATAATCAAACTTATTAAGCATAAGCAGAGATAAAACATATAAGACAGGTGGAACCTGACGGAATATTGCCAGCTGATAAATTTTATTATCACCTTGAAATAGATATTCAAAACTCATTTTAAACGGTATTATAAACATCAGTGGTGCTAGCAGAATAAATACATGTTTAAGATCTTTTGGAAAAAAATAGCTTTGGAAATAAGCAAAAATAATTATTGACAGCAAGAACAATATCCCAAGCACACTCGTAATTATAATAGAACTTCCTATCAATTCTTTTCTGATTTTTTGATTTGATTTATCTGCAAGTAATCTTCCTGCAGAAACAGAGAGTCCAAAACTAATTATTAAAGAAAAAAAAGAATAAACACTGTGTATAAATTTATAATCCCCGTAATTCTCTGGTCCTAAAAATCTTGTTGTAATAACACTGGTAAACAAACCAATGAATATTCCAATAATAGTCGATGAGTATAAGACACTTATTTGTTTTATTTTTTTCTTCTTAAATAGATTTGTAATAAAAGTTTTTATTTTAATTCTTTTCACCTTAGGTTGATTTCATCATTCAGGTTAAAAATATACTTGGTTTTTAAGAAGTTGTCAAGATAGATAAAGGAACCTGAAACAAACATTTTTTTATTGACTAAACTGCTTAAGGTCCATATAATTGTAATTTAAAGTAACAGGAGTAATACCAGTGGAAAAAAGTTTATTTGCAGCTATATTATTAGGTGTTTTAAGTATTTTTGCAGAGAGTACAAATAATTTATTTGTGGCTAATATTGATTCAACTCTATACATCGCAACAAAGTATAATGGGAACTATGATCTTATTACAACTTGGGACAATTGCATGGCTAATGACCTGTATACTTTCAGAACTGTGGCATTATATACAAATTCAGAAGATCATGTAAGCGAAGATGTAACAAGAACATATTATGAGCCTATTTTAAGAGCTATAACAACTGATAATATCGGACCTATTGCATTCAATGGGGATTTTGCAGGAGGAAATCACACATATACAGATTCTCTATCAAATACATACAAAACAGCAAAAACAACAAAGATCGAAATTTATATAAACGATGAAATTATAACTGGAAATTTTTCAACCTATACAGATGAAGTGATTATAAAAGTATCAAATGACATTTACAATCCAATTGAACTTCCTGTTGAGAATGTGTACATAAACGAAAATATCGAATATCGAGTTTTTGATAAGTCAATCGAAGTAAAAGTTGAACATGTAATTAAACACGATCTATATGTTAATAGTTATTACGGGATGCAGGCAGCAAATAACGCTGATATGCAAAAATATATATCCATGATTAATAGCCAATACACATCTCAACAAATAATGTCAAGTGGACTTACTGCAGGAATTATTTCCGATTATCCGAACTGCTATAAAGCAATTCACTTCAATAATGATAGTACTGTATGCCAGGAATTATTCATGTATCCCGATGAAGGATTATTTTCCAATAAGGAAAGTTATATAAGCCCAACTACATATTATTCAAGTATTTTTGTTGGTGGTGGAACAGTACCTTTGCTCAAAACATACTTTAATCAGATAAGAAATAAAAATATGACCGCTGGAGATTCTTATTATTGGAAAGGTGTTTATAGTTGGTTTGATAATAATGAACTGAATACATATTATGTAAAAACTGACGGAAAAGACGAAGACACTGGACGATCTTGGGCTTCAGCTTTTGCTTCATATCAAAAAGCATATGACTCAGCAAGATCAGGTGAGCAGGTTTGGATTGCTGAGGGTACTTATAAACCAACTTTTGATTTCGAATTAGACTTGGGAGAAAAAGGGAAGCATTTCAAATTAAAAAACGGCGTAAAGTTTTATGGGGGATTCTCAGGTACTGAAACAAGCATTTTAGAAAGAAATTACAACATTTATAAAACCATATTAAGCGGAGATATAGGTATTGCCAATGACAGTACTGATAATGTATACCATGTTTTCTATCATCCTGCAGGAACAGATTTGGATTCTACCGCTGTTATAGACGGTTTTGTTATTACTAAAGGTGCAGCAAGTGCTCCAGAGGGTGATTATAGATTTGGTGCAGGAATTTTTAATTGGACTTCCAGCCCTACTATTATTAATTGTGATTTTATCGAAAACTATTCAAATGGATATCTCGGTGGCGGTGGTGCTATGTATAACAATGTTCAGAGCAATCCCAAGATTACAAATTGTTATTTTTTTAGAAATTTTGCAGCACATGATGGAGCTGGGATATTCAACATTGGAAGTTCTCCAATACTTACAAATTGTACATTTGCAGAAAATTATTGTGAGTTTGGAACAGTTTTTAATAATAACAATAGCAATGGAACATATACTAACTGTTTATGGGAAAATAATACTGTTACAGCAGGTGGTGGTGGTGTAATGAACTGGAACAGCAGTGCAACAATTGACAGATGTAAAATTATTAATAATCAGGCTTTGGGTTCATGTGGTGGGGGGATTTGGAATCAGGGAGCTTCTTCTTCACCTGTCATTACAAATACTCTTGTTGCAGATAATTACCTTACAAGTGAGTTATACGGCTGGGGCGGTGGGATTTATAACTACGATCAATGTAGTCCAACAATTACAAACTGTACTATTGTTAATAATTATTCAAACAACCTTGGTGGTGGATTATTTATAAGAACATCTGATGTTGCTGTAGAAAACTGTATAATCTACAATAATGATGCAGGAAATACTGGAGATGATATTTATGTTTATTCAGGAACTTCTTCCAATATTTACAATTCGTGCTATTCAAATTTAACGAATGATGTTTATGGAGATCTTACCCCTATCAATTGTATTACAAGTGATCCAATTTTCAAAAATATCGGGGATGATCCTTATTCAATAGCTTCAGATTCTCCATGTATTGATACTGGGGATAATTCATTTGTAAATACAAATCTGGATGTTATTGGTAATATCAGAATTATTGATGGAGACTTGAACACTATAGAGATAATTGATATGGGAGCTTATGAAGCAAATACCTTCAGTTCTCCGGAAAATATCACAATAAATTATTCAGGGTCATATATAACAATTTCTTGGGACGAAGTTGCAAGTGCTAATTCTTACGATATTTACTCTTCTGATAATCCATATGATTCATTTTCAAGAGTAGCTATTATTACAACAAATAGCTATGTAACAAACATATCATCGTCAAAACAGTTCTACTACATAATTGCAAATACAAACGAGATAAAATCAATAAAACAATCTAGTTTGAAATAATTCCTAATTGTTGACTCCATATATTTACCAAATATTTGGGTGTGTAAATAATTTGCGTTATGAATATTACTATAAGAGAAAAAAAAATGAAAGTGAAAATATTATGAGCTAAAATTCCTGATCACTTTACAGGGATTGCCACCAGCTACAACATTAGCTGGGATATCTTTTGTTACAACACTATTTGCACCGATTACAGAATTTTTACCAATTGTAACACCTTTTAAAACAATAGAATTTAAACCCAGCCAAACATTATCTTCAATAACAACTTCCTTCGGCTCAGGAGATGTTCTTCTTTCTTCGGGTTCAACTCCGTGCCAGTCAAAATCAGTAATAGTAGTATTTGCACCACAAAGAACATCTTTACCTATCCTGATACTCTTTGCCGCAGAAATAACAGTACCACTAAAACCGCAATTATCACCTATAATGATCTCAGAATTTCTATAGATCGTGTTAATGATACATTTTCTATTTATTCCTACCAGATTGGATGCCTGATCAGAACGGAAAGAGCAGTTGTTTCCAATTTCCATTACACTTTCAAATGATCTAACTGTTATAGGAATACTATAACATTTGAGATTTTTTCCATATTTCACCCCTCTAAGGATAAAAGAGATCTTTGTAAAAAAAGAACTTGAATGTTTAAATATTTTCAACCTCAGATATCTGAATTTTAAAAATATATTACCTCTAATATCCTTTTTCAAATTTGATCCCACGATGGTTATTTTAATTAAATAAAGAAAAATAAATCAATTTAATCAAGTATATTTGTTATTTCTAGTTTTCTGAAATAGAAAGTTCTGAATCTTTACTTGAATTTTTAAAATTATTTTCATCACTTTCCAATATAGGTATATTTTCAAATTCATCCATTTTGAAGGAAACTGTTATACCATTAAGATCCAGATTATTACTTTTAATTCCACCAATAATTGCAAACATAAATATACTTAAAAAACCACTTCTACTTAAAAGAAACCCTGCCACAGAAAAGAAATAAAAGAAAAATCCCATTACATAATAATTTGGAAGACAATATGCAAAACTTCTGTTTTTGATGCTTTCATTAAAATTGAATCTAAAAAAATAAATGAATGTCATCGTGAAGATAATCATAGCAAATATTCCCTGCAAAAATGCTACTTCAAGGAACATATTATGTATACTCCCTTGTCTTCCTAATGCCCAGTACAGTCCTTGATCAGAGTCAACCATACCCTGAAAATACACGTCATTATTAATGACATCCCCATACCCTATTGCCCAGGCATCTGGAATTGCTTTAATTATAAAACCGTAAAATACCATTCTAATTGTTATTGTATCTGCAAATACTCTGTCCTGAAAAGCTTTATTCGTAAAAACATCTGATTGTAAAATATAAGTACCTAATGTCAAGATTGTAAGAAATATTATCGTTGCGAATACAAATATATACCTTTTAAATGTGTTTCTAAAGTAGTAATACATATGGAATATTGAAACAAAAATAAATGATATCCATATTCCTCGGGTAAAAGTTAATATCATACCAAGTAAAAAAAACATCACTAATATAATTTTATATTTTTTTTCCTTCACTGTATATATCACCGTATATACTGCAAATATTAAAAACAACCCATTATCATAGGGTTGTAAAAATATGCCTGAAGATCTATGATAAGACATAAATGCGTTGTGAAATGCTCCGGTACGAAACACTTTTGTATCAATAAAAAACTGAATAAAAGAGAGAAATGATGATATGATTCCCATGAATATCGTTGCTTTGAATATACCTCTAAGCAAATCTCTGGTCATGAATCTTTTAACACCGAAATATATTAATATCGCTGACAAAGCAAGCCTTGAAAATATAAATGCTCTTTTCCCACCGATGTTTCCCAGTTCATTATGAAGTCCGTATAGTAATATGGAAAGTAACAAATACATAATCAAATACACTTCATATTTAATTTTCTGAGGTTTTATTAATTTATTATCCTTTGCCTTGCCTGCAATATACAACATAATATATAGCATTAAAAAAAAGTAGCCCAACAACTCATCTGCTTTTCTTAAATAATGGACATAAGGAACAGAACCTAAAACAATTCTGGACTGATATAGATTAAATGCTAAATACCAATAAACTATAATGAAATTAATTACTCTGTGATTTGATCTATCATTGATTGCAAGGTGAATAGTAAATACTAAACTTAAGGCAAAATATAGAAAAATATAAAAACCATATATATTCATACAATTTTTTCTTCTTTAATAAAAGAATTTATTTTGATCTCAATTCATTTTTTAATTTTTCAATAACATTATGACTTTGAGCTTTTTCTTTAAATAAAACAATTAAAAATGCCATTATGAAAGATACAATGGTGTTTACGATAACAGTTTTTCTTTTAGTAGGTTTTACTGGTTTATCAAAAATATCAGGTTGGTCTAAAATGTTAAGAACTGGTTTTTTTCTAACTTCTTCAATTTTTAGTAATTCAACTTGTTTTTGTAAAAGTAAAAGAACGCTTCTAGTCATCTCGATTTTATTTGATAGCCTTCTGTACTCCATTGTTAAAGTTGGAGCAACAATTTTTGAATTTTTTTCCTGAAAAATTACTAAATTTTCTTCATCCTGAATTAATTCAGCCTGAACTTCATTTAATCTATCTTCCGTAAATTTAATACTCTTAGTAATTTGTATATGCAATTCCATTTGTAAATATTCGGTTATTGCTTCACAATAATAATTAACGATATCAGTGCTTAATTTTTTATCTGTAGTTATAATTGATACGTTTATAAGTCCTGTTTCTTTATCATCTTTTATTTTCACTACTCCGCCCAAATGTAATATCGCAGCTTCCATTATCCTTGTTTCAGGAAGATCAAGTTTATCTAACTTCCAGTATTGAATTAAATTAACTGAATCCTTAAATGCCTCTACTTTATACTTTTGCAGAATCACCATTTTAGAAATTCTTCTACTCTCCAATACTTCAGGTAAATAGTATCCTTCTGGTTTTGTTCCCAATCCTAGAGATACTGCAAGTTCTTTCAAAGGTCCACCTTGATCTTTCGTAATTGGGTACAATGATACAAAAGACATGTACTGTGGTGTAGCTACCAAAACATAAATAATGGATAATACACCAACAATTGATGTAAGTAAAAAAATAAATATCCTATATCTCCACATTATACCAAACAAATAATAAAAATCTATATCATTTTTTTGATTATTCGCTCTATTTATTTCTGATCTAATTTCATTCTCATGCATTAGTTTATACCTCGTAGAAAAACTTAAATTTATAATCTTCCATCAATTTTATTAATATTCAGTATGTTCTTAACATCATACACAACTGATTTGTCTCCATTCAATAAATCACCAATTTTAACTTTCTTAAATTCATCATGTGAAACTGCTGATATTACCGCATTGTATTTACCCTGAAGTTTTGGTAAAAGCTTAACACCATACTCTTCTTTAACCTCATTCTTATCAGCCCATGGGTCATATACATAAATTTTACAACCAAATTCTTCCATCTCTTTAATAATGTCAATAACTCTTGAATTTCTAATATCCGGACAATTCTCCTTAAAAGTAATCCCTAATATTAAAACTTTAGAATTTTTAATCATTTGACCTTTTTTAATCATAAGCTTTGCTACCTTATTTGCAACGAACATGCCCATGTTATCATTTATTCTTCTTCCTGCAAGAATCACTTCAGGGTGGTATCCGATCTCTTCAGCTTTATGAGTAAGATAATATGGATCAACACCTATACAATGCCCCCCTACTAAACCTGGTCTAAACGGTAAAAAATTCCATTTAGTACCTGCTGCTTCAAGAACTTCTATGGTATCAATTCCCATCCTATCAAATATTAAAGCTAATTCGTTCACAAAAGCTATATTGATATCTCTTTGAGAATTTTCGATAACTTTGGCTGCTTCTGCAACTTTTATTGAAGAAGCTAAATGGGTCCCTGCCTTTATAATTTTTTTATAAAGTTCATCAATTTTTTTTGCGCTTTTAGGAGTGGATCCACTTGTGATCTTTTTAATTGTGGTCAAGGTATGAACTTTATCTCCAGGATTAATTCTTTCCGGAGAGAATCCGCAATAAAAATCTTTATTAAAAACTAGATCCGAATCTTTTTCTAGGATTGGGACACATTCTTCTTCTGTAGCACCGGGATAAACAGTTGATTCATAAACAACAATATCTCCTTTAGAAAGAACTTGAGCAACAGTTTTTGAAGCTCCTATGAGTGGTTTGAGATCTGGATTTTTATATTTGTCTATAGGCGTAGGAACAGCGATTATATAAAAATTACAGTTTTTTATATCTTCCAACTTATGAGTACATTTTAAATATTTAGAAGACATTAGATCTTTTGATTCAACCTCTAGTGTCTTATCAATACCTTTATTTAATTCACTCACTCTTTTAGAGCTGATGTCAAACCCTACAGTAGGTAATATCTTTCCGAATTCTACTGCCAAAGGTAAGCCCACGTAACCTAGACCAATAACTGCTATTCTGATTTTTTCTTTTTTCATTTTTCTCTCTCAAATTTATTTATAGAACTCAAGGTACCAATCGATAAAATTTTTTATACCAATTTCTATTTCTGTGTTTGGTGTATAATTCAGATCATTGATAAGATCTTGAACATCTGCATGACTTGCCGGTACATCTCCTGGTTGTAATGGTAACATATTTTTCTTTGCTTCAATACCAAGATTTTTCTCAATAGCCTTAATAAAGTCCATCAGAAGGACTGGCCTGTTACTTCCTATATTATAAAGTCTATACGGAGAACTGGAGGTGCCAGGATCAGGGTTGCTTCCAGTCCAATTAAAATTTGGTGAAGCAGTATTATAAACAACTCTAGTTATACCTTCTATTATATCATCGACATAAGTAAAATCTCTTTTCATATTCCCATAATTATAAATATCTATCTCTTTGCCTTCCAGAATAGCCTTTGTGAAAAGGAACAATGCCATATCAGGTCTTCCCCATGGTCCATAAACAGTAAAGAATCTTAATCCGGTAGTCGGAATACCGTATAAGTGACTGTAAGTATGAGCCATTAATTCATTCGATTTTTTTGTAGCAGCGTATAAACTAACCGGATGATCTACATTGTCATGAATTGAAAATGGGTAATTTTCATTCATTCCATACACGCTTGAGCTACTTGCATAGACCAGATGTTTTATATTGTTATATCTCGATGCTTCAAGTATGTTCATAAATCCAATGATATTTGAATTAATGTAAGCATCTGGATTTGTCAAACTATACCTTACTCCAGCCTGTGCAGCTAAGTTGCAAACATAATCGAACCGTTGTTCTTTAAACAACTTTAGGATATTTTCTTTATCTTCCAAATTAAGTTTGATAAATGAATACTTGCGAAATTTGTTGCTTTTTACAATTTTATTGTACTCAATTTTATGAACATCTATCCCTGTTTCTTTTAATCTACCAAATTTGATGTTAATATCATAGTAGTCATTGACATTATCCAACCCAACGATTTCATGGCCTTCATTTATTAATCTTAATGCAAGGTGAAAACCTATAAATCCTGCTGCTCCTGTGATCAATACTCTCATTAAATTCCCGAATGTCTAGTTTACTCCACTTAGCAAATATATAATTGTGACAGTTGACCCGATTATAGTTAACCAATCTTTTATTTCCGCCCTGAATAAACCAATATTGTTATCTTTTTGGATCTTGTTAACCACTATTTTTGATCCTTCTTTTACCGAAGGAGAAAAGAACCATCCATCAGTTTTTGCATTTCCACCCGGATAATAGATCACAATTTGGCCAACCTCATACTCTAGTTCATTTCTTGTTCCACCAGCTGCTTCTATGTAATCATACAAACTCCAATCATTCCTGTACGAAAGTAATCCCGGTGTGTAAACGAATCCTTCAACAGAGACAGTACTTGGGTGACTTGGTATTGTTATCTTATCTCCATGTTTCAAGACAATATCATTTTTTATACTTCCTGATATTGCTTTGCTGAAATCAGAGTAAATATAGGTGCTGTCTCTTAGAAATTCAGTTCCATCAATAAATGAGTCCTCGGCTAATCCACCTGCTCTGTTAATCAAACTTCTAAGAGTTTCTCCGTTTTGGATCAGGGAATACAATCCAGGAAATTTAATTTGACCGCTTATGTAAACTGTTTTTAAATTTTCTTTATCCGGATCTCTTCTGATTACCACATGATCCTTATCCATCAAAAAAAACTGAACTTTATCATTCCTTTCGCTTGAGAAAATATCTTTGCTTAATACAACATCATATACTTTTGAAATCATTCCCTCATTTTTATTTTTCCTAAAAACCTCTGCTTTGTATTTATAAGCTCCTTCGCGAAAACCTTTAGCAGTAAGAATCAAGTCTTCAACAGTCATGTTGCTGCTCATTGGATATGTACCTTCTTCTTTAACAAATCCACTGATGCTTACTTCACTCTGCTCATAAACAACATTCATATCATATATCCTTAGATGATCACTGTCTTTCAACAGGATATCATCTTGCAAATCACCGGCAAGTGCTTTTTTAAGATTTATTGGAATAATAGACGTAGTCAAACCATCTTCATTTAATCTAATAACGTCTGCACGCTTAAGCAAAGTTTGTTTCTTTTGTTTATCATCTTCGATACCTCCTCTGCTGAATATGAGATCTGACACTCTCATACTATCACTCAAAATAGTAAATCCCGGTTTTTGTATATATCCAGTAACCAAAACATATGATTTTCTCTTGAGATCCCACTTGGAGTATATATTTATACTGTCTAAAGTATTGAGTTCAAAATTCAGGTTTTTACCGTCAGCAATACTAAAATTAAAATATTCAGTTCTCATATCTGGATATGTTCTAATTAATTCAATCTTATCTAAAAATGCATCAGCTAAAAGACCTCCTGATTTTGCAATCAGATCATTTAATTTCATTCCATCCTTAAATGAATATCTTCCTTTTCGATAGACAGCTCCGTTCATTACAACATATTCAGTTAGAATTTTGGGTATTGAAAAAACCGTAATAACATCACGATCATGAAGTTTAATCGGATTTACTTTTAAAATACCATTCTCCATATAAGTAAATTCCAGATCTAAAATTTTAGAATATACTACAGGAGTAGTTCTCTCCTCCATTGGCATTATTCTCTCAATCTTAACTCTGTCAACTGACGAAGTTGATAATAATCCGTTTGCGTACTTAATAATATCTCTCAAAGTTTCATTTTCTTTCAATTCATACTTTAGAGGTTTAAGTACTTCCCCCTCTAAGGATACAGTATTAAGCCTTGGACCAACAAATACATTATCACCATCTTTTAGCATAACATCATTAACATTTTGTCCTGTTAGAAGATAATCGTACAAATCTAATTCACTATATATTTTTCCATTTCTGATAACTTTAATATTCCTTAATGTACCTTTTGCAGTCACACCATGTGCTCTTATAAGGGAAGTTAAAATTGTTGATTTAGGAGTCAGATTGTATGATCCCGGATTTACAACTTCACCGTTAACAAAAATGTTTATAGATCTAATTTTCGAGAATGAAATATCAAAAAATGTTGTTGGATTACCGTCTGGAGGATCAAGAGTAATATAGTTTTTTGAGAGAACTTTTTTTAATCTCTTTTCTAAGTCAGAAATTGTATAATCATGAACAATAACCTGACCAACTCCATTAATAAATATTGTACCTTCGTTTGAAACTACCAACCTTTGCTGAATTTCTGTATTACCCCAAAGAGATAAGATTAGTTCATCACCAGGACCTACCACATAATCTTGATTTACAGGTATCTGCAATGATTTTTCGTTTTCTAAAATATTGTTGAGGAAAATTTCGTAACCATAAAAATCTTTTATCGACTCGTAGTATGCATATCTATCATTCATGATCAATTCTTGAGATGTAGATATTTTAATTTTTTTTTCGTCATCATCCGCAGTTTCTAAAGACTCTTTCTCACCCTCAGTACCTTTCTCTTTACCTTCAGGTGAGTCTATTTTAGATTTTATCTGATTCTCACTTTCCATTTTTCTGAGTTGCTCTAATAAATGTTCATTACCCGGTTTAGTAAGCTCCTTGATTAGTTCACTTTGGGGAATTGCAGTATCTGAAGTACCACTTTCTTGAAACTCTTTCTGAGTTTTTAACATTTCTGTTTCTAGGAATGTTTCGTCTTGGGCATAAATATAACCACTTGAAATTATCAAAAAAAACAGAACATTTAAAATTAAACGATTAAACACTTTTATGTCCTCCTGAGGTAGTAGATTATTGCATATAATTATGTCTGCAGCGAATATAATCGTTTATACTCGAGCTGTCAAGACAATAATGAGCTTATTAAACTCAAGTTCAGTCTTGATTCCACTAATTTAAGTGATGTTATACAATCGAAAAATAGTTAAGTTCAAAAAAATATGAAAGTATAATTTTTTTTGTTATACGATCTAGAAATATTTAACAAATCGAACATTCCCTCCACCAAAATTACCTGAATTAAAAAGATGTCCAATCGATGCATAAATGAAAGAATTATTACCAAATTTATACCTTATACCCAACTTAAGCATATCATTGTATTCAAGGTGGAGTAAATAAGTTTCTGCCCATGGTTTTTTAAATTCATTATCCCTGTTCAGTTGAACAAGAAAGCCGGGTTCAATTTGAAAATTTTCGTTTATATCGTAAGCATAAAATATATACGGGATAAGTGCTGAAACTTTAAAAGTGTATGAATAATCAGGTTCGTAGTAATAATTCTCAGGATATCCACCTACTTTATCCTGATTTGATTCAGCATAGATAATTCCGTATTTTAAAGAACTTCTTGCAAATTTTTGATTCATTCCTAATTCAATTGAAATAAAATTACTTTTCATTTTATAAGAACTTGAATCCTGGTCATTAAACCTTACTTCTTCATTGAATTGATTTAAAAACAATTTGGAATAAACATTCAAATTCCCGTTTATTTTAAAGCTTAAGTTCAGCTTGTAGTCCCCGTTCTGTAAAGAATGATAGTTTACATTTGATATGGAATCATATTTTGAGAATTCTCTTTCAAATCCAGTTGAATAATTTACCTCTGAAAAAAGATAAAGGTTAACGAACGTATAGTTTAATTTAGTTGATATTGATATCGGAACAAAGCTGTTTGAACCTTCATTTGTATTTTTCATATCGTAAATAAAGTCATCAAATGATATAATACTGCTGAAATAATTACTTTTTGAATCCTCTAATAATACACCTCCGCCAACATCAATGATATCTTTACCTGATTCTAACTGCGTATGTCCAATAAGTGAAAAATTATCATTTATTTTATATCTTAATCCTATCTGAGCTTTCTCGGTGTCGTAACTTAAATGTCTGGTTATGTAATTCCTGTAATTCGCACTGAAAATTAATTTATCATTGAGAGGCAAATTTAAAATTATCTCCTCGTCCTTTAATAACTGATAGTTCAAAAGACTCCCATAAGTCAATTTGACCGAAGAACTATCATAAAAAACGCTATTATGATGTCTTTCTGTTTCAAAAATAAAAGCATAATTTACAAGCGGGTTCAAGAAATACTCCTCATCATTTCCCGGAACCATATACGGATAACTGACTGAAAACAATAAGTTCATCAGAAGAAGAAAAATTACTGTTAAACTTAATTTCATATTTTCATTCATAAATTTTCTCAGATTACTTTTCTCACCAAATATAAGTACTTTTTACGGGACTTTCAATTTATAAATTCAGTGAAATTACTTTGACTATTTGGACAGTGATTTTTATATTGATACCTGTTAATTCTAACACGGTAAAACGAAATGGCCATAGACGTAGGGAAAATACTGCAGGATAAAAGAGAAGATATCGGTATATCTCTTGAGGAAGCAAGTAATAGCACGAAAATACAGACAGGATATCTATCTGCTATTGAAAATAATGACAGATCGTTAGTACCTGTTGCTTACTATGACCTCTTTTTAAATAAATACGCTAGATTCCTTAATGTTGAGCTCCCTCAGATAAAAAAAGGTGAACCTAAAAAAAGCAGTCTAAGGAAAAAAGAGCAGATCAAAGAGTTAATTGATAAGGACAATCAGATAGAACATAAACTTATAGTTTTTATAAAAGATGTGATACTCTTCATACAGATAAACAGGAGACTGAGCTTAGTAATATTTCTGTTTTTAATCGTTTTTTCATTGATAAAGATCACCGGTTCGATATTCAATACTGGGGAAAAAAACAATGTTAATGAGTCAGTGGTAAAGATAATTACGATCGAAGGATCTTCTGATGATAAAATAAACTTTGATATAAGGGATTCAATCCTGATCGAGGATGACAAACCTGAATTTATGCTTGTAAAGATATCTGCTGTTGACTCATGCTATATATGCTACTATTCAGATACTACGGCAGTAAATGAAAAATTATTACTTCCCGGGGAAAAACTTGTTCTTAAGGGTGAGAAGATAATTGAATCCAAGATCGGCAACAGTACTGCTGTTTCGATAAGCTACAATGACATTAGTATCCTGCCTGAACTCAGAGAACAGGGTAACGGAAGTTCCATGATCAGGATAACTCCGCGGAACGGAGCTGAGAAAATAAAGAGATCAGAGAAAATAATGCTTTTTTTAAAAAACAACTACGGCCTTGAATAAACGATGAAAAACAGAAAAAATACACGAAGTGTTAAGATAGGTGATGTAGCGATAGGTGCGGATCATGATATTGCTATTCAATCGATGACGAACACTAAAACAATTGACACTGATAGCACGATAAAACAGATCCTGGACCTTGAAGAAGCAGGATGTAATATTGCCCGAATCGCACTTCCTGATATTTTATCCACAAAGGTCATTCCAGAGATAAAAAAACATATACATATTCCTTTAGTAGGAGATATTCATTTCGATTATAAAATAGCATTGTCCGCTGTAGAACAAGGTATCGACAAGATAAGGATCAATCCAGGCAATATTGGGGGAAGGGATAGGACCAGAGCTATAATTGAAGCTTGTAAAGACAAGAATATTCCTATAAGGATCGGAGTGAATTCCGGATCTGTTGAAAGAGATATTGTAGATAAATTTAATGGTGTAACTGCTGAGGGAATGATCGAGAGCATGAGTAAGTATATCGGTTATTTTCAGGAGGAAAATTTTCATGATCTGGTCCTGTCTTTGAAATCTTCTGATGTTATGCTCATGATCGAAGCATACAGGCTGATCAGCAAACTTTATGATTATCCATTACACCTTGGAGTAACTGAAGCCGGAAGTTACTTTACCGGCTCGATCAAATCTGCAGTGGGATTGGGAATTCTATTGAATGAAGGTATCGGTGATACTGTCAGAGTGTCATTAACTGGTGATGTTAATCAGGAAATCTATACTGCAAGAGAGATCCTGAAATCGCTAAAACTTCACAGTGGAGGAGTGAACATAATATCATGCCCCACTTGTGGTAGAACTGAGGTAGATCTTGCGGATGTAGTTGAAGAACTTGAAGAACGAATTCAGTCATTGAAAATAAAGAAAAGTATAAATGTGGCTGTAATGGGATGTGCTGTAAATGGTCCCGGTGAAGCCAGAGAGGCTGATCTTGGTATTGCAGGCGGGAAAAATGAATTTCTATTATTTATCAAAGGTGAGATCATAAAAAAAATACCTCAGAATGAAGTAATTGATGTTCTTATAAATGAAATTCAAAAATTAGCCCATAATCCCTAGACCCTTGTCAATTGTTTATTGTATTCATACATAAATATAGATGCTGCATTTGCCACATTCAATGAATTTTTCAACCCCATCATATTTATTTCAACAATACTGTCACACAGACCGATAGCTTTTTGTGTAAGGCCGATCTCTTCGTTACCAAAAATTATTACTGACTTACGATAAAATTTATGATCAGAAAGACTAACACTTCCCTCTCCTGTTTCAGCACCGATAATTTTATAACCATCATCCTTCAACGCTTTAATCTGAATTGAAATATCATCGATAAAACTAAAATCAACATTTTTTTCTGTATTTTTGGCTGTTTTTGTAACTTTTGGGTCTGTCTTCTGTGGAGTTAATCCGGTTGATATTATTTCTTTTATGCTAAAACATTCAGCAGATCTTATAATTGATCCTACATTAAATGCAGAACGAAGGTTTTCTAGAATTATTATCAGTTCATTTTTCGCTTTAGCCTGACTAGTGGCCTTATCGCTTGAGGTTTTAATAAATTGCTTCTCAGAAATTGGATAACCCGAATTTTCTCTGAGTTCATGAAACAAAAAATGTATCTTTTCTAACAGAGACCTATTGTTCTTTTCGTTCAGGATAGAAAATAATTTTTCAGCAATGTTTACAAGATCAGTATCCGGTAAAAACTCATAAAACTTTCTCAGATCCGAAAAATCAGCTATGTTTCCGGATATTATATTATCTCTTTGCAATTCTAATTCATTGCAAATTTTAAAAATTTGTGTTATCGGCTTTAATCCTGAAAATTTTTTTCTGCTGATCATTCATCATCTTTGATCATGTTTTCGCTTACATAATAACCTATCTTATCAATAGGATTCGTGATAGAAGTTGAAATATTCATAAGATGAGCACTGATCCTTTTGTAGTATCTTAGCATAAGTGCGTAAGTTACATAATTTATTTTAGGATCAGGATCTTTTGTAGCAATTTCATATAATTTATCATCTATTTCATTCTTGAATTTAAATTGAGTATTCAATATAGTTGAAGCAAGTGTAACGTCAGCATTTTTAAACGATTTATATGTGTCACTGAACATTTTCTTAAGGATTTCAGTGTATTTTTGTAATAAGATATTATATTCATCACTCTTGAGAGCAAACTTTATCTCAGCTATCTCGTTAATATTTTTGCAGTAATCACCAATACGTTCAAGGTGCTGTACTATCGTTATTAAAATAAATGACGTATAAAGTTCCTGATCAGGCTTTTCATTTACGATTACATGCTCGAAAACTTTTTTCCTGATTGACCTCTCAAAATGATTAAGCAGATAGTCTTTTTTCTTAACCTCCTCCACCTGGCTCTCATTCACTTTTTCTGAAAGATCGTTAAAGATCATATCAGTAACAAGATTGAACATTTGTTGAGAAATGGAAGACATCTCATATGAATCATGAAGTGCCTGTGTCAACAGGTCCTGTTTCTTAATTAAGTTGAAAAATTGCTTGAACATAAAATTCTCCTGAATTTTTAAACATTTTACGAAAAAATTATAATAATCGGTATGATGAAGAACACAACCAAAGCATACCCAATCGCCCAGAACTTATTCTGACCTGCTTTCGATGCAAACCACCTTGCAGCTCCTATCGGTATTGCCTTTAAAGGAATAAATATGAAAGCTGCAAATACATTGAACAGAGTATGTACAAGAGCTATTGAAATACCACTGGCATTTCCAGTCACCATGGCTGCGAGAATTCCCGTAATGGTAGTTCCGATGTTCGCCCCGACAGCATAAGGAAATATTTGTTCCATACTGAATATACCTGCACCTACTAAAGGTACAACCAGCGATATGGTTATTGATGAAGACTGGACAGAAACTGTAAATAAAATACCGAATAACAAAGCTGTTGCAGCCTGGTTGAACACATACTTATGAATAATTCTTTCAAATTTTCCTATAAGGATCTTCTTCATTATAACAGACATATAATTAAGTGCGATAAACAGTAGTACCAGAGACAGGATCACCATGATCGTCAGTAGAATTCCGTCATATTGAGGAAATGACTGGGTTTTGTTGCCAATTGTATGTTCTGTGATCGGATTTCCTAAAATATCTGCAATAAAAAACTCGATCTTATGAGCTATTGGTTTTACTACTGCATCAAGAGGAGAGTCAAATTTTACACCTGATGCACCAACGAATATCTTAGTGAGGAATTCAGAGCTCCTTTCAAGTATCCCCTTACCATCCCAAAATTTGCCAGTAATTATCTCAAGAGGTAAAAAAAGTAAAACTGCGAACCAGTTAAAGTAATCATGCACTATGGCGGCGGAAAATGATCTGTTGAACTCCATCCTGTTTCTCATTTGTCCAAAAGATACCAGGATACCTGTGATTGAAGTACCGATATTCGCTCCCATGATCATCGGGATTGCATTATGAAGTGACAGGGTTCCTGCACCAACAAAAGCCACGATTATTGATGTGGTTGAGGAGGATGACTGAATTATTGCTGTTGATAATATCCCTATAAAAAGAGATACCAGAGGATTATCAGTAGCATTCTTGATCAGATTTGCAGTATCATCTGAAAAATAGTGTTTAAAAGTTCCACCCAGCAATTTTATACTAAGTAAGAATAGCCATAAAAAAAGGAACATTCCGACAATTCTGATAATGTTCTCTAACGGGTCTTTTCGCTTTACTTTATCGATCATTTTACATCCACATGAGTTTTCTAAAACGAAAATTTATCCTAACTTTTTTCTAATAGCAAACTAAAAATCCTTAAAAATATCCTTAAAAAGTGAGTTTATATGGATATTTTGGTCAGTTTTTTGAGTTGACTATAACAATAACCTAATTTATATTCTTTCATGTTTTATTTACGTTAATAAAGCAGATATAATGAAAGCCGGAATAATTGTGTTACACTTTGAACTTTAACGGTCGTGATTCAGTTAAATCACATTAAAATTATAAATTAAGGATACAAATGCAAATTCAAAAAAAAGTAAGAACGTTCAAGAAATACACTAAACATTTGTTTTCATTCAGCATTCTTAGCGTTGTGGTATTTTTGGTGTCCTGTTCTCAAAAATACGATGAAACAGGTATATTTGATCCACAGGATCCTAATTTTTCAGCAGACACTCTCAACTCTCCGGTCAGAATAAATACTGTGATCTTTTCCAAAAATACAACTTATGACAATTACACCAGTGATGATCTATTATACCTGGGAAAAGATAGTACCCTGACTGACAGTGTTACAGCGAATGCTAAAATATTATTTAAAATAAGTTTACCTGATACTGTGAATTTAGATACAGCTGACGTTGTTTTTACTATCGTTGAAAGCGCAAACTTAGACACGAACAAACAGTTTGATATTTATAGAGTCAATGGAGATTGGAATAGTCAGACAATGGATAGCACATCACTTGATTTCACTTATCTCAGATCAAAAAACCTTACTCAAATTGACAGTACTCATTTTCAGATCAGGATCAGTTTTGACGGTAATGAGATCAGAGAGTGGGCTAGAGAGGATACACTCGCTGAAAAACAAGAAAGTTTCCTTTTAAAATGTAGTGATCCTCAGAATATTAGTCCTATTGTTAAAATGTACTCTTCACACTGGTCATCTTCACTTCAGCTTCAACCTTATTTGAATTCCTACTACAGCTATTTGGACTCTTTGGGAATTCTTCAAAAAGACAGTGTTCTTAATGATATCGCGGATGATATAACACTTGCATACAAAAAAAGTGAAGTATTAAATGATACCTCCAAATTTAAGTTAGGAGGAATTTCAGGTGAAAGCTACATCTGTAAATTTGATCTATCGCAGATCAGAACAGATGCTACAGTAATAACCGGAAGGATGGTATTATCCTCTATCTTAGATGAAGTGGATCCTGTTTACGGCAATTTTTCTAACGATGAAAATAATATCAACAACTCTTCTATTTATAAGCCCCAAATCTTCATGTATGCAATAAAGGATACCATGTGGTATTCTTCCGGAGAATTCGAATACGATACTCAAGATTACGTTTATGAATACGAAACAAATTCTTTAGACTCTACGAACTATTTCAATATGGACAGACTGATTCAGTATTGGATCAAATATCCAGAAACAAATTTCGGATTGCTGATAACCACAAAAAACTGGACTCAACCTTTTGGTTACAGTGTTTTCAGAAAACCAATTATTCAAGTTTCTTACATCACATTGACCGATACAGAGTAAATTGCCCTGGATCATTAACGGAGATCAATAACAATGATAAACAAAAAAATCACTATACTATTCACTCTTATAACTTTTTACTTTGTATTCGCAGAAACATCAATATTCTCAACTATTGCAATGGGTGATATCGATCCTTCTTTCAAATACAAAACTGGTGTAGCAATAATTGATTCTATTTCTCAGTCCAATCATAATTATTCGACCTGGGCATATCAGAAAAATGCAACATTTTCTATCTCATTCTCATATTCATTGAATAATGTTAAGGATGCCAATGACAATTCATCTGCTTACGATGATTTCTCTATTGATGAGATAGTTTTTACACTGCCGTTCGGGAACAGCAATATTTTCGGCTTCTCTTTTTATCCGACAACACTTGTAAATATGAGCAATGTATCTGAAAATGAAGTAGGTCTCGAAGAGGGTTTTGAAGATACTTATATTCAAACCTTGGAGAACCGGATAGGAAGTGTTTCAAACCTTTCTCTGATATACGGCAAAAAGTTCGACAGTTTTGCCTTTGGGTGTGATCTTTCTGCTAAATTTGGCAACTATGATGTTAACAGACGATATCTATACAGGACCTATGACGATAATGATGATATTGATTGGGACAAGTATTTTGAGAATAAAGAAAAGACTCAATTTTTCCATACAACTATCGGAGGTTCATTTTTATACAATTCCAAGTTCGGTTTAAATGTTGGTGGGAGCATTTCTTTTCCAATGACCACTTATGCCAACAAGATACTTAACTTTGACCGAACTACATCATACGGAACAGTACTGGAAACTATTGACAGTGACGAATCAGAGATCAAAGACGTTGAATGGCCTTTGGAGTATGCATTGGGACTCTCTTACAAATTAGACAAATTTAATATTTCGTATGATTACTTTTTTAAAGGTTTTGACGGTTTGAATGCCGGTTTTGACAATTCGGAATTATCGAATTATTACCGTTCAGTTCTAGGATTGTCTTACAGGCTTTCCTCCAAAAGAGTGGACACTTATTATAAAAAAATCGTTTATTCTGCTTTCTTCTCCTATGAAAAAAGACCGTATCAATATGAGAACTCAGGTAATTTTTATGATATCAACGACATCTCGGCAACACTCGCTTTCAAATTTCCTTATAACTTACATAGATCAAATGTTGAATTCAGAACAACATTTACAAGGGCAGCTGACAGTGACAATAATTTAGTGGACAATATTTTAAAGTTTCAGATAAATTTCAATTCATTTGATAATTGGTGGTTAAAAAAAGAGAAATACGATGATTAATGTTCAAAATACATATGGAGAGTAAAAATGAAGAGGACTATTATTGTTTTAGCAGTTGCAATAACAATGCTGATCTTTATCAATTGCGGACCGGCAACGGGCGTAAAAGAAGATCAGATAGTTGAAACAAAGAAAATTGAAAAAGTGGAAGCCCCGAAAGAAAACAAGGCTTTGACAGATGCTGACAAAATGGATATTGCAAAATATTCCAGCTATGCACAAACTAAGAAGAAGCAAAAAAAATATAGGGAAATGATCAGTTATATCAACCAGATATTTGATCTGGATCCTAATTTTCAGTATGCTAAAGATATTCTTTTATTTTGGAGAGGAGGCGGATATGAAGAGCTTGGTATCGCTGATTCTGCATTGGCAGATTATGAAAATTTTTTATTGATAAGACCGGATTACGAAGCTGCTTTAGTTAAACTTGATTACATCTACGCTACAACCGACGAATTGGATAAAGCTATTGAAGTTACTTTAAAGCTTTCTGAATTAAAACCTGATGATAATGACCTTAACAAAAAACTGGGTAAATATTATTTTCAGAAGGTTCAAAAATTGAAAGAAGAGAACGAAGAGGATCCTGAGATTCCTGAACTTGCTGAAACCGCGATCGAATATTTTGAAAAATACGTTGAAATTAATCCTGATGATGAAGAGATAAATACTCTATCAACACAATTAACTGCGGTGTTCATGGATAAGGATGTTCTGATAGAGAAATATATGTCAAACCTTGAGAAAAACCCTGAAGATTATTCTACAATGACCAAATTAGGAGAGATCTATTATAAGGACGGCTTGAACGATAAAGCTAATGAACTTTTTGAAAAAGTTCTGCAAAATAACCCTAATGACCTTAAGATAATCAAGAGATTGATCCGTATAAATAAAAACAACGTTTCAAAAGCGATAACATATAATCTGAAAGCTATCGAGTTGGAGCCTGACAATGAGAACTATAATCTTAGTCTGGCAAAACTTTACAAAGAAAAAAATCAATTTACTAAAGCACGTTCTGAGTGTAAAAAATCTATATCAAAGAATCCAAACAACAAAAATGCATATAAGATATGGGCTCAGATTTATACTGCTGCTGTTGTAGCCTGTGAAACTGAGATTCAGTATGAGGATAAGCTGGTATTCATTATTGCTTACGGGCTGTTCGAACAATCAGGCGACACCAGAAGATTACATTCAATGAAAGAAGGCGGACAGGTTCCTTCAAAGATGGATTATTTCCAGAATAAATCAATTACAGCTCCTACCAGAGATTGTTATAAGTGGATCAATATGGAATGGGAAGAGGCAAAGTACATTGAAAAATACATCAAAGGTCTATAGGGAGCTGAAGTGAGTTGTGAGAAGAAGATATACCTTGGTTCAGATCATGGAGGCTTTGAGCTTAAAGAAATTATCAGAAATTATCTTGAAGATAACGATTACAATGTTGAAGACCTTGGATGTTACAGTAATGAATCGGTCGATTATCCCGAATTCGGTAGAAAAGTAGCATATGCTGTTGTTAATAACAATGCCAAAGGTATAATCATCTGTGGAACAGGAATTGGAATTTCTATGGCCGCTAATAAGGTTAAAGGTGCAAGAGCTGGATTATGTCACTGTGTAGACTATGCTAAACTTACAAGACAGCATAATGATGCGAATATTCTTGCAATGGGTGGCAGATTTGTTGAACCTGAACTTGCAAAAAAGATCACTGATGCGTTCCTGAACACAGAATTCGAAGGTGGAAGACACCAGAGACGAGTTGACGATATAGACAATGTCTGAATATCTCCCGATAGATCGGGACAGGCATAACACCGAATGTCCAATGATCAAGTGGGATTCCGTAAGGGTTCAACATCTTGAACCCTCAACATATACTGTAAAGACGCCCTAAATGGGCGTCTCGTATCATACAAAACAATACAAAATATAAAAGGGAGTCAAAATGAGCATCTTAAAGAACTATGATCCTGAAATATTTCAAACGATCGAAGCTGAAAAAAGCAGGCAGAATGATAAGATAGAACTTATAGCATCAGAGAATTTTGTTTCTCCGGCAGTTCTTGAAGCTCTTGGGTCAGTAATGACCAACAAATATGCCGAAGGATATCCGGGTAAGAGATATTACGGTGGATGTGTCAATGTTGATGAAGCTGAAACTATCGCTATTGAGAGGGCCAAAGAGCTCTTTAACTGTAAGTGGGCTAATGTTCAGCCTCACAGTGGTTCTCAGGCGAATATGGCTGTTTATATGACCTTAGCAGAACCTGGTGATACTATCATGGGTATGAACCTTTCTATGGGTGGTCATTTGACTCACGGTTCTCCGGTGAATTTTACAGGTAGACTTTATAATATCGTACCTTATGGTGTTACTGAAGACGGTTTCATTGATTATGATGAACTTGAAAGACTTGCTCTTGAATGCAAACCTAAGATCATAGTTGCGGGTGCATCTGCTTATCCCCGTTTCATAGATTTTAAAAGATTCAGAGAGATCGCTGACAAAGTTGGTGCATGGTTCATGACTGATATGGCTCACATTGCAGGACTTGTTGCTGCAGGTGTTCATCCTTCACCACTTCCTCACTCACATGTTGTTACTACTACAACTCACAAGACCCTAAGAGGACCAAGAGGTGGTATGATACTTTCAGACTGGGAAGGTGGAGAAATACTTTTAAAGAATATGCCTAGTCATAAAACTTTATGGGACGCATTGGATTTCGTAGTTTTCCCCGGTATTCAGGGTGGACCATTGGAGCATGTAATTGCATCTAAAGCAGTATCTTTCAAAGAAGCTCTTGAACCAGCTTATAAAAATTATCAGCAAAGAGTTCTTGACAATGCACAGGCACTTTCATCTGAACTTATAAAGCTTGGATTTAAAGTTGTTTCAGGTGGTACTGATAATCATATAGTTCTTCTTGACCTGAGCGACAAGGAAGTTTCCGGTAAAGGACTTGAGAAAGCTCTTGAATCATCAGGAATAACTACGAATAAGAACATGGTTCCTTTCGATAAGAGAAAACCGATGATCACTAGTGGTGTGAGACTTGGTACTCCCGCTGCGACTACAAAAGGTTTTACAACTGATGATATGAGAGAAATCGCAAATATGATCGCAAGAGTAGCTGCAGATCACAAAAATGAAGAACTTCATGCTCAGATCAAAAAAGAAGTTGTGGCTTTAAGTACGAGATATCCATTGTACGATTAATATTGGATTTACATAACGTTATCAATAACGCCCTTACATTCTTTGGCACCCTGAATTTATTTCAGGGTCTTTTTTTATATAAAACTGAATGGTCAGGCTTCACTTCTGACCTGTTTTCTGGGGACGATAAGAAACCGTCCCCTACATTTTACTTGATCAGCAACATCTTCCTACTCAACACCTCTCCATTCGCTTCTAATTTATAAATATATTCTCCACTGATATAACTTTCAGCATTGAATTCTATATTATGAATACCTTTATCCATTTTCCCATTGATCAATTCATTTACCAACTGACCTTCAATATTATAAACTGAAAGTTTAACATAATCTGATTGAGGAATTGAAAAACTTATCGAAGTGGTTGGATTGAAAGGATTTGGGTAATTTTGGTGTAGTGTAATCTCTGCTGGAAGGTTCATATCATCAATTGAATTAGTTACTACCTGTATAGGTTCCCCACTTCCTGGAATAATAGTCTCAAAACCTCTGTAAACTGGAGCTGAGTTATATGTTAGAAAAAAACTGCTGTGAACTTTCTCCTTGGTCGGATAATGAAAATATATGTTTAACTCTTCACCGGGTGTCCAATTTGTATAAAAATTTGCAAGGTTAATATAAACTACTGAATTACCGTTGACCATACTTTTCCCGCATCCAACATCATTAGATGTAAGCAAGTCATCATCTCTCCCAGTTATCCATGCTTCAAAATTGACATCATCATACTGAAAATTTAGTTCTGAACCATTTTCATTCTGAATATGCCAGTAAACGACCCTTGGAATGCTGTATAAACGCTTTTCATTACTTGTTTTACTATTCATATGAGTATCGGATATATTTTTTATTTGGTTCGGCCAAGTAGTATTTTCTTCTATTACAAGAACTAAAGGCTGCCCTACTTCTACATCAAATACAACAAGCCAGAATGTTGAACTTGTTGAAGTTAACCAAACCTGATTACTACTGAATTTCATAAAAGTATTACAAGGAATTTCGCTCGATAAAGAATAAGTAGATTTCATTTGCTGACCAAGTGGATAAACGATCGGATTATATGCAGCAAGACCATTATTAACCAGATCATAAACCACATCAACACTGTCACCGGTCACTGTAAAATCAAAATCATTTACAGCATTGATCATGTATGCTCCTCCTGTCTCAACAGGGAAGTCTGTACCCCATCCCAGTACTGAATGGAAACCTGCTGTTTCCCATCCCAGCAATTCCGTGTTCCACTTACTTACAGCATTTAAATTTGTACCTGTAAGATCAAAATCTGAAGCCATTGTCCATCCTGTCTCTAATGGTAAACCCACAAAATTCAGATCATATGGCTCTGTTGATGTACAAGGATAAACAAAAGTAGAATCATTCTGACGAATTACATTCTGTGAAAATGCGAGTGAAACCACGATTATCAATAATAACATACACTTCTTCATAACTTCCTCCAATATTCCCAACACATAAATTCTTCTTTCTTCAATATAGCGCATAATTAGTGAGAAAGCAAAAAAAATAAAATACATTTTCTGGGATACCTTTGGATTCCAAAAAAAAACGCATCCGGGGACAGGGGACTTCAGTCCCTTGGGATGTGTGAGGAATAAAACATAAAAAGAGGAGACGACAGGAAGGGATTCCTTAATGGTTCAACATCTTGAACCCGCAACCCTTGGATTCCTCCCGATAATCGGGAAGAATGACAGTTTTTATTGTCATTAATCCATATAAATATTCTTGACATTCTATATAAAATAAATTTTCTTTACTACCCTAAAATACAGGTGTTAATCTTAGATATTATTAGAGGTTTTTTTCAATGAATCGTATAACATCCCACCCCGTGCTTGATGTTCAGGAAAAGAAAGAAGTGAATTTCAAATTTGACGGTAAAAAATATACCGGATTTGAGAATGAAATGGTCAGCTCTGCCCTGTTCGCCAACGGTATCAAGGAATTCTCTATCCATCAAAAAGGGAATGCTCCACAGGGTATCTTTTGTGCTAACGGTCAGTGTTCCCAGTGTACAGTTATTATTAATGGTGCTCCATTGAAATCCTGCGTTACTCCTTTACACGAAGGAATGGATATCAGAACTTTGAAGCATCTGCCGGAACTGCCTGAAACAGGTCAGGAGAAATTTGAACAGAAGACTGAAACTCTGAAAACTGATGTTCTTATCATTGGTGGTGGACCTTCAGGACTTACTTCGGCACTTGAACTGGCAAAACTTGATCTCAATATAATCATAATTGAAGATAAAGACAAACTCGGTGGAAAACTTTTACTTCAGACTCATAAGTTCTTCGGTTCTCAACAGGACAGTTATGCAGGTATGAGAGGTTATGAGATAGGTAATCTTCTTGAGTCTCAGATAAAAGAGAATGAGAATATCACTGTTCTCTATGAATCAAGTGTAGTTGGTATTTACAAAGATAAAAAAGCCGGAGTTTATAAGAACAACGGTAAATTTTCACTTATAGATTTTAATGGTCTTATAATTTCAGCCGGAGCAAGAGAGAAAAGTCTTGTTTTACCCGGTAATGACCTACCCGGAGTTTACGGAGCAGGTGCATTTCAAACACTTGTGAACAGAGATCTTATCAAAGCTTCTGACAAGGTATTCATAGTTGGATCTGGAAATGTTGGACTTATTGCGGCTTATCATGCTTTACAGGCAGGTATCGGAGTAGCAGGTATTGTTGATATTCTTGGTCAGGTTTCAGGTTACAAAGTTCATGCTGACAAAATTCAACGTATGGGTGTTCCGGTATATTTGAACACTACTGTTTTGGCAGCAGGTGGAAAGAATAAAGTTGAAAAGGTCACTGTAGCAGAAGTTGACGAAAAGTGGGATCCTATATTAGAGACTGCAAGAACTTATGAAGTAGATACGCTTCTTATAGCGGCGGGATTATCACCTGTAGATGAATTCTATAACTCGGCAGAAAAGTTCGGTTTCAACGTTATCAAAGCAGGTGATGCTGATGAGATAGCTGAAGCAAGTTCTGCAATGTTCGGTGGTAGAATAGCAGGTCTTCAGATGGCTCAGAAACTTGGAAAAAAGATCGAAATAGCTCAAGAATATTATGATAAATCTGAAGTTTTAAAATCCAAACCGGGAGAAGTTTATCCTCCAATGGAGGTTGAGATCAAAGAACATTTTACTCCTGTATTCCAATGCATCCAGGATATCCCTTGTAACCCGTGTACAACAGTCTGCCCAAAGAATTGTATCGCACTTGATAAGAAGCTCGGTACGATAATGGATGTTCCAATGTATGTGAACGATGACTGTATCGGTTGCGGACTTTGTGTTGCTATCTGTCCGGGTCTGGCAATTTCTCTGGTCAAGCAGGTTGAAGAAAGTTATGCAGAAGTTATGTTACCTCATGAATATATTCTTGATTTTGCACCTGGTGATAAGTTATCTGTTACTGACATTGATGGTAATATCCTGGAAAAAGCAGAAGTTCTTTCTACTAAATTCAATAAAAAATATAAGACAAACCTTGTTACTCTGAAAATGTCTATCGAGAATGCTGCAAAAGCTATCGGTATCAGAGTTCAGGATGAAAGTGTAACTAAACCGGTGAAAAATACATGGCTTGATTTCTTGCCTGAGAACGGTATTGTCTGTAGATGTGAGAGAATTTCAGTGAAAGAGATCGTTGATTTTATCAAGGATTACAGGGTCAGAGATGTCAATCAACTTAAGCAGATCAGGGTCGGTATGGGTTCATGCGGTTCTAAGACTTGTTCTATCCTGATGCCGAGGATATTTGCACAGGCGGGAGTTGATTGGAAGGATGTTACACCCGGAACGATCAGACCGCTTACTGTTGAAGTACCTATGAGTGCGCTTGTAGACAAGAAGGAGTAGCAGTTCTTCATTCCGGACTCCGATCCGGAATCAAAAAGAGATCCTGAAATAAATTCAGGATGACGGTTATAGGATGAATATAAAATTAGGATAGTAGATATGAAAAATTATGATATTATAATAATCGGTGCGGGAAGTGTCGGACTTCCATTAAGCTATTACCTGTCCAGGAAGGGTAAAAAGGTCGCTGTCATAGAGAAACGACATTCCTATGGTCGTGGCGAGAATAAAGCCGCTATCGGTGGTATTAGAGCAACTCACAGTGATCCTGCAAAGATAAAGATAGGTCAGATGAGTATTGATATTGTAAAAGGTCTTGAGAAAGAGCACGGTATGGAATTAGATTGGATCACAGGTGGCTACCTTTATCCTGTCTATGATAAAGCAAAAGAGACAGCTCTAAAGTCTCTATTGGTCACTCAGAAAGAATTCGGTTTGAATATAGACTGGATAGAACCTAAGAAGATCAAGAAACTCGTTCCCGGTATCACTGAAGAAGGACTGAGAGGAGGTACTTATTCACCTCAGGACGGATCTGCATCTCCATTGAAGGTCGCAGGTGCTTTCTACAAATTATCTTTTGAAGCCGGAACTAATTTTTTCTTTGACGAAGAAGTAATTTCGATCGATACAGCAGACGACAAAATAACTACAATTAAGACAAATAAAGAAGAATATAAAGCAAGTGTTTACATAAATGCAGCCGGTGCATGTGCCAGAGAACTTGGAAAACTTTGCGGACTTGATCTGCCGGTATATCCTGATTCTCACGAAGGCGGTATCACTGAACCTGTTAAACCGTTCTTTAAACCAATGGTTGTTGATCTAAGATCTGATGAGCAGAGTGCGAATTTCTACTATTATCAGAACTATGAAGGCCAGATGGTTTTCTGTGTAACTCCTGAACCTAAGATACTCGGCAAAGACTATGATAGTACTTCTGAATTCCTTCCTTTAGCTGTTAGAAGATTATTGGCTATTCATCCTAGACTTAAGAATATCAGAGTAAGAAAGACCTGGAGAGGCCTCTACCCTATGACTCCTGACGGTTTCCCTATCGTTGGCTGGACAGAAGATGTACACAATATGTTCCTTGCAGTCGGAATGTGCGGACAGGGATTCATGCTGGGACCGGGACTCGGAAAGATCATCTCTGAGATACTTGTTGAAGAAAAGAATGATTATGATTTTATATTGAAGCAATTAAGTTTGTATCGTGCGTTCGAGGGGAATGAGGTACTCAAATAAGTCACTGTAGGGGCGTATCATTATACGCCTTTAAGGGTATAAGACTTATTTGTGAACATCCAACATTCAACACGGAATGTTCAATTTTCAAGGGGCAGGTTAATTAACTGCCCTTTTTTGTCATTGCGGTCCCGATTTATCGGGAGAAGCAATCTAAAACAAATCTCACACCGTCATTCTCGGACTTGATCCGGGAATCCAGGGGCAATCATCCACCGTCATTCTTCCCTATGAATCGGGAGATTTAGAATCTTTCTTTTGAATTTCCTCAAAATTTAATTTGCAGTTAAATAACAAATATATAACTATTTATAAAGATTTTAGCACCACAAAAACCGTATTAACCCCTATTTGACAATTCGCTAACTAATTGTTAGTTTATTAAATACACATAAATATCAGGGGATTTATCATGATGAAAGTTCTTTCTTTTAAGCTGCTAATAGTCATTCTCTTTATTTTTTCAACATCACTTTGGAGTGATCATAAAAGCGATCTGGAAGAAGCATTGAAATATTATCCATTAAATACTGGTGATGTCAGAAAAGGGCGTGTAAATAATTTTGTGTAAACGGTCTGCAACCATTAACTTCTATCAAAGGAGGAACAGACAATGAAACTCCTCAAAATGGATTATCTTATAACATTTATATAGGTACTCAAAGTCAATCTGCAGATATTTTAGATCCAATGAGTGATACTCATACAGGTTACAGAAAAATAGTAGATATTGGCAACGTAAATCAAAACACAACATGGACAATTAAGAATCTTCCTTATGGTGAATACTACTGGAGTGTTCAAGCCATAGATCACAATTATACAGGATCAGAATTTGCAAAAGAACAGCTTGTATGGCATACTGACGCTCCACAAAATTTAAGAATTTTACGGGATGAAGATCATTTGAATATTTTCTGGAATTCAAAAGCAGATGCAACAAGCTATTCAATATACTCATCTGATGATCCATACGCACAATTCCCCGAAGATTGGACTTTAGAAGCAAATAATATTATAACTACATTATGGAGTGATTATAAAATAAGACCTAATAAAAAATTCTATCGTGTTGTTGCTGTAAGTGACGATAAGAAATAACCCTACTCCACCGTCTTAAAAAACCTGCTCCACCGAAAATCCCCATTTCCATCAATCGAAGAATAAATAAAACTCGCCTTCCCAATTACATCCTTAGCATCCACAAAGCCGAAAGATCTCGAATCATAGCTCAAATTCCTATTATCCCCTAGAACAAAAATAAAACCTTCCGGAACAACAACCGGAGGAATATCTTTAATGATCTTATTCGTAAAAACAGATGTCATATCTTCATTAAAAGAAGTCTGAAACTCTTCAACAGGCATATCATCCACAAGGATCTTATTATTCCTCACTTCAACTGTCTGACCATGAACAGCTACACATCTTTTAATGTACTTATCAGGTCTTGCAGGCATTTGTTTACTGATCACAATAACATCACCAACTTCAATGTTCTTAAATCCTGGTAATTTGAAAGAAGGTAGATCAAAATTGAAATTAAAAAAAGGTATTGTGACCATATTAGGGGTATTGGCTCCGTAAACAAGCTTGTTGATGAGCACAAAATCACCGGGAAGCAATATATTCATCATAGAAATTGATGAGACCCTATAAAATTCAAAAAATATAGCTTTGGAAAGTAAAATAAAAATTAATAGAACTAAGAAAAATAAATATTTAAAATTCTTTTTTTTATTTTCAGGAGCTATTTGTTCAGGTTTATTCATCTATCTTTAACAGTGCTAAAAATGCTTCCTGAGGTAGTTCAACTGAACCGATCTGCTTCATTCTTTTCTTACCTTTTTTCTGCTTCTCCAACAATTTTCTTTTACGTGTGATGTCTCCACCGTAACATTTTGCAGTAACATTTTTCCTTAGAGCTTTTACAGTTGTCCTGGCAATGATCCTTGATCCTATTCCAGCCTGAATTGCAACATCATACATCTGTCGGGGTATGATCTCCTTAAGCTTTTTACATATCCTTTCTCCATAATGATACGCTTTATCTTTATGGATGATCGCAGCAAGAGCATCGACTTTTTCTCCATTAAGCATTATATCCAGCTTTATCATATCAGCAGGCTGGTAGTCTGTAACTTCATAGTCAAAAGAAGCATAACCACGTGAAATAGATTTTAATTTATCAAAAAAATCAAAGATCACTTCAGATAAAGGAAAATCATACTTCAGAACAACTCTGTTCTCATCAAGATAATCGGTCAGATGATAAATACCTCTTCTTTCAAGAGATAGTTTCATTATCGGACCAATATGTTCGGTCAAAGTTATTATCTGAGCTTTAATATAAGGTTCCTCGATCTTAATGATCATATCATTGGAGTTAAGGTCCTTTGGATTATTTATCTCTTCAATATCCCCGTTCTGCTTATGAAGTTTGTAAGTAACACTCGGAAAAGTATTGATAACAGAAAGATCGTATTCTCTTTCAAGTCTTTCATGAACTATCTCCATATGAAGAAGTCCAAGATAACCTACACGAAAACCAAATCCCAATGCCGTGGAATTTTCTGGCAGATAGACCAGTGACGAATCATTCAACTGTAATTTTTCAAGTGAATCTTTCAGATCTTCATAATCTTCTGTACTCACAGGGAAAACACCCGAGAATACCATAGGTTTAATATCCTGATAACCCGGTAAAGATACTTTGGTCTTGTAGCTATCTAAAGTAACAGTATCTCCAACTTTAATATCTTTTGCCGTCTTGGTACCTGTGATCAAATATCCAACCTCTCCGGCTTTAAGAGTCTCTTTCTTAACTCTCTCCATTTTAAGAATGCCGATCTCTTCAACGAACAAACTTTGATCAGTATTTATAAGTTTGATCTTATCACCCTTCTGAATAAAACCGTTGACAACTTTAATATATGCGACCGCTCCTCTAAACGAGTCATACATAGAGTCGAAAATTAAAGCTTGAAGTGGTTTATCCTCACTTCCCTTTGGAGGAGGAATGACCTGAACGATCTTCTCTAATAAACTTTCGATACCTTCTCCAGTCTTCGCTGAAGTAAAAATGATATCATCATCATCACATCCGATAAGATCTATGACCTGTTGCGCTACAACTTCAGGTTGAGCAGCGGGAAGATCTATCTTATTTATTACAGGAATTATTTCCAGATCCTGTTCCATAGCAAGGTAAAGATTTGAAAGTGTCTGAGCTTCAATACCCTGAGATGCATCCACTACAAGTATTGCACCTTCACAGGCAGCAATACTTCTTGAAACTTCATATGTAAAATCTACATGCCCAGGTGTATCTATCAAATTCAAAATATATTTCTTTTTGTCAAGTGCTGTATGTTCCATTCTAATTGCATGGGATTTTATTGTGATCCCTCTTTCCTGCTCAAGTTCCATATCATCGAGAGTTTGTTTTTTAATATCTCTCTCTGCCACAGTGCCTGTAATCTGCAACATCCTATCAGCTAAAGTTGATTTCCCATGATCTATATGTGCCACAATGCAAAAATTTCTAATATTATCATTCATTTTTTTTCTAACTCACAGTAGTTTAGTTATTTCTTAGCCGAGAATATACTTGATGAAAGCTAAATAATCAATTAAAAAAAGCTGCATTTCAGCAGCTTGTAATAAGTTTGTATTATGATAAATTTATTTATCCCATTATTGTTTTTTTGACTATATTTTCATACGGTTTGTGAGAAATGTGCTTTTCTTCGAAGAGTTTCGATTCAACTGTCCCGTCTTTCCTGATCTTCACTACAGTTCTCTTTCCGCAGTAACCACAACCGACATACTTCTTTTCAGGGGAAAAAGAGATTTCTCCAATTTCTTCATCACAGTGAGAACATTTGATCTTGATCTTTTCTTTCATTTTGGATCCTCCGTGTAAAAGTTTAGTATTTATGTAAAAAACGTATCATCATATCCATGATATCTTATACTATTAATGTAATGACATAGTTTCTCAAAACCAAAGAAAAACTTAGTTTTTTGAATTTTCCCGAATGATGACCCAGATAAAAAATGGTCCGCCTATTATAGCGGTAATAATTCCTACCGGAAGTTCAGCAGGTGAAAGAATAACTTTTGAAATAAAGTCACAGATCAGCAACATAGCACTTCCTGTCAAAGAAGAAGCAATCAATAAATATTTATAGTTCTTACCGACAAAAGCAGATGCAATATGAGGAGCGATTATTCCCACAAAACCGATTGGACCCGTAAATGCTACAACAGAACCGATCATAAGGGAAGTTACAACAAAAAGAACTTTTTTAACCTTATTTATTTCAACTCCTCTGCTGATGGAAAGCTCATCTCCTATACTTAAAAGATTAAGCTCATTTCTATAATTGTAAATAATTATTGAGCCTAATATAAAAAATATCGACGTATTTATTATCGGAGTATAACCAATTACATCGAGTCCCCCCATTGTCCATCTTGTGATCTTAAATACATTCTCCGGATCTGTAGTATATTGCAGGAGAAGGATTATACTGGCAAAAAAGAAATTAATAACAACACCTGTAAGTATCATTGTATTGTCTTTGAAAGATCTGAGGAAAAGAGATATCATGTAAATAACAGCTATTGATAAAATTGCACCGGTAAATGAAAAGATTGTTATCAGTGAAAATCCCAGTATGGAAAATGAGATCGGTGAAACAATATATAAAGTCGCTCCTAAAGAAGCACCGCTTGCCGTTCCTAGTGTAAACGGCGAAGCTATGGGATTACGAAATAGAGACTGGAAAACTGCACCGCTAATTGCAAGAACAGAACCTGTTATAAGAGCGAGTAAGGCTCTGGGTAATCTTATCCTGAAAAAGATCTCAGTGACAGTATCAGAATGAAATATTTCCATTGGTAAAATGATAGAATTTCCAAAAAATACGTTCATCAAAAAGAAAATGATCAGGATAACGAACATTAATAATATTTTATATTTTTTTCTCAATATTAGTATCTCTATCTCTTTATTATCATTCTTTTATTACTAACAGGATGCATGATCTCAATAAAGTCAGTATCATAGAGATCACTTATCTGATCAGTTCTAACTTCGGCAGTATTTTCCAGGAATTTCAGCTCACTGTTCTTCAATGCAGCTATTCTGTCAGAATACAAAAGCGCGTTATTTATGTTATGTGTTACATTAACAACAGTTATACCGATATTTTTGTTGATATCTGCTATCAAAGTACTGATCTGTTTATCATAGAACGGGTCTAAAAAAGTACCAGGTTCATCAAATAGTATTATTTTTGTATCCTGGGCTAAAGCTGAAGCAATATTAACTCTTTGTCTTTCTCCTCCGCTTAATGTCCTAAGCTTTCTTTCGGAAAAAGCAAGAAGATCTGTAATTTCCATGCTCTCTTTTACTTTTCTTTTGTCTTCTGCAGTGATCGATGAAAATGATGAAAAATACGGATAACGACTGAACATGATGAAATCATGAACAGAGTAATCATTTAATATTGGTGTTTGAGTAACATATGTGATCTGTTTTGCAAGTTCCTTCTGGGGAACCGATCTTATATTTGATCCTGATATAATAATATTCCCGGAAGTGTGGTCAATGATCTTACACATAGACTTCAACAAAGTACTTTTTCCCGCACCATTAGGTCCTATTATTGAAAAATATTCACCACTGTTTATATCAAAGGACATTTCCGAAATTATTGTCTTATTTCCAAGTCTGACTAAAATATTTTCAATACTGATCAGGTTCATTTTTTCAGCAAGATATTATTATAATTTTCTGGCTATTAACATTTCAGTGATCAACAGAACGATCAGTGAATATAAAAAGATAAAAGAATAATTGTTCCTTTCAACCGAAAAAATATTATTCTTTACGAAATCATCATTATCAATTATATCGAAATCAGACAACATATCCCTACTGACGACATCAATATCTTCCCTTATATTATTAACTGCTATATATTTGACAGAACTGTCAATTTCATTTGTCAGTTTATAAAAACCATCATAATTTAGAAATATATTCTGCTCCTGTGAAGATTGGATGGAAACTTCAACAGATCTTGGATCGAATAGGATATTACCTTTATCAACTGTGATCCTGTCTCCACAATTATAATACAACTCAGAATTGATACTTGATTGATCAAAATATTTAATACTATTGTAAATTAAGGGGATCAAAAAGCCGTTTTCAATTAAATTTGATGAGCCTGAGTCAAAACCGGAACTTAATAAAATGATCTTACCGTTTGATATTGATTTTTCCAGAATATAGGGAGAATTATTTACTTTTGCCAAAATATCCCATCCATCAGGTTCAAGTTCGTAATAACGGTTTATTTCTAAACTCTTCGGATCAACATCATTAACAAATACTTTGTCAAATACCGGGTGAGATATGGTCAATATTTTTATTCCTGTGTATGAATCTTTAAATTCCTTCACTCCTGATATTCTAGGAAATTTCAAACTTGGTATTAAATTGGAATTATAATCGTTCAAATTCAGATCTTTTCCTAAAGCGATCAGCACAGATCTTCCCGATCTAAAGAAATTCATTAATTGAGATACCGTATAAGAACTTATCCTTTTTAAGTCAGTAAATAAAATCACATCATAAACAGACATGTTCACAGTATTTATATTATTGAAATCTATCTGGGATGACTCGAACAACGAATCCGATGTATCATTTATCAGCAGTTGAAGATTTTTAACTACTGTATCATCCTTATTGCCTACTATCAATGTTTTAATTCTTTTAGTACCCTGGATTATAAAATTGAAAATATTGTTCATTATATTTATATCATCATCGACCTTAAAGAACATCTGTTTGTCAGAAATAGAAATGTTTGAATAGGTAATAATTTCAGTTTTTTTGTATGTATTTTCAAATTGAATATTATCAGAATATATTTTATTCCCGTTCTCATAAAGTTCCAGCTTTGTTCTACTTCCTTTTTCAATTTTCTTACTGGACAAATAACATGCTATCTGGTTCTTCTGATCGAACTTTACTGAATCAATAGAAATATCAGTCCTGTCCTTTGTATCGATAGAATTCAATATCAGTTGTTTTGAATAGTTGTATCCATCTTTAGTATATTCCCAGTTATCTGTTTTTAATTCTCCGTCTGAAAATAATAAAAACTCTTTATTCAGTTCATTTTTATCAGACATAAAGAAAGAATCAGCATCTGCAACAATATTTTCGATATCCTCTTGCATACCGCTTAAAGTTATTTCATTTAAAAACAATTTTGCATCCTTCTTTCCACCTATGAATTTTTTTGAAGGATCAGATGTCCTGATTACAATTTCAGACCTGTCAGGAATATCATTAAGAAATTTTTTTATTGATGATAAAGTTTGATCAAACACACTGAAATTATTATCTGACAAAGCCATTGATGTACTCGTATCGACATATATGTATATCGAAGTATCCAAATTAGGATCATAATCAGAATAATTCCCCAGATAAGGTGATGCAAAGAACATTACAATAGAGAATACTATCAATGTCCTTATTATCAGCAGAAGAATGTCTTTAAGCCGTGTTCTTTGATTTATTCTCTGAGCTAATTCTTTTAAAATAAACAAACTACTGAAAACCATCTGTTTCGGTTTTTTACGGAAAATAAGATAAAGGATCAGAGGAGCTATTATCAGAGGGATAAAAAATAGATATTGGGAGTATATAAAGTTCATTAACTTTCTATTTAATTAATAAGTCTAACAATTTAACCAATCAGACCTTAAATATCAATAGAGTTATCAATAGAAAAGATGTATTAAAGGATATTTAAAATTTTATTGAGACATATGGTATAAATTAGATGGTAGCAACTTTAACTTCATAATTTTTACTTAGTTATTTCAA
>JAFGVM010000044.1 GCA_016937995.1 Candidatus Delongbacteria bacterium
TAGTTTCAAGAAGTTCAAGGAGGTCTGATGATTTAAAACAGGAGCTTAGATTTACTAAGTGACTGTGAATAAATCAGTGGTCCGACGCAGAAATTCAAAGAAAATAAGTAGAAATTTAGTCCTTACGTTCTTTATTGTTCTTACAACCGATACACAAAGTTGCATGAGGAACTATTTCCAGACGTTTCTTATCGATCAGGTCACCACAACTTCTACAGATACCGTATGCACCGGTTTCGATCCTTCTTAGGGCTTTATCAAGATTTGAAATGAACTTACCTTCTCTCTGAGCCATATAAAAATCAAGCTCACGAGCCTGATGTTCAGTACCCATTTCATCTGTATGAGTTTCTCCGGTTTGAGATACTATGGATTCAGCACCACTCTCAATACTGTGATCGATTATTTCCTTGGTTTCTTCGATCTGATCAATAATGATCTTCTTGAACTTCTCCAGTTCTCTTTTTGTGTAGCTTTTTTTGATCTTCGTTGCCATAATGATACCTTATTATTTTAAGTTCAATAACTTTTAAACCTTTTCCACTGTAAAATAGCACTGATGTCCGTTTATGTCCATTTCAACACCTGAATTGATCACTGAGTCATCTTTCACTATTTCGACTGAAAGAGTTTCATTTGATATGTATTCTGTCTGAGATAATATTGCTTTCGTCAATTCTTCATCTGATGAGAATTTAACCGTTATTCTGTCTGAAATCTCAAATCCGCTGTCTTTTCTCAGATTTTGTAATCTGTTTATTATCTCTCTTGCATGACCTTCTGATAATAGCTCAGGAGTTATACGTGTATCAAGAGAAACTGTTATATCCCCTTCTGAAGCTGAGAACACACCTTCTTTCTGGTTGTGCTGTATAAATAAATCTTCCAGAACTATTTCTTCGTCAAGCAGTTTAACGCTACCGCCCTTTTCTATTACTCTAATGTCCTCTACAGTAAGTTTTGAGATCAGTGCTGCTATATCCTTAACTTTATTTCCATATTTCTTACCGATAACTCTGAAGTTCGCTTTAGTGGTTATTTCTACGAGCTCATCTTCTTTTTCTGTTATGAATACTTCTTTTATATTTAGTTCTTCAAGTATCAGGTCTTTCATTTCTTCAACCGCTTTCTTGGTTACATCTCTATTTGCCACGACAGTTATTGATTGAAGAGCCTGTCTTATTTTTATATTTTTGTCATTTCGAAGAATTCTTCCGAGTTTTACGACAGTTTGAACAAAAGCCATTTCCTCTTCAAGTTCAGTATTTATGAAACTCTCGTCAACTTCAGGGAAATCACATAAATGGACCGATTCTTTTGAATTCGGGAAAACAGACAGCTCGAGGTTCTGGTATATTTCTTCAGCCACGAATGGCATTACTGGTGCTATCAGCTTTGTCAATATTGAAAGTACTTCATAAAGCGTTTCGTATGCATTGTATTTATCTGTATCATTCTCGCTTTTCCAGAATCTTCTCTTTGATCTCCTTATATACCAGTTCGTTAGGGAATCTATAAAATCGACCATAGCCGGAAGAACGTTGTATAACTTGTAAGCTGACATTTGCTCATTGACTTCTTTAGTTAAACTTTGAAGTGATGACATTATCCATTTATCCAGCTTATTTGTAAGGTCCTCAGCTTTAAAGAATGAATTATTCGGGGTCCAGTTGTCAATTTTAGCATATGGTATCAGAAAGCTGTAGCTGTTCCATAAAGGAAGCATTACTTTTTTTATAACATCAAGTATTCCTGCTTCACTAAATCTCAGGTTCTCTGCTCTTACTGCAGGAGAATTTATCAGATACATTCTCATTGCATCAGCACCGTATTTATCCATTACTTCAGTAACCGGTGGATAATTCTTCTTGGATTTAGACATTTTACTGCCGTCTTCGGCCAGAACAGTACCATTCACTATTACGTTCATGAAAGCAGGCTTGTTGAATAAAGCTGTGGATATTACAAGAAGCTTATTGAACCATCCTCTTGTTTGATCGATACCTTCAGCTATAAAATCACATGGAAAGTTCTCATCGAACCTTTCTTTATCTTCAAATGGATAATGATTCTGGGCATATGGCATTGATCCTGATTCGAACCAGCAGTCAAGAACTTCAGGTATCCTGTGCATTGTACCACCGCAGGAACACTTCATTGTCATTTCGTCAACAAAATGCTTGTGGATATCTGTTATTTCTGAAAGACCGGTCCTTTTTTTCAGTTCTTCAACCGACCCGATACATTCCCTTTCCTCGCAATCATCACATATCCATACCGGTAGTGGTGCTCCCCAGTATCTGCTTCTGGATATATGCCAATCAGGCATTTGCTCCAACAATTTACCGAATCTGCCTTCTTTTATATTTTCAGGTACCCAGTTTATCTGATCATTGTTTTTCAGCATATCCTTTATAATGGTCTTAACTTCCATGACCCAGCTGTCTGTAGCCTTCTGTAATAACGGAGTATCACATCTCCAGCAATGAGGATAGCTGTGCTGGATGGTTTCGTGTTTTATCATTTTTCCGGATGCTTTAAGGTCTTTTATTATGACTTTATCCGCATCCTTTATATACATTCCCTCATAATCGGGAACTTCACTGTTGAACTTACCCATATCATCCACAGGATTAAGAACAGGTATATTGAATTTTTTACCTACCTCAAAATCCTCCATTCCGAAAGCCGGTGCCTGATGAACGATCCCTGTTCCATCTTCTGTTGAAACATAGTCAGCTTCTATCACAGTATGTATAAATTCATCCTGCTCTTTGTAATAATCGAAAAGTGGTTCATATCTTAAACCGACAAGATCAGAACCTTTAACCTCTTTAACTATTTCGTATTCTTCTTCAGATTTATAATACACTGAAAGTCTGTTCTTAGCGAAAACATATACTTTTTCATTATTAACAGGCTTTACAAAACAATAATCAATTTCATTATTCACTGCTAAAGCAGCATTTGAAGGCAATGTCCACGGAGTCGTGGTCCACGCTGTAAGATAAAGTTGTTCCTCTCCTTTCACCTTGAACACGACCGTAACTGCAGGATCCTGTACATCCTTGTAACCCTGAGTTGATTCATGATTTGATAGCGGAGTTGAACATCTTGGGCAGAATGGATTTACCCTGTAGCCTTTTTTTATAAGGTCTTTATCCCATATCTGCTTAAATACCCACCAGACAGATTCCATGTATTCTATATCCATGGTCTTATAATCGTTCACAAAATCGACCCATCTGCCTGTTCTGTCAATTATCGTTTCCCACTCGTTCACATATTTTAAAACTATGCTTCTACAGGATTCGTTGAATTTATCAACCCCCATATCCTCTATATCTTTCTTGGATTCAAAATTAAGCTCTTTTTCAACTTCATACTCCACAGGAAGTCCATGACAATCCCATCCGAATCTACGTGAAACATACTTACCTTTCATTGTCCAGTATCTCGGCATCACATCCTTCAATGTTCCCCCAACAAGATGACCATAATGAGGTAATCCTGTTGCGAACGGAGGGCCATCGTAGAATACGTACTCTTTCTGACCTTTTCTTTGATCCATTGATTTCTTAAAAGTATTATTTTTCTTCCAGAATTTTAGAGTTTCCTCTTCCATTTTAGGAAAATTTATTTTTGGATCTACATCTTTAAACATTTTATATTTACCTTCAATTTATTTTTTCATTTCAGTAAAACCTTTCGGTCTTTCCAGTATTTTTTTATTTATTTTTATTTCTTTAGCTTCCAGTGTTTCTTTAATGGAAGTGATCATTCCCTGTATCCTGGCTACTTCTTTTATTACCACACCGCCTGTGTTCTTGATCTTTTCAAGCATTTTCTGAATATTCGGAGCATTTTTATTCATTTTTTCCTGCTGCTTGAAAAGCAGATCATTCGGAAGCCCGGTATCTTTAGATATGTATAGTTCTAATTCCATCTCCATACCCATAAGTTTTACTTTACCAAGATACTTTTCAGTATTCCATTTTCCTATTTTTTCTTCTTTCCCCTGAGGGAAAATATTAAATTCCTCGAATTGAGAATCAGCGTACATTGCAACACCAGCCAATTCTTCAGCATTCTTTTCCAGATATGTACTATCGACAAGATTGTAGAATGTATACGATGAATCATTTGTAAATTGAACACTTACCTCATCTTTCACTATGATTATATCCTCAAGAACATAAGTTTCCTGAACAAGAGTATCGTTAAGATTTGTTGTGTGATTTGGCGATATTATCAGTTGTTTGAAATAATAGTCTTTTGAAAACAATAATGCTGCTGATAATGCAAACATTAGCAACTGTAGAGTTCTGTTGAACATACCTATACCTTCTATAGTTTTATTAATTCTTTTATTAATGCGAAGAATATAGCGGGTAATTGCTATAATATCAAGTACAAAATTAATTCAGGAAATGCAGTCAACTAGAAATGAAATCTATCTTTTATGATCTTTGCAACTTCTTCTGCTGAAAGATCAGTGTTGTCAATTTTGATATAGTTTTCTCTTTTTATCTCACCATCTTTGGATGTCATTCTGTACTTTTCCATACTGTTTATAACTCATCACTTACCACTTATCACTAGTCTATTGAACCAACTCTCCTTATCCTTCCGATATTCACTCGGTGTAGCGATCTTATAATCGTAAAAAACCGTTATCTGCCCATCGTAAATAGTCACAACAGTAGCAAAATATGACAATTTGCTCTTATTTCTTCCGGTTATTAGCTCAATAGATCTCTTTTTATCAGGTGAAATTAAGGCTTCGGCTAAAAAAGATTTTATCCTTTCAGAACATATCCTCACGTCATCCGTGATCTCTATGAACTCATCCTCTGACATTTTCTTAACATTATCATCCTTGATAATAAAATCTGTCTTTGAGAATTTGATCGTATTAATACCTTGAGTTGTCGTTAATAGATCCTTTACAAAAGATCTTAAATGGATATTTTCAGTTTTCTTTGAAACATAGCTTCTATTTACATCTTTTTCATATATATCGGCAGTCAGTAAAATTTCATCTTTTAAAATATCATACTCAAAACCGTTCCCGCTCCCGCAGAAAAATTCTTTAACTTGAGAGATATCGGTCTGTTTTATATCTTCTGAAACGTTAGAAACTGTTAATGTGTCTGTATCGGTTTGAACAACAGCAGCCACATCACCTGTTGTTGAAGCAGTATCTGCATTTACGATATTTTTGGACTCAACTACTTTGTTGTCAGCTATAGCTGTTGAGTGATCATTTAAAGAGTAGAACCAGTGATTCTTATCTCTATAGGAATTTTTTCCAACGAAAACTCTGTAATCCGGATATAGTGTGAATTGCTTATCAAAAACTGTCAGCTTAGTTGAAAAATATGCAACCTGGTCAATACTTTTACCCCAGATCCACTCAATTGAACTTTTTCTCTCAGAGTTTAAAACAGTTGTCTCCAATATTTTTCTCAACATATCAGTATTTTTATACTCAGGATATTTATCTAACTCCTTGTAAGTATTGTCCGCAAGATTTACCTTACCCGACCCGTTATCAAATTGTAATTTATTTATCCTGATTATCTTTGACCTTGCAATAATTTCACTGATCAGATCTATCAACTCATCAATGGTCAGATACTTTTTTTCTCCGAACCTGAACTTTATTCCATGCAAATAATAGAAATCAACAGGGAAAGGTTCAAATAATTGCTTACTTTCCTCAAGTTGCTCAAGAACACCGGTCAGACCCTCTTTTCCAGTATCCGATAACATTTTACCAACAAGTTCATTTACAAGTAATGAATCATTTTTTAAATCTAGCAGTCTTTCTTCTTTTGTCTTTGAAAAACAGATTAGTGCGGGTAAAAGTATGAATACTATTAAATATTTTATGGGTTCTTTTCTATTCATTTGAGAAAAATAATGTTTTTTGGCTATAAATGTAAGTGTAAATTAAAAATAATTGAAATAAATTGATTTTTTTTGAACTTTATTATTTTGAACAGTGTATAAGAGTTGTAAAAATTATTTAACTATTATTCATTACTCCTCCTCCTATTTAACTCCCTTGCAAAAGGGAGTTTTTAATTATAAAAAAAGCAGGTTATTAACCTGCTTTTTTGTTTCTAACATGAACCCCCGAAGGATTCTTTCATCCTGATCGAGAAACCCGATCCGTAATATTTGTTCTCAGTATAATCCAGCTTTGCTCCACCGTATCTACTCAAAAGTTTTTCACTCCGTGTATCTATGACAAAATCGATTTCCTCGATCTTTGTAATAATATCATCATCATGCTTTGAATCTAAGGCTATACCTAGCCTTGGACCACCTCAACCAACACCATCAATATAGACTCTTACATAAAGATCTTTATTTTCCGGTTTTGATAAAATGGAATTTACCTCTTGTAAAGCTGATTTTGTTACTTCTAACATTTTTGTACCTATTGATTATTTAAAATCACAGTCCGAATATAGCAATATTATTAACAAAAAACAAATGATAAATCATATATTTTTTTAAGTAAATTGATCCATAAATCCAAACTATATCGTATCAAACAGTTCTTTGAAAGAATCTATTTTCGAAACCTTTCTTTTCAATTTCGATTCAAGATCACTTACAGATAGATCATCCAGAAATAAATCGTTAAAATTCAAGCAGGTATCCGGTATAAGCAGGATATCAGAAGTTGAATTATTCTCTTGGACAGTATTTATAATATCATGACCTGAAAGAAGACCTGCTACAGTAATTTCACTGCCTAATAATTTGTTTTCTACCTTAAACAATTCAATCTGAAGATTTTTAATTTTACTTAATGCAGGAATAACATATTTGTTCATTATCGGATAGAAAGAGTATCCCGTTACTATTGTCACTTTTGTTTTCTTTTTCAATTTATCAGGAAATTCCTTAACATCCTCAAGGAATTGATCAATAAAGCTTCTTACCATACCTATACCGTCTTCATATTGCTGATAATCTTCATAATAGTCATCTTCAGGTATCTCATAACCAGCTTTTAAAAAGAACTCATCTGCCGGGAACACAAACCTGGTACCCATTTCCTTGAAAAAGCTCTCCTGATAATTCGATATCTGATCTATGATCTTTTTTGCATCACTTTTTGTTACAGATCTGATATGGGGTAGATCATCTCTGTGCTTTGTTTTTCCGACCGGAACTACAGCAATGGATGCAACATGAGGGTATAATTTCTTTAAGGTAAATATTGTCTCTTCAAGAATTTCACCATCATTAAGTTCGGGACAAAGAACTATTTGTGTATGCATCTCGATATTATTCTTTGCAAGGAAAGTCATTTTACTGATTAGTCCGTCATCTTTTTTTATCCCAAGCATTTTCTTACGGATATCAGACCTTACTGCATGGACCGAAATATAAATCGGACTAAGCTTCATATCAGCTATTCTTTGTAATTCTTTATCTGTTGTTTTCGTTAATGTAAAGTAACTTCCGTCCAGAAAAGAAAGCCGGTAATCCTCATCCTTTACATACAATGATCTTCTGAGACCTTCAGGATTTTGAGTGACAAAGCAAAAAATACAATCATTACCGCAGTGCCTTACTTTAATTTCCTCGACCGTAATACCATTACTTCCACTTTCTAAAAATGTAACTATTTTGGTATTTTCTCTATTCGTGAAAGATATTTTTAATGGTTCGTCTGCCGAATAAAATCTAAAATCTAAAATATCATTGATCTCATGACCGTTAATACTATCAATTGAAAAAAGAGAAGAAATTCCAGCTTTATATGCAGGTGATCCTTTCTCTATTTTTATTATTTTTAACATTATCGCCTAATCGAAATACTTCGTAAAAGGTTCTTTCCAAAGTTTTTCCAGTTCTGAAATTTCCAGATCGATGATCTTACCTTTATGATCGTTCACTATCGCTTTTGGAATCGATGTTGTAGTTCCGATCTGGACAGCCAACTCTGACTCTATCAATCTATCAGCAGCATTAAGATCTTTCATTTCAAGAATAAAAGCAGCAGGAACTTCTGCAAATAAAGTCCTTACTTTATCTTTTACCTGAATGTTGAATCCTTTTTTGCCTGCGATTGCCATTTCTATAAGAGTGATAATAGAACCGCCTTCACTGACATCTGAAGCTGATATTATATCACCTTTCTGAATTGACTCATATATCCTGTAAAAAATGTCCTTTGCTGTTTCCATTTTGATCTCAGGTACTCTGGTACCTAGCTGCCCAAGTCTTTCAGAGAAAATTGAACCTCCAAGAAAGGCCTGATTATAATCTCCCATCAGCAATATCGGAGATCCCGCTTTTTTAAGATCCGGGGAAATAGTTTTTTTCCAGTCATCATTTACAGACCTTGCTGAAACACATACCACCGGAGGGACTTCTATGAAAATGTCTTTTGATTTATATGTCGAAGAAAGTGAATCTTTTCCGGAAATTATCGGTGTTTTGAAAAATTTACAGGCCTTTGTGAGAGCCATTGCAGATTTGTATAGATCTGAAAGGTTGGTCTCGGTAGGTTTCGGCCAAATATGATTTTCTATCATGAAAGTTCTGTCAGGATCCCCACCCAGTGCAATTACGTTGCTCATAGCTTCATAATATGCCCAAAGTGAACCTGCATAAGAATCTATCCTGTTAAGAACCGGATTCAGACCGTGACCCAGAATCAATGCAGCATCTGAATTTGCTAGAGGTTTCATTACAGCCCCGCCGGTAGGGCCGTCATTATTCTTACCGCATAAAGGACCTTCAACACAAGTTCCCTGAACACCATGATCATATTGCCTTATTACAGGTTCTTTTGATGCTATATTTAAATGCGATATAATATCTTTTGTCGCTTCTTCGTAGTCTATCTCCTCTTCGTAATATTCCGCATCTTTCAATCCTTCTTTCTTGTATGTGGTTGCAGTAATAGTCTCAAGAGGTTGACCGTCATGTAAAAATTCCATATCCAGATCACATACCAGCTCACCATCATCATAGATAGTCAGTCTTTTTGTGTCTGTAGCTTTACCGAGAACAAAATATTCAACATTATATTTTTTGCAGACTTTGTCTATTTTGTTTAAATGCTCTTCTGGTACAGTGGCTACCATCCTTTCCTGTGATTCAGAGATCCATTTTTCAAAAGATGAAAGACCTGGATATTTAAGTGGAATATTTTCGAGGTGTACTTCAGCACCTGTTTTCTCTCCCATCTCTCCCACCGCTGAGGAATAACCACCGGCACCACAGTCTGTCAAGGCTGTGAACAGGTCCATGTTTCTGAGTTCTATAAGACAGTCAAATGTTCTTTTTTCCTCAATGGCATTACCTATCTGAACCGCTCCACTGTTCAATTGGGATGTTTTCTCTGTCATTTCTGCTGATGAGAAAGTAGCTCCGTGAATTCCGTCCTGACCTGTTTTTCCACCGAAAGAAATGAAAAGATCTCCCTTTTTACACTGCCCTTTCTTTGCATATTTCAAAGGAATTATCCCGTCCGCACCAACGAGAACTGTAGGTTTAGGACCAAAATCTTTATGAAAATGAAACGAACCGTTATTTGTCGGGATACCCATTCTATTCCCGTAGTCACGAACCCCTTCTATCACTCCTGTAAGGATCCTTCTAGGATGTAAACATCCCGGAAGTACATCTTTTATATCCATATCAGGATCACCCAGGCAGAAGATATTTATAGATGAAATGTTCTTTGCTCCCTTCCCTGTTCCCGCAATATCCCTGATCACGCCACCTGTGCCTGTCATAGCTCCACCGTACGGATCGAGTCCGGAAGGAGAATTATGGGTTTCAGCTTTTATACATATACCGTATTCAACACCGTCTGCTTCAGCGAATCTGAAAACACCTGAGTTATCCTCAAATTTTGAAATTACATCTGGATGATTGATCTCTTTCTCAGCATCCCTCACAAGACCGATTATTGATCTTTTTTCCTGTCCATCAAGTATCACTTTTGCTTTAAAGGTTTTATGCCCGCAATGCTCTGACCATGTTTGTGCCAGGGTTTCAAGTTCAACATCAAATGCATCTCTTCCCAATTTCTTATAATAATCCTTGATCGTTCTCATTTCTTTCAAAGTTAAAAAAAGCTTATAATCAGAAAGTTCCATCAACTCTTCATCTGTCATTGTTCTGATCGGAATTATCTGTGTCTTTTCTGAATGAAGATTAACTAAAAGATTCTTAGGTGGTGCTAACAGTTCCATTTGTATCTGGGAATTCATCAATAACCTGTTCTTTATAGTTGAAAGTTCAACATCTGAAAGCTCATTTATGAAACAATACGTAAAAGAAACTGCTGTAGCTTGCACTTTATATCCAGAATCAATAAGGTTATCATGAACCGTTTCAGCTTCAGGATTCATCACACCCGGCTGGAAAGCTATTTCAGTTCTTTTTGTATGATCTTTATAAAAATCATCATTGATCAAATATTCTTCCGTGATAGGGCATGCTAAAATATTTTTTGCTATATCTGTTGCTTCTGTTTCAGACAGTCCCTGCAAGTAGAAATTTTTAATGATCTTCAAATGATGTATATCTGTATTAAGGAATTCTTTGATCTGGTGTTTAAAGTGCTTCTCTTTTGGATCACCCACTTTTGATATTACTGATATTTTTTGGATCTGAACAGGCATGATATCCTCTGGATTATTATAAAGATGGTACATTAATTTTCACAGGGAAAATATAAGTATTCAGTGGTATATTAGCAAGGCTTAATCAATTGAAAATATACAATTTTCGGTTGGCAATTCAGTAAATTTCATACCAGGAAATCAATTCTGCTATAATACTTCTATTATTCAACTTACGATTTCATGAAATTATCGTAGCCAACGTTCAAACTAATCACTGACTACTGTTCACTATTCTCTGATAAAAAACCCTAATATAATGTATTGACATGGTATAATAAAAGCTTTATATTTTTTCTCTCTAGCACAAAATTCCTTATGAAATAAGGTTTTTTTGTTTTTAGAGCGATATATTATATTTGGAGCGAATAAAAGTAGCTCGTGAGTTGAAAATTTAAAATTAAGAGAGAAAATGTACAACAAAAGAGTAGTCATTGCTATCGGGGGAAACTCTTTAACTCCTACAGATAACACGAACTGGATCGGATCACAATTCAAAAATACCAGAACCAGTATCGATTCGATCATAACCTTGATCGAAAAAGGTTATTCTGTAGTGGTTTCCCATGGGAACGGACCTCAAGTAGGTGTTGCGTTGAGAAGAGTTGAAGAAACAAGGGATATCTTACCTGAGATACCTCTGGGTATCCTGGTTGCTGAAACTGAAGGCAGTATGGGTTACATGATCGAGCAAAGTTTGCAAAATAAGCTTTTTGACAAGGGTATCAGAACACCTGTGACAACTATATTGACTCAGGTTCTGGTCGACAAAGACGATCCTGCATTACTTGACCCTACAAAATACATCGGAAGCTTTTACTCTGAAGAAGAAGCTAAACAGTTAGCTGATGAAAATGGATGGACAGTTAAAAAAGATTCTGACAGAGGCTATCGTAGAGTTGTTGGTTCTCCAAAACCTCTCGCAATCATAAATAAACCGACCTTGAGAAGTTTGGTTGACAGCGGGATCATCGTGATCGCCGGAGGTGGCGGTGGTATACCGGTTTATCTGGATGATGATAAGCATTTTAACGGACTTGATGCTGTTATTGATAAGGATAGGGCAAGTGCACTTATCGGTAATGTGATCGATGCGGATGAATTGTATATCCTAACAGCTGTTGATAAGGTCTGTCTTAATTTCGGAACACCGGAACAGGTGGCATTGGACCATATGACCGCAGATGAAGCTGACAAATATTTAAATGAAGGTCATTTCCCTTACGGCAGTATGGGACCAAAGATCAAATCGGCTATTGAATTTATTAAAGGTGGTGGTAAGAGGGTTATAATCACAGCTATTGATAAACTGGTCGAAGCGGTAGAAGGTAAGAACGGTACAAGCATAACTAACTAAAGTTAAAAAAACTCAGGAAGAAATTATGAGTGAAAAGATCAAACTTCCCGACGGATTCAGAAGCTGGGAAGCTGACGTAAAGATCGGTAAGAAAGAAGACAAAGTGACTATCGGTCACTGGGCGGAAGGCTGCAAAGGATGTGCTATCTGTGTAGATGTGTGTCCTAAAAAAGTCTGGAAGCTTATCGAAGCAAAAAATAAATGGAATGGACAACTTGTAATTGTGGATAAACCGGATGCATGTATAAAATGTATGCTTTGCGAGATACACTGCCCGGATTTCTGTATAAAGATATTTTAATTAAAAAAATTCACGAGGTAAAACCTTGAAGAAAAATATAAAATTTTACTCCGGAGCTGAATTAGTTGCAAAGGCAGCTATTGATGCAGGTTGTAGATTCTTCGGAGGATATCCTATCACTCCATCATCAGAGATCGCTGAACATATGGCTAAAGAATTACCTAAAGTTGGTGGAACGTTCATTCAAATGGAAGATGAAATAGCAGCTATGGGTTCTGTAATAGGAGCATCTCTTGCCGGTAAAAAATCATTAACTGCTACAAGTGGTCCGGGATTCTCTTTAAAACAGGAAAATCTGGGTTATGCCTATATGGCTGAAGTTCCTGTTGTTATTTGTAACGTTATGCGTGGCGGTCCTTCCACAGGTCTTCCGACAGCCTTAGCACAGGCTGATATTATGCAGGCAAAATGGGGTACTCACGGGGATCATCCCGTTATTGCTTTAACTCCTGCATACTTAGAGGAAGTTTACGAATTAACTATCAAAGCTTTCAATTATTCTGAGATATACAGAATACCTGTTATTCTTCTGCTTGATGAGTTGATAGCACACTTAAGTACTGCAATTGAACTACCTGATAAAGACCTTCTTGTTATCAAGGACAGAAGAAAACCTACTGTGACACCTGATAAATATTTCCCTTACGATACAGCTTATGGTGATGTGCCACCTATGGCTAATTTCTTTGAAGGATACCGTTATCATGTTACAGGTCTAAGTCACAACAAGACCGGTTTCCCTACAACAGACCCGGATCTTGTACAGGCAGACCAGGAAAGACATCTTAGAAAAGTAAATGCAAACAAAGGTAAGATAATAGACTTTGAATCATATAAAATGAAAGATGCTGATATTGTTGTATTTGCTTATGGTTCAACCTCAAGAGCGGCAAGGGTAGCAATTGATAATGCAAGAAAACTTGATATTAAAGTTGGTATGGTGAGATTAAGAGTGATCTGGCCTTTACCTGAAGCTGAAATATTGAAACTTTGCAGCAAAGTGAAAGCTATAATTGTTCCTGAGATGAATATGGGTCAGCTGAGTAATGTGATCGAAAAATATGCAGCGGACAGAACAAAGATCGTAAGAATAAATCATGTTGGTGGAGTTCCTATCCACCCAAGTAACATACTTGACGTTATTAAGGAGGTGAGATAATGGCTTTTGATTATGAAAAGTATCTTCGAATGGACAAGATACCTCACCTTTGGTGTCCAGGTTGTGGAATAGGTGTAGTTTTGAAAGCAATGCTAAGAGCAATGGAAAATGTTAACTGGGAAAGAAATGATACAGCATTCGTTTCAGGTATCGGTTGTACAAGTAGAGCTCCAGGATATATAGACTGTAATACCTTACATACTACTCATGGTAGAGGTCTGACTTTCGCTACAGGTATTAAAATGGCCCAACCAGATAAAAATCTTGTTATTTTTTCTGGTGACGGAGACGCAACTGCTATTGGTGGGAACCATTTTATCCATGCTTGCAGAAGAAATATTGACATGACCCTTATAGTTGTGAATAACAATATCTACGGAATGACAGGAGGTCAGCATTCTCCTACAACACCTATAGGCTTTAAAGCTAGTACGACTATATACGGTAATGTTGACCCTAGTTTTGATATTTGTCTTCTTGCAAGAGCAGCAGGAGCGACTTACGTAGCCAGGTCTACTGTAAATAAAGGTAGAACTCTAGAACAGTATATTCAAAGAGGATTTGAGAATAAAGGTTTTTCTGTGATCGAAGCTGTTTCCAACTGCCATACTCAGTTCGGAAGAAAAAATAATATGAGCGATCCTATTTCATCCAGAAAATGGATAGAGGACAGGGAGATCCCTTTAGCTAAAGCCAGAGATATGAAAGCTGAAGACCTGAAGAACATGGTGATCACTGGTGAGTTCATCACAGAAAAAAGTGATCTTGAAAGATGGGAAAACTATAACAGAGCCGAAAAAGAATATACTGAGGCTTACAGCGATATTATCAAAAAAGTGAAAAAAAAATAATTCTGAAAACTACTTGGAGATAAATAATGAAACAAAGCCACTATGAAGCCAGATTTGCGGGAGTTGGAGGTCAGGGTGTTATACTTGCAGGCAAGATATTAGCTTATGGTATGGTTAATTTTGAAGAGTGTCAGGCTATTCAAACACCTACATACACTGCTCAAGTAAGGGGTGGTGCCACAAAAGTAGACGTTGTTCTGGATAAAAAACATATCGAATATCCACGGACTGAGAATATTGACTTCTTCCTATCATTACATCAGAAATCTTTCGATATTTACTTTAAAGATCTTAAAGATGATGCTATTGTTGTAGTTGATCCTAATCTTACACCGAATATTCCAAAAGACATTCCGCAGCAGGTATTTCTTGTCGATCTTGTTGAGATCGCAAAAAAAGAGATGGGAAAAGCACTTTACGCTGCAGTTTTAGCTGTCGGGTTCTTTGCCGGTATCACAAAAATGATAAAAGAGAAGAACGTCCAGAAATCAGTGATCGATAATTCCCCTAAAGGAACCGAAGTTGAGAATCTGAAAGCTGTTAAAATAGGATACGCTTTAGCGAAAGAAGCATTGAAAAGAAAAGAGGATCTTGTTCGTTTAACTCTGAAAGATATCGATAAGAACAAACTATAAAATAATTTTCGGAGCGATTATGCTGGAACTCAGTTTGGTTATGGTGAAACCGCATGCTTTTAATAAAAAGAAACTTGGTAAAATTGTTTCTATGCTGGAACAGAATGAATTCTCAATTGTTGGTCTAAAATCCATAAAATTATCTAAGGAACTTGCTCGAAGATTTTATTTTGTTCATGAGGGAAAAGAGTTCTTTGAAAGATTGATAACCTATATGAGCTCAGACACGATCGCAGCGATCTGTGTACAAAAAGAGAATTGTGTAAAAGACCTGAGAAAATTAGTCGGTGCTACTGACCCTACTAAAGCAGCGGAAGGAACTATTAGAAGAGAAGTCGGTGAGAATGTTGAAGCGAACGGTGTTCATGCTTCTGATTGTATCGAAAATGCGAAGAAAGAGATCAGATTTTTCTTTTCTGATATCGAATTATTTTCATTCCAATACCTGGATTACTAATATTAAAAGAAGCATTTTTACTAAGGCAGGTTTTTCCTGCCTTTTTTTATGTCCCTTTTTATTCCGTTGTAATAAATCATTAAAGATATTATATTTATTAGGTTAATAACTATTACAGGTTGATCGTATATATGTCATCATTTGAATTTTTCATTGCAAAGAGATACATAAAAAGCAAAAGTAAGACAGCTTTTATTTCAACTATTACATACATTTCTTTCTTCGGAATTATGCTTGGTGTCGCCGTTTTGAGTATCGTAATGTCTGTAATGAACGGTTTTGAGACTGAGGTAAAGACAAGGTTCATTGCAAATGATTCACATCTGAGATTAAGAGCTTTCAGGGACAGACCTTTTGAATACAATGAAAAAGTAAGAGCAGTTATTAAATCTGACTCTACAATAACTGGAGCATCACCGTATATCGAAATGTACAGCATGGTCAAAAGTAATGACTATACTGAAGGTGCTTTGGTAAGAGGTATAGATGTTGATACTATCCAGGACACTTCTCCTTTGAAAAGTCAGCTCATTGCAGGCAGTTTTGAGTTCGAGAATGATAGCAATGAATATCCGGGTATCATTTTAGGAAAAGGACTTGCTGATAAGACCGGAACTATTCCGGGAGATGTTATAAGAATAATATCCCCTGCTCTAAGTTCAACATTCTCACAACCTCCTGTAAAATCATTTCAGGTCACAGGTGTATTTGAAACAGGACTTGCTGAAATAGACGGTGGACTTTGCTATATTGCTTTATCTCACGCACAAAAATTATATAAAATGCCCGATAAGGTCAACGGTGTTTATCTCAAACTATCATCTCTTGACCATACTGATAGAACAAAAGAGAAATTGAATCAGGAACTTGAATTTCCTATGAACTGTATAAGCTGGAAAGATCTTCACAGTAATCTGTTCGCGTGGTTCGAGATCGAGAAAATGATGATGGCAACTATACTCAGCTTGATAATTATCATAGCGGCTTTTAATATTCTGTCTAGTTTAATTATGATAGTGATGGAGAAAAAACAGGAAGTCGGGATACTAATGGCAATGGGAGCAAATAAATATCAGGTAATGAGAATATTTATATATCAGGGTATGATCATAGGAGTCATAGGAACTATTCTCGGGCTTGTAATCGGTATCGGTATAAGCTGGTTGCAACTGGAATATCAGATAGTATCCTTACCGGGAGATATCTACTTTATCACTGCACTTCCTGTACAGATGAAGTTAAATGATTTTGTTATTATCGGTCTGGTTTCATTGGTACTGACCTTTTTATCTACAATATACCCTTCACGCCAGGCAAGTAAAATGCTTCCTGCAGAAACAATAAGGAATGAATGATATGTTATTGAAAGTACAAGATCTATATAAAAGTTATCAGCTCAGCAAAAGAGATATTCCTGTTCTAAAAGGTGTCAATCTTGAACTTGAACAGGGTGAGATCATTGCCATAATGGGAAAAAGCGGTGCGGGTAAATCGACATTGTTGAATATTATCGGAACACTTGATAAACCCCAGAAAGGTATTATTGAATTCAATGGTGAGAACATTCTTAAGTATTCAGAGAAACAACTGGCTAATTTCAGGAATAAGAACATTGGTTTTGTATTTCAATTCCATTATCTACTTCCTGAATTCACTGCTCTGGAAAATATTATGCTTCCAGGACTCATAAGAGGTGAAAATATGCCTGATTTAAGAGGACGTGCAAAAAAATTACTACAATTAATAGAACTTTCTGACAGAGAAGAACATAGAAGTGGAGAACTTTCCGGTGGTGAACAGCAGAGAATCGCATTTGCACGAGCTTTGATAAATAAACCTTCACTGATACTTGCAGATGAACCTTCCGGGAATCTGGATAATACTTCATCAGAGAAGCTGCATGATATTATGTGGTCTTTTGCCAGAGAGAACAATACCTCGTTTATCGTAGTAACACATGATGAGGCACTTGCAAAGAAAGCGGATAGAATCATTAACATTATAGACGGAGTTATCTAATGAAATGTGATAAATGTGGAGCTCCAAACGTAGTGACGAAAATAGTAATACAGGGTGAAAAGGAAGCTGAAGAGCTGAACCTGTGTCCTGCATGTTTTCAGAACTTTATCAAAGAACATCCGGAAATAAAGAACGGGCAAATGGGTAAATCCCTGAATGAATTTTTACTTGGAACTTTGAATTTGTTCAGCTCAGGCTCGAACAAAGATATTTCTCATCTACACAATGATGTTGGATCTACTATCAAAACCTGTGCAAATTGCGGAACAGGTATCGATAGAGTTACCAAATCAAACAGAGTCGGTTGTCCAGACTGTTATGAAGTTTTTGCTGTGGAGATTGATGATATTTTACATGAAGAGATCGGAAATAACAGACTTACACTAGACTATGATACACAATCAAAAGAAGAAAAAGTATTCATTCTTAGAGATAAATTAAATTCTGCAGTGAAAGATGAGGATTACGAACTTGCAGCATTACTTCGTGACGAAATAAAGAAAATAAATAGGGATTAGAGAATAGGGATTAGGGGTTAGTTTGTTTGAAATTATACTGCAAACTAATCCCTAGCCCCTAACCTCTATCCCCTTGATTAAAACAGGAGGCATATATGAAAAAATTATCAACAACTATACTAATCCTTATGATCTCAATTATCGCTTTTGCTCAGGAATCATCATGGCAACAGTCTGAAACTATCAACATACAGCTTGGTGTCAGAGACAAGAATTCTAATCTTGCTTCTTATGAAGCTACTTTTAAAGTTACTGAGACTAATACCGACAAAGCTGTTGAAACAACTATCACAGTTACAGCAGACCAGTGGGGATTTGTTAATTTTCCTGAAGATTTTGGTGTAGATGCTTTAAAAGGTGATTATGACTGGACCTGTACTGTAGCAGGAAAAATTGTTACTTATGGGAAGTTCGATTTTAAAAAGACCGGAAACATGGCCAGAGTTTTGACCTATAAGAAGATTAAGTAAAGTCAGA
>JAFGVM010000045.1 GCA_016937995.1 Candidatus Delongbacteria bacterium
CCTCATTTACTCCCTCATTTACTCCCTCATTTACTCCCTCATTTACTCCCTCATTTTCTGTGACATCTAATTTTTCTTTGAAAAGCGTTACTTTAAATCCATTAAATGCTTCTTCAAAATGTGGTGGAATTACGCCATAATCTTTACAAATATTTATTATTCTTCTAATACCAGTACCATATTTTTCAATTATTCCAATTTCTTTAAAAGCCTTAGCTATAAGCTTATTTCTGGCTTGGGAGCTATAATTGTCAGATAATAAATCTTTTATAGTAATTTCACCGAATAATTTTCCGGGATTATAAAATTCTATCCTATCATCATAAATTTTTATAACACTGCCATTACTGTCTTTATAATCTCTGTGAATGATCATATTTATAACAATTTCACGAATTGCTTCAAGAGGGTAATCAAAACGCTCTTGATGTTGTGGTTCTCCAGTAATAATATATTCAACCATTAAATGCTTTTTGATAAACGCAATAGTTTCATCAACTTCAGAAAAAAGGTCTGTGCTCAGTGATATACTATCTATTATGGTAATTTCACTTTTGAAACGCCCGATCTGCATATCACTTAAAGTACAATAATCCTTTGCAAACAATAAATATGCACCAAAAGTAATATCCTTATTCCTGATTATTTCTAATTTCGAAAGAAAATCAAACGGTGAAAGTCTGATTTCTGTTTGCTGATTTTTTTCTATTATTTTGATAAACTTAATAATTTTTTCTTCTGAAAGATGTTCATAGTTATGATTCGGATCGGGATAAAAATCCCAGCTGCTATTAATTGTTTTTAAATATAGGTTACTTATCTCTGTTAAATCCAACTGATGATTAGAATTTTTTATCCGTTTATAATATCTTCCTTTTAGAGAAACAGGTTTAATAGGAAACTCATCTACAATTAAAACAACAACTTCTTTCCCATTAAACTCATATATTTCTGCATCAGGAATAAGAGAAGGTTGTGTTTTACTCTTTATTTCATTTACCCATTTCTGGATAGTTTCAGTACCAATAGAAAATTCTTTATTTACTGTACCATCATCTTCAATTCCAAGAATAACAAAACCACCTTTTGTATTTGCAAAAGCAACTACTGTTTCAATTGCTTCTGAGCCGAACTTGCGTTTAAACTCAATTGTTTCACATTCACCCTGGTCGATTAAATATTTTAGATCTTTTATTTTCATCTTTTTTGCTATCTTTAGTGGCAATCTTGTTTTAATCCGTTTTAGGATCTCATATATGCGATCCCTACGGTTTTGTTGTCGGGCGTTTGTGCGTTTCCGGGCGAATGATGATTCGCCCCTGCGAACTGTCAACCGTCAACTTTTTTACACCCTTATACATTCATAATTCATTGAAAGTTTAAATATACTAGAACATAACATAATTTTCAAGGTATAATTCGCCTTGTTTTCTATGTTGATATTAGTTTACATAAACTTTATATTTAAACGATTAAAATAAAATTGAGGTTTTTTAAAAATGAAAATAGCAGTAGCAGGAACAGGATATGTAGGCCTGGTAGCAGGTGTATGTTTTGCAGAAGTAGGGCATGATGTTATTTGCGTAGATATTGATGAAGATAAAATCAAAAGTATGAAAAAGGGTATCTCCCCAATATATGAGAACGATCTTGAAGATCTCATGAAAAAGAACTATGCTGCAGGAAGATTAAATTATACTACCGATTTTAAATCTGCTTACAAAGACGCAGATGCAGTGTTCATAGGGGTTGGAACTCCCGAACAAATTGACGGATCTGCTAATTTGAGCCATATAGCTACTGTAGCAAGACAGATCGCTGAAAGCGTAGAGCAGGATTGCCTTGTAGTAGTTAAATCAACAGTTCCTGTGGGTACAAATGATAAAGTTGAACAATTTATTCATGATTTTTTGATTAATAAAGTAAAAGTGGAAGTAGCGTCAAATCCTGAGTTCCTAGCTCAGGGTTCAGCAGTCCACGACACATTGCAGGCAGCAAGAATTATTATTGGTACAGAGAGTAAATGGGCAGAAGAAATACTTATGAAGATATATAAGCCTTTCAAATTACCTGTAGTTTCTGTAAACAGAAGATCTGCTGAAATGATAAAATATGCCTCAAACGATTTTCTTGCTTTGAAGATCTCATATATGAACGATATCGCTAATCTTTGTGAACTTGTCGGAGCAGATATTCAGGCTGTAGCTAATGGAATGAGCTATGATGATCGTATCGGAAGTAAATTTTTGAATGCCGGTATCGGTTACGGAGGTTCATGTTTTCCTAAAGATACAAAAGCCCTGGAATACCTAGCAAAACAACATGGATATAATTTGAGAACTGTTAAGTCAGCAATAGATGTAAATAATGACCAGAAAACTATATTATTTAAAAAAGCATCGAAAAGACTTATAACTTTTAGCGGTCTGAAAATTGCGGTACTTGGCCTTACTTTCAAACCGGGAACTGACGATCTGAGAGAATCACCTTCACTTGATAATATACCTTTACTACTGGAACAGGGTGCTGATATTTATGCTTACGATCCGGTTGGAGCTGATAATTTTAAGCATGTATATCCGGAAGGAAAGAACGGAAATGGTAACATTACATATGTCAAGAACCCGAAAGAAGCTGTTAAAGATGCCAATGTATGCTTCATATTCACTGAGTGGGAGCAGATAAAAGCAGTTAAACCTGCTGATTATAAAAAGCTTATGAGAACACCGCTTGTCTATGATGGAAGAAATATACATGATCTGAAGAAAATGCTGAAAGCTGAAGTAGAGTATTATTCAGTCGGCAGATAATTTTAAAATGCAAAACGGCGGGTTAACCCGCCGTTTTCATTTATATCTTTAATAACCCTTTCAAATAATCCCTGTAATATGACTCCGGCAGATCATAAATTATCTTTTTCATACCTTCTTCATCAATAAATCTCATCTGATAAGCAGCTTCCTCGATACATCCTATCTTCAAACCCTGTCTCTGTTCAATAGAAGCGATAAAAGTACTCGCATCCAGCAATGACTCAGGTGTTCCGCTGTCAAGCCAGGCTATCCCTCTACCTATCCTTGCGACCTTAAGATCATCTTCAATTAAATATGATCTGATCAGATCCGTTATCTCTACCTCTCCTCTTGCAGAAGGAGTTATATTCCTGGATCTTTCAGGTGATGTGCTGTCAAATACATATAATCCGGGAACAGCATATTTAGATCTTGGTTTTTCAGGTTTTTCTTCGATAGAAATAGCTTTACCGTTATCATCAAATTCAACAACTCCGTATCTTTTCGGATCTTTTACATAATAACCGAAGACTGTAGCACCGTTATTATTATTAATCGCATCTCTTACAAAATTAAGATAACCGTAAAATATATTATCCCCGAGAATAAGACATACCTGATCATCACCAATAAATTCTTCACCTATGATAAATGCTTCAGCTATACCTTTAGGAGCATCCTGAACTGCATACTCTATTTTCATACCAAGATGCGAACCGTCCTTAAAAAGCTTTTCATAATACGGAATGGTCTCTTTGTTTGAGATTATAAGAACTTCTTTTATTCCGCTCAATATCAATGTGCTCATCGGGTAATAGATCATAGGTTTATCATAGACAGATATTAATTGCTTACTATAAAGCTGAGTCATTGGATACATACGGGTCCCTGCACCGCCTGCAAGAATAATTCCCTTTGTTTTTCTCATTATTTTAACCCTCTGTAAATTCCTTAATTGCTTGAACGATATACATAATTTCATCCTCGGTTATGCCATAGAACAATGGAAGCCTGAGCAGTGTAGAACTCACTTTCTCAGTTACCGGCAGATGAATATCTTCGTATTTTCCTTTCCAGTATGGTGCATTATGCAAAGGAACATAGTGGAATATAGCAAGTACACCTTTTTTAGATAAATACTCTATCATTCTGCTTCTTGTATCAAAATTATCTACCATAATGTAAAACATATGTGCATTATGTATACAATTCTCTGGAATTATCGGCAATGATCCTTCCGGCATAAACTCCGACAGATATTTGTAATACAGATTCCAGCTCTTCAGTCTGGAATTATTTATTTCAGTTGAATTTTCAAGCTGTGAATACAAAAAAGCAGCTTGTAGTTCTGACATTAGATAGCTCGAGCCAAGTTCTACCCAGGTATACTTATCGACCTTACCCTGATTGAATTGTATACGGTTAGTACCCTTATCCCTGATAAATTCAGATCTTTCGACTAAAGACGGATTGTTGACAAGTAATGCACCACCCTCTCCACACTGGATATTTTTTGTCTCATGAAAACTGTAAGTTGCCAGATCTCCAAATGTACCGAGATATTTATCATTGTATTTACAATCTATGGCCTGAGCTGAATCTTCGATCAAAAGCAGATCATATTTCTTACATAATTCTACAATCTTGTCCATCTCACAGGCCACACCGGCATAATGAACCGCTACGATAGCTTTTGTTCTATCTGTGATCAGAGCTTCGATCTTAGTTTCGTCGATATTTTTAGTATCAGGCCTGATGTCACACCATACGATTTTTGCTCTTCTAAGCTCAAAAGCACTTGCAGTAGAAACAAAGGTAAATGACGGCATAATAACCTCATCACCTGGTTCAATACCGGAAAGAAGTGAAGTCATTTCAAGCGCATCAGTACATGATGAGGTCATGATACATTTTTTAGTGCCTGTTTTTGCTTCGATAAGATCATTACATTTTTTTGTAAAAAAACCGTTTCCTGAAAATTGGTCATTAATGAAAACCTGTTCAAGGTATTTTTTCTCATTTCCGAAAATAATGGGTTTATTAAAAGGTATTTTCATCTCATTTATTCCATAGATGATAATAATTTAAAGATCCTGAGATCCCGTATCCGTTTTTTTTGTAAAAATTACATGCACCAGAATTTTCTCCCTGAGTGGCAACTTCAATTTTATTTATCCCTGAAGATAACAGATAATTTTCACAGTGAGAAAGCAACTTTGAACCCACACCTTTGCCCTGACTTTCAGGAGTTGAAGCAATCAGACCTATAACTCCTTTATCATTCTCAATTTTTAAAGTGACCATTCCCAGTATCCTGCCTTCTAACTCGCAGATAAATACTTTGTCCGCAATTTTTTTATTCACGGAATTTTCTATCCATAGACCGTATAATTTTTCAAAACTTCCAGCCGGAAGGTTTTTGTCAGTATTAAATCTTGAGAATTTTCCGCTTTCATAAGCCAGATCATACAATTCCTGTGATACTGTTGAACTTTCATAGGTTTTAATAATATCTTCGGTCTTACCGGAGGGATCTATGATCTTTTCAAAGACGACCTTGTTATCAACAAATTGAGATCCGTAAATCGATCTTTTATCGATTTCTTGCGGAATTATAAGATAGATCAGTTCATCTCCGGATCCAAAAGCCAGGTTCACAGCCGATCCGATCTTATCAATGTCATAGTCCTGAACATAGATCCTGCCTACTCCAAAACCGAAGAAATGAGAATCCCAGTCTAAATGTTCAATATTTAACGATCCCTCTGACATAGCGGTTTATTCAACCTATTTATAATTTTTTTCGATCCATTTCTGATATTCTCCAGAGATCACATTCCCGATCCATTCAGAGTTGTTCAAATACCAGTCTATCGTATCCTTGATCTTATCTTCAAACTTGTACTTTGGCTCCCAGTCAAGTTCGTTCTTTATCTTTGAAGCATCAATTGCGTACCGTCTGTCGTGACCTAAACGGTCTTTTACATAAGTTATCAATGAATGAGGTTTTTTGAGATGATCCAGTATATGTTTTACTATATCAATATTCATGATCTCATTGTTACCACCGACATTATAAACTTCTCCGGTCTTACCTTCATTCAAAACTGTCCAGACAGCATCACAGTGATCTTCTACAAAAAGCCAGTCCCTGATCTGCTTCCCGTCTCCGTATATAGGAAGATCTTTATCGTTCAATGCATTGTTTATTATCAGTGGAATAAGTTTTTCAGGGAACTGATACGGTCCGTAGTTGTTCGAGCATCTTGTGATCAGGGTCGGGAATTTATATGTATCGTAATATGATTGAACTATACAATCAGCTCCGGTCTTTGAAGCTGAATATGGTGAATGAGGTTGTAAAGGAGTTTTCTCAGTGAATTTGACTGACTTATCATCTTCAGGTAAAGTTCCGTAAACTTCATCAGTTGAAACCTGAAGGAATCTTTTGTCCGTAAAATTCTCTCCCCATGCTTTCTTTGCATTACTTAACAGAACTCCTGTACCGAGAATGTTTGTCTTAATAAAGATATTCGGATCATGAATAGAACGGTCAACGTGGGTTTCTGCAGCAAAATTTATAACTGCATCAATGTCATTTTCTGAGAATATATTTTCAACTAAATCACTGTTGCAGATATCACCTTTGATAAATGAATATCTTGTATCATTTTCAATTTTTTTTAGATTCTCAGGATTACCTGCATATGTAAGGTAGTCCAGGTTTATGATATTAATATCATTATTTTTATTCAAAACGTACAGGATAAAATTCGATCCGATGAACCCCGATCCACCTGTTACCAGTATTGTGTTTATTTTTTGCATTTTCATTCCAATTTATTTGTAAGACTCGAGACCCAAGACTCAAGACCCATAACTATTTAACAAAATCTCCACGATCCTTTCCGCAGTCCTTCCGTCCCAGTACTTTGGCACTGTACCTTTTTTCACTCTTCCGCTGATTATATCATCAACATGGTTCAGAATAACTTCCTTGTTCAATTCAGGGATAAGAATATTTGTTCCCTGTGTTATTGTAGAAGGTCTCTCCGTATTCTCTCTGAGTGTCAGACATGGTTTTCCCAGATATGTCGTCTCCTCCTGAATTCCACCTGAATCTGTAAGCAGTAATTTACTTTCTTTCATCAGCTTCATAAAGTCAAGATAACCCAGTGGTTCGGTCAGGATAATTCTTTCATTATCAGAGAATCCTTTCATTATTCCGAATTTTTCAAGGTTCTTCAAAGTTCTAGGATGAATTGGAAATACTATCTTTAATTTTTTTGAAACTTCTTTCAGAGTATCAATCAGGATCTTGGTATTGACCTCATCATCCACATTTGAAGGTCTGTGCAAAGTGACCAGGACATAATCTTCTTTTTCCACACCAAGTGTCTTCATAATATCAGAATGATCAGCTGCTTCTATGTTATTTATGAGAGAATCTATCATCACATTGCCCACATGGAAGACCTTGCTGTCTGGAACACCTTCTTTCTTCAAGTTCTCAAGACCGCTTTCCTCTGAGACAAAAAGATAATCAGCGACGACATCTGTCATAAGTCGATTGATCTCTTCAGGCATTCTGTTATCATAACTTCTTAAACCCGACTCTACATGAACGGTCTTTATTCCAAGCTTTACTGCTACAAGAGTACAGGCTACAGTCGAATTCACATCTCCTACGACCAGAACAATATCAGGTTTCTGCTCAAGAACTACTTTTTCAAACTCCATCATTATCTTTGCTGTTTGAACTGCATGGGATCCACTGCCGACCTTTAGATACACATCCGGTTCAGGCATTCCTAGGTCTTCAAAGAATACTTTAGACATTTTTTCATCGTAATGCTGACCTGTATGCACAAGATAAGGTTCAATTCCTTCCGTTCTTAACATAAGATTATGGATCGGAGCGATCTTCATAAAATTCGGTCTTGCACCTACAACGTTTATAATTTTCAATTTTTTACCTTCTTTTTTTGTCATTGCGATCCCGATTTATCGGGAGTGGCAATCTTGTTTTGTCATCCTCGGACTTGTTCCGTCATGCTGATCCCGATCAATCGGGATCAGGGTGACGATTTGTTTGTCGTGGGTCGTTTTTCGAGCGTATGTCGATACGCCCCTACTATCAACCAACAACTCACAACCCACAACTATTTTTAATTCGTCAAATAATACGATATTGATACGATACTGGCTATTATCGCTACCCATTCTTTCAAGGTGGTTCCGTCTTTCTCTTCAGGGATCTTTGATCTTTTCACAACGATCCTTGAACCTTCTTTTACACTTGGAGAAAAGAGCCAGCCGTCAACCTCAGCTGCACCTCCCGGATAATAAACTACGGTCTCACCCTCTTCGTAATTATCATCGACCATTACCCCACCGGCTGCATCCACATAATCCTGAAGATCCCAGCCTTTAGTAAATTTTACAAGTCCCGGGCTGAAAACAAATCCTTCCACCTGAACAACTCCGGGATGCTTAGGAATGTTTATAACATCTCCATGCTGTAATACAAAGTCGCCACCTTTGCTTCCTTTTTTCACATTGCCGAAATTTGACAGAACATTCATACTGTCTCTTGTAAACGATATTCCGTCGGTAAAAGCTTCATTCTTCAATCCGCCGGCTCTTTCTATAAGTTCAGCCAGAGTTTCTTTTTCCTTCTGCAATGAATAGTTCCCCGGAAATTTAACTTCTCCGTTTAGGGTAACTGATCTGTGATACTGAAAATCAGGATATTCCCTGATAACCACTTTGTCTTTATTCTGAAGTAAGAATTTATTTTTCGGTGATCTACCTTTGTCAAAGAAATTTTTATCAATTGAAACTTTATGTACTGAAACCAGTTTCTCCGGTTGAATATTATACGGATCTACCCTGAAAACCTCTGCTTCGTAATACAGAGCTCCTTCAAGGAAACCGTTTGCCTGAAGTATAAGGTCCTCAACACCCATATTGGTTTGAAGCTTATACTTTCCCGGTGTTTTTACAAAGCCGTTAATTGTTACATCTTCCGGCAGCTTTATTACATCAATCTGATATATCTTTAAGTGATCTTTATGCTTAAGTAAAATATTTTCAGATTCATCACCGTCAAGAAGTTTTCTCAGATCTATAGGTATTATCCTTGTTTTGATCCCATCTTCATCATAACGGATAAGATCTGCTCTTTCAAGGTAAGTTTCCTTTACATAATCAGGATCTCTCAGACTTCCGCTTTGAAATATAAGGTCTGCTACTTTTGTACTGTCACTCAGAGAATAAACACCCGGTTTTTTGATATGACCTGAGATCTCAACCCAGTGTCTTGTAAATATCTCCCAGTTGGAATATATTTTTACTTTATCTGCGCTTTCAAGTCTGAAATTTAAATACTCTTTTTTTGTTAGATCTATATCAATAAGTTCAGTGCTAAGGTCCGGGTGGGTTCTTATTATTTCGCCCTTGGTCAAATAAGCTTCGGGAAGAAGTCCACCGGTCTTACTTATCAGGTTGGCAACGGTCATATTAGGTTCAAGCGAATATTGTCCCGGTAAAATAACTGCACCCTGTATATTTACATAATTGATCACAATATCAGATATTGGAAAGACTGAAACTATATCACCATCTTCAAGTTTCACAGGATTTATTACTACATTCCCTTTTACAATATTTCCAAATTTAAATTCTTTAATTTCTTTTGAATACATCAGCTCTTTTGACCTGTCCTTGAAAGGTATTATTCTTTCAACCTGTACTCTTTGTAACGAAGATGTTATTTTCACTCCGCCGGAATATTTTATCAGGTCGCTCAGATCCTCATTTTCCTTCAGCTCGTATATCTTTTCGTTGTTCACTTCACCCTTAAGCTTAATACTGCTGTATCTCGGTTGTACAAGTATGTTATCATTGTTCTTTAGGATTATATCGTCAACTTTTCTTCCGGTAAGAAGGTAATCGTAAATATCTATTGTAGAGACCACTTTTCCGTTTCTGACAACCTGAATATTTCTTAAAGTACCTCTGGCTGTAGGACCGCCGGCATTGTAAAGTGCAGTGAAAACTGTTGAATAAGAATCAAGCTTAATTGCTCCCTGCTTAAATACCTCACCTACAAGAAAAACAGTGATCGGCTTTAGTTTTCCAAGAGAAACGTCTAAATAGGTTGAAGCTTCACCACTTGAAGGTTCAAGTGTTATATATGCTTTTGCTAAAAGTTTTTTCAGTTTTAATTCAAGAGCATCCAGTTTGTAACCGTTCACAGTTACCAAACCTACATTGTCTAAATATATTGTACCGTCTTTGGAGACTTTTAAGGTTTTTCTAAGCTCAACATCACCCCACATTGATAAAACGATCTCATCTCCGGGACCCACCTGATAATCAGAATAGGATGTCATTGATGATTCCATTTTGAAACCCTTACTGGTATAGAAAAGATCATAACTGTAATATCCTTTTGTGCTCATGGTGATCTCTCTGAGAAAATCATCACTTCTTATATTGACGATCTTATCATCATCATCATCCGCATCACCGTTTTTTAGATCATCCTTTTTCTTATCCATCATTTCTTTCGCTTTTTCAGCTTCAAGAAGCATTTCAGTCTGTTTAGAGACCTCTTTGCTTGTGTCAGAATTAAGTATAATTGAACCATTTGTACTATTTTGCAATAATGCGGATTGAATAGCTGCAGCTTCTCCTCCTGTTGGAAGAATTGCACCGCCATCCTGTGCAGTCAATGTTGAAAAGCTGATCGATAAAATAATTAAAAAGAAGAGCGTTTTAATCGGGTTTCTCATTTTTGTTCCTGTAATAATTTTTTGTAAATTTTTTATATTTACTACGTAAATACGAATATGTTCATATTAAAGAGTTTAATATAACGATATTGTGGGTAAGTCGCAATGGAATTAATATGGGTGTTCAAGCTAATAAAAAAGGCAGAAATATTTCTGCCCTAAATAAATTGTTTTCGATATAACTTATTATTTACATTAGTGACATTTGTCCCCTGAGAAGTAACCAAGTGTTACGCGGTAGTAAATATTTCTTCATTTTATCACTTCCGGA
>JAFGVM010000046.1 GCA_016937995.1 Candidatus Delongbacteria bacterium
TGCGTTGTTCGTTGAGCGTACTGTACCTCTGACTTCTAATTTCTAACTTCTGACTTTATATTCGCATGAATCGTTTATCCAGTTCTTTCAGTGAAAGATCTATAATAATAGGTCTTCCGTGTGGGCAGACGTGAGGAAATTCGCATTGAAAAAGGTCGTTGATAAGGTCTATCATTTCATCCTGAGTGAGACTTTGTCCGGATTTTATGGCACGTTTACAGGAATAAGAAGCCGCAACTGATTCTATAACACCCATTTTTTTCTTACGGTACAGCTTGAAATTGTCGATCAGATCAAGAACTTCTCTTTTTTCATCACCAACTTCTATTCCAAGCGGAGTTTCTTCAATAATAAATGAGTTGCCACCGAATTCTCTAAGAACAAATCCCAGCCCTTTCATGTATTCAGAGATCTCTTTTAATATCAGGCGGTCTTCGAAAGATAGATCAATATTCACAGGGAATAACAAAGCTTGTGAAGGCAAAGTTTCTTTGCTGAATGCCTTGATCGCTTTTTCATAAAGAATTCTTTCATGAGCCACATGCTGGTCAATCACAAGCACACCTGATTCGACCTGTATGAAAATGTACTTGTTATGCATCTGCCAGATATTTTCAGATACTATAACTTCGTTACGGATATTGAGGATCTTTGTACCTAAAGTTTGAGGCCGGAAGAAGTCCTGTTCATTTTTTGTTTTGTATTTATCTATGCTTTCAGCAGTAACAGAATTATTTTCTTTTGGTTTTACATATGCATTCGGAGTATTTTGAAAAAATTCTGAATTTTCATCTGATGCAGAGTTGATCTCCTGATCAACTTCATCATTCTCATTTATTCCAAGATCGTAAATTGAAAGTGATTCTCTGAGAACTCTGCCTACACCTTCCTGAATAAGTTTTTTAACTCTGAGCTCGTCAGTAAATTTTACGGTCAGTTTTGCAGGATGTACGTTTACATCGATCTCAGAAAAAGGCAGATCAATAAAAAGAATGTAAAATGGATAATATCCGTGTTCGATCATATTCTTGAATGTCTGGAAAACAGTATAGCTTATAAGCTTATCTTCGACTATTCTTCCGTTGATAAACAGATATTGATTATCCTTACCTTTTCTTGCAAGTTCTTTTTTACCGATGAAACCGCTTAATTTGTATTGTCCGATACTGTTAGATACTTCGATCAGGCTTTCCTTATTAACTTCATTCAAAACCGAGCTGATCCTGTTTTTGATTTCTTCTTTTCTCAGGTCAAAGATCACTTTTTCATTGTGGATAAGTTTTAAATTTAATTCCGGATGAGAAAGAGCAAGTTTTTTAAAATAAGTATAAATGTGACGGTATTCCTGTGTTGCATCCTTAAGGAACTTTCTTCTAGCAGGAACATTAAAGAACAGAGATTTGACTTTGATTACTGTAGATTGTCTTAACGGAGTTGGCTGAACCCCTTCGATCACTCCTCCTTTGATCACAACCAAAGAACCTTCACTGCTATCTTTTTTCTTTGATGCAGCTTCCACTATCGAAACAGATGCGATACTTGGTAAAGCTTCACCCCTGAATCCCATGGTCTCTATTGATACAAGATCATCGTAATTTTTTATCTTGGATGTAGCATGGCGTTCAAAAGATAACAGAAGATCATCCTCGGTCATTCCTATACCATTGTCAGTGATCTCAATGTAAGTTTTACCTCCGTCTTTCAAAGTTACTGAAATTTCATCGGCAGAGGCATCAATTGAATTTTCAACAAGCTCTTTAACAACAGAGAAAGGTCTGTCAACAACTTCACCAGCTGCTATCTTATTAATGAGTATGTCAGGTAATATTGATATTTTATCGGATATAGTCATTGTTTTAACACCATAGTTTTATCAGAGAAAGAATTATAAGAAACAGAACGGTGAAATTCAATCTATAAATTCAAAATTAAATTTTATTATAATTTTGCTTGAAATTATAGAATATTTTGTATATGTTAAGATATTCTGAATTCTAGGGGGGAAGTTCAGTGAAAAAATTAGTCTTATTTTGGGCACTAACATCATTGTTTTTTAGTTGTGTGTCTACTAGTACCGTAAATTCCAGATTAAGTAAATTTAAAGATCCTGATACAGGTGTTGAAACAGTTGAAACGATTATCTCGTTCGGAGATACCGGAGATGAAACACTTATTTCATTCAACCAGACAAAGAATCCGAAAAATATTAATTGGTATATTATAGGTAAGTTTGCCACTTCGAAAGAAGGGGATTATGCAAAGCTGGATCTAACAATTGATAAAAAGGTGAGAGAGTTGAAAGTTGGCGGAGCATATAATACATATGACATAAAAACAGCAAATTCAAAATTATTTAAAAAAGTGGAATACTATCGTATTGATGAAGAGATAATTTCAGATATAAACAAATGCGTAAGTCTAAAATTAACCTTTGTAGGTACCGGTAGATCAGAAGATTTTACCTACAGTAAAGAGCAGTTAAAAGACATTAAAGAATGGATAAAAAATATTACGATTCCGAAATAATTTAAAACATAAGTAAAAAAAAGCGTTCTTATGAACGCTTTTTTTTTGTGAACGGAAATTTAATTATTAACCTTAAAAGTAATGTCCCCATTTCCAAAATATGCTATAATCTGTTCGACAGCTGCTATACCGGCATTAATGTTAGCTTCTGCTGTCTGAGCACCCATTTTCTTTGGAGTGAAAAGAACTCTGTCCGAGAACTTTTCTTCAAGTTCAGCAGCACAACCCGGAGCAATATCAGACAGATACCTGAAGTCTTCTCTTTCCTCAAGAACGATCTTTAAACCCTCTTCACAAACCACTTCTTTTCTTGCTGTATTAACAAGGACTGCACCCTTTGGCATTGACATCAAAAGACCTTTGTGAATAGAATTTTTAGTTTTTTCGTTTGCAGGAATGTGAAGTGAAATGTACTGACATTTTGAATAAAGTTCTTCAGCGGAATGAACGACTTTTACACCGTCTTTTGAAATGTCTTCGTCTTTCAGGAAAGGGTCGAATGCATAAATATCCATACCGAAGCCTTTTGCGATCGCAGCAACATATTTACCGACATTGCCGTAAGCGTGAATACCAAGGGTCTTGCCTTTTAGCTCGGTACCGGATTTTCCGTTGAACTTTCCTCTTGCCATATAGATCATCATCCCGATAGCAAGTTCAGCTACGGCGTTCGAGTTCTGTCCCGGAGTATTCATTGCAACAACACCTTTTGCTGTAGCAGCTTCAAGATCGATATTATCATATCCTGCACCAGCTCTTACGATCACCTTTAGCCTGTCACCTGCATCGATCACTTCTTTTGTAGCTTTATCGCTTCTTATTATCATAGCATCAGCTTCTTTTGCAGCTTCAACAAGTTGTGACTGCTCTGTATATTTTTCGAGTAATTTTATCTCGAAACCGGGAGTTTTCTCCACGATCGCTTTCATTAGATCAACTGCTTCTTTTGCAAACGGTTTGTCTGTGGCTATTAGAATAGTTTTTGACATAAAAATCTCCCTGTTTAAGCGTTTTCTTTATCAAATTTTGCAATGAAGTCAGCAAGATGTTGACAACCTTCAATAGGCATTGCATTGTATATACTTGCTCTCATACCACCAACACTTCTGTGACCCTTCAAGTTTACCATATCCGCAGCTTCAGCTTCTTTCAGGAATTTCTTATTTAGATCGTCTGAGTCAGTGAAGAATGGAATGTTCATCAATGATCTGTCTTTTTCAGCAGTTACATGAGCTTTGAAAAGCTTTGAATTATCGATCGCATCATAAACTATCTTCGCTTTTTTCTTATTAAGTTCTTCGTAGTACTTTACTCCTCCAAGTTTCAACATGTGGTCAAAAACCAGTCTTAAAATGTAAATTCCCCAGGTTGGAGGTGTGTTGAACATTGAACCGTTCTCAACATGCGTTTTATAATCAAGCATCGTTGGAATTCCTTCGATCTGACCTACAAGATCTTCTCTGATGATCACAAAAGTCACACCAGCAGGACCGATATTCTTTTGTGCGCCACCGTAGATCAATGCGTATTTTGTCATGTCAAACTCTTCAGAAAGGATATTTGATGACATGTCAGCTACAACTGGAACATCTCCTGTGCATGGAAGGTCCATTAGTTTAGTTCCATAGATCGTGTTGTTAGATGTTACATGGAAGTAATCAGCATCTTTTGAAAAAGAAGCTGGATCGAGTTCAGGTACATAAGAAAATGTTTTATCCGATGAATCACCTACAATATTAACCTGACCGAATTTTTTTGCTTCAGCGATAGCTTTTTTTGACCATACACCGGTATTTACAAAATCAACTTTTTTGTTTTTCATAAGGTTCATCGGGATCATTGCAAATTGAAGTGATGCACCACCCTGAAGAAATAGAACCTTGTAATTGTCAGGTATATTCATCAGTTTTCTAAGACCAGCTTCAGCACTGTCAATTATCTCCTGATACCATGAAGAACGGTGACTTAATTCCATAACACCCATTCCTGAACCGTGATAGTTCAGCATTTCATCTGCAGCTGCCTTAAGAACAGCTTCGGGAAGTACAGCAGGACCTGCAGAAAAATTATAAACTCTTTTAGACATGATTAGCTCCTTTTTACTTTATTATTTAATTTTGTAGAACTCGTTTATTTTTGATAATATGACATTTAAGCAAAGGTGAATTTAAATTGTTGTTAGTACCTTGTCAAGTAATATTTTTAACACTGGATTTCGTTAAAACTGATATGTTAAACGTAGAAAAATGGTGTGACAAAAAAGAAAAATAATACTATTGACTGAAAATAATGAATCATTTAACTTGTTGATGGTTTAATTCAGGAGTTCGTTTATGAATAAATATTTTTTGCTTTTTATAATTACTGCACTGCTTACATTCAGTATAAGTTCATGTTCCACCCAAGAAAAAAACATCATTGATAATGATCAGGTGATTGTCTTAAAAACCGATTATCCCGTTGCTCCTAAAAGACCTGTTGTAACCGATATCCATTCTTATAAACTTGAAGACAATTACGCGTGGCTAAAAGACAAGGAGAGAAAAAATGAGGAAGTGCTTAACTACATTAAAGAAGAGAATGTATACGCTGAGCATAAATTAAGGAAACTTTCAGGATTAAGAGATAAATTGTATAACGAGATCATCAGCAGAATAGATATGGAGGATGTTAGTGTTCCTGTTAAGCTGGACAAGTACCTATATTATTCCAGAGATGTAGAGGGTAAACAATATTCTGTTTACTGTAGAAAGCTGGATGTTGAAAATTCAGAAGAAGAGATATTGTTGGATATGAATGAATTATCTAAAGGCCATGATTATACTGACCTGGGATCTTATAAGGTCAGTCCTGATGACAAATTCCTGGCATATACTCTTGATACCTCAGGCAACGAAAACTATACACTTTACATAAAGTATCTGCAGTATGGAAGACTGCTACCTGTTACAATTGAAAGGGTTGACGATATAGAATGGTCGAATGACAGCCGTAACATTTACTATTCCACTACAAATAAAGAAAATGAAAGGACAGACAAAATATTCAGGCATGTAATAGGAACAAAGCTTGAAGATGATAAACTTCTTTACAAAGAGGATGATCCATCTTTTTATGTGTGGGTGAACAAAACAAAAGACAAAAAGTTTCTGCTGATCGGAACAGCAAATAATACCACATCAGAAATGAGATATCTATCCGCTGATAATCCTCTCGGTTCATTTACAATGGTCTATCCAAGAAAAGATGGTATAGAGTATTACCTGGAGCACCATGATAACAAATTTTACATTTTAACAAACAAGGACAGAGCTAAAAATTTCAAAATTATGACAGTTGATGAAAACACACCATATTCAGGTAAATGGAAAGATTTTTACGAACACCGCATGGATGTATATCTAGAAGATTACGAATTATTTGAAAATTATTTTGTAACTTCAGAGATAACTAACGGTAAAAGGACTATTAAAGTTCTTGACTATGAATCATTGAACGGTAAAGATATTTCATTTGATGAAGCTGCTTACACAGTTAGTTTAGCATGGAACCCAAATTTTGAAAGTAATAAGTTAAGGTATATTTATGAGTCTCTAACCACTCCTTATTCGATCGTTGATTATGATATGGAAACAGGTAAAAAAGAATTTCTTAAACAGCAAAAAGTTCTTGGAGGGTATGATAGGATCAAATATAGATCTGAGAAAATATTTGCAAGATCTCATGATGGTGCTATGATACCTATATCTCTTGTTTACAACAGGGAGAAATTTAAAAAAGATGGATCTAATCCACTTCTTCTTGAAGGTTATGGTGCGTATGGTGATATCAATGATCCATATTTTTCTTCCGCAAGAATAAGTTTACTTGACAGAGGTTTTGTTTTTGCAATAGCTCATGTTAGAGGTGGTAGAGAGAATGGTGCAGAATGGTATGAACAGGGTAAATTGTTGAACAAGATGAATTCTTTCAAAGACTTCATTGCTTGTTCTGAGCATTTGATAAGTGATAAATACACTTCAGAGAACAAGCTTATAATAAAGGGTGCAAGTGCAGGAGGTCTGCTGATAGGGGCTGTTCTAAACATGAGACCTGACTTGTTCGCAGCTGCAATTCTGGATGTTCCTTTTCTTGATGTTATTAATACAATGATGGATCCGACTCTGGGAACAACTGTTTCAGAGTATGAGGAATGGGGAGATCCAAATAACAAGCTTTTTTTTGACTACATAAGATCATACTGTCCATACCAAAATATCAGGATCCAGGATTATCCCGATATTTATGTCACTGCCGGATTTAATGATCCCAGAGTCAACTACTGGGAACCTGTAAAGTGGGTTGCAAAACTCAGAGATATAAAAACAGATGACAACTCTGTGATACTTCAAGTTTCAACATCAGGACATGGCGGTTCTTCAGGAAGATATGATTATTACAGTGAGCTGGCTCTCAAATATGCATATATGCTTGATCAGGTAGGAATAGATAATTAAATCTGTCATACTGATGTGTCATTTTGACATATTGTCTGTCAAGTTTTACCGGATAAAACCCTCAAATCAGCTATGAATAAAATTGGCACAGTTGTTGCAAATAATGTTGTTTGTAAACAAAAAACAACAAAAAAGGAGGCAATCATGCAACTGGTTAAATTCAGAGATTTTGACGGGTTCGATAAATTGATGAACTCATTCTTCGCTCCGGAGAGAGATTTTTTCAGATCAGGTGTAAGGAACTGCAAAGCTGATGTTTACGTAAAAAATAACAATATTATAGCAAATCTTGATCTGCCGGGAATCGATGCCAAGGACATTGAGATCACAATAGAAGGAAATCTGTTGAAAGTTTTCGGGAACAGAGAAGAGGAAAAAGAGATCAATGAGCAGGATTACTACAGGAAAGAGATAGTTAAGGGCTCTTTCGAAAGGTATATTACACTGCCTACAAATAAGATCGACAATGAAAAGATCAATGCTTCTTACAAAAAGGGTGTTCTTACTATCGAGATCCCTAAAAAAGAAGAGGAGAGAAAGAAGATCGAAATAAAAGTAGAGAACGATTAAAATTTAAATTCAATACTGAAAAGATCCCCCTCAAAAGACCGTTCATTATAACGGTCTTTTTTTATTTTGGTACAGCCTTACGGACAAA
>JAFGVM010000047.1 GCA_016937995.1 Candidatus Delongbacteria bacterium
AACTTAATTCATTTCTAAATCAGGATGATCCTGATTATGCAGGATTTGAGAATTTAGGAAAGACTGAACTGATAGTAGAAGAAGCAAGAAAATATCACATTCAGCAGGTACTTGATATTCCTTACATTAACAAATCCGGTATAAGGAAGAGGAATTTTAAAGTGGCAATAGACTGTGTCAATGGAGCTGGAAGTGTTATTCTTGCAGACCTTTTGATCGATCTCGGATGCAGTGTCGCAAAGATAAACTGCACACCAAACGGGATATTTCCTCATGGTGCAGAACCTTTACCTGAGAACCTGACCGAAATTTGCGAATTCATAAAAGAAGGTAATTTTGATATCGGTATGGTCGTTGACCCCGATTCAGACAGATTGGCACTGATATCTGATGCCGGTGTTCCATTGGGTGAAGAATATACTCTGGCCATGGTAGCAGACCTTTTACTTGATAAGATAAATACTGATATAGTCGTAAATATTTCAACATCCAGAGTTATTGAAGACATTGCAAAGAAAAATTATAAGAAGATCTTCAGAACTAAAGTTGGAGAAATTAATGTCTCTACTGAAATGATAAAAAGAGGATGTCTGATCGGTGGAGAAGGGAATGGCGGAGTGATATTACCTCAGATCCATCCCGGGAGAGATGCTTTGGTAGGAGCGGGATTGATCCTTCAGTACTTATTTGAAAAGGACAGCTTTGTTACGAATATATTCAATGACCTTCCTCAATATATGATAGTTAAAGACAAAGTTTCTGTCGAGAACATCGATTTTGATGCAAAAATGCAAATTATACTTGATGGTGAGGATCCTGAAAATATAGATGATATTGATGGAATTAAGATAAATCATGAAGAATATTGGGTACAATTGAGAAAATCCAATACAGAACCGATCGTAAGGATTTTCGCGGAAGCAAAGACAAAAGAAAAGGCGGAAGAGATTGTTAAAATATATAAAGATAAACTCATTGGTCAGTAAAGTACTTCGAATACCTTTGTTTATATACATCGTAACTATTACTCTACATGTGTATTCTCAACCGGAGAAGACATTAATGTTCGATGAAACATATACGACCGGGCTACCTGTTTTCAGGTATAATATTGTTAGGTTATTCAATGAAAAAGACGGTTATTTTGATCTTAATGTTCAAACAGAGATAACAAATGAGAGACTTCATTTTTTAAAAAAAGGAAGTGAATACACTTCAACTTACGTGATATCAGTGGCTGTCTTTGAAAGGGGTAAAACAAATGATATACCTTTATCCCAAAAATCTGAAAAAACAGTATATTCAACTAAAAATTACTCTGAAACCCAGTTAAACAAATCAAATAAAAAACACAACTATATATTTTCAGTACCTGAAGGTTCTTATTCAGTCGTATTACTTATTACCGACCAGAACAGTAAGAAAGAATTCAAAGTAAAAAAAGAGATCGAATTTTCTTTGAAAGAGGATCCGGCAATATCAGATCTTCAAATGGTCAGCTGGAACGATGATGATAATTTTCTAAACGACTACACTCCTAACATAAACAATATAATTGATAAGAAGAACAGCTTCACCGGAGCTCTTTTTGAAATTTATTCAGTTGATGCTGTTAATGTTTCATACAGCATCGAATATAAAATAATTGACAGAAAAGGAAGTATCCTTTATCACGACACGTTCAAGGATATTTTAAAGGATAATCTTCATTATCAGGTATTAAAGATACCTTTGGATAAATTCAATATCGGGAATTTCAAGATCGAACTTAAAGTTGATTTTCCTGAAACGACAATTGAAAGAGAGAGTACTTTTTATTTGAGATGGAAGGACCTTTCACTTAATATTTCTGATATTTCGGTAGCTATAGAACAAATGCTTTACCTGATGGATTATGATTCACTTAAACCTGTATTCAATTATGATGAAGAGCAGAAAAAAATATGGTTTCAGAACTACTGGAATGATCTGGAGACAAATCTAAAGCTGAAAAAAAATTCCCTGATGGAAGAATATTACCGCAGGATATCATTTGCCAATATAAATTTTTCAGTTCCTTTAAAAGAAGGATGGAAAACAGATATGGGTAAAGTACTTTGCATTATGGGTGATCCTGATGAAGTACAAAGTTACAGTTTTACAAGAAATTCCCGACCGTATGAAGTTTGGATATATTATGAATACGGTTCACAATATATTTTTGATTATATCAGTGGTGAATTCAGATTAAGAAAATAGTCTGGTATGCAGACTTGTATCCCGTGAAAGATGCAAGTAACACATTCTTGCGTTCTGAACCATTATTAAGAAGGAATCATACAAATTGAAAATAGCAGTACTCTCAAGCGGAAGTAAAGGAAATTCTTCTTTTATTGAATCAAATGATCAGGCGGTTTTAATCGATGCAGGTCTTTCAACCAAAAGGTTACTTATGAAAATGGATGAGGTTGGTGCAGACCATAAGATCATTGCAGGAATAATTGTTACGCATGATCACTCTGATCATATCAAAGGTGTCGGAACTCTTGCAAGAAAGTTGAAAATCCCAGTTTATATTCATGAGGAAAACTACAGAATGAAAGCTGATATTTTCACGAATTGCCAGATCAAATTCATTGAAAAAGAATTTACAATTGGAAATTTCACTATATCGCCTATCCCCGTTTCTCATGACGGTACTGTAAATTATTCTTATAATATTCAGGCTGAAGGTAAAAAAATATCTCATCTTACCGATCTCGGAAAAGCAACATCCCTGGTCAGAGAACGAACAAAAGACTGTGATCTTTTCGTTCTGGAGTCAAATCATGACCCGGTGATGTTGAAAGAAGGTCCATATCCCTGGTATCTTAAGCAGAGGATCTCAGGAATAAAAGGTCACCTGTCAAATTCTGATGCCAGTGATCTTATTATTTCTGGACAAAGAACTAACTTGAAGAACATAATTCTTGCTCATCTCAGCGAGGAAAATAACGATCCTGTATTGGCTTATGAGAACATGGTATGCTCGATCACAGAAAAAGATCTGGATATTAACGTTCATATAGCACTTCAAAATAAACCACTGGAGTTCATTGAGATATGATAAATGATAAATTGATCTATATTTCTGCAGGTGAAACATCAGGGGATCTTTTAGGCAGTGAAGTAATAAAAGAACTTATGACAATTGATCCATATCTTAAGATCAAAGGTATAGGTGGCTCAAGTATGGTAATTCAGGGTCTGGACCCCGTCTTTAGAACTGAAGAATTCGGATTCATGGGTTTCTTTGAGATCTTCAGTCATATACTTTTCATCAAAAAAGTAATGAATACAATGGTGAAAAATATAATTAAAGACCAACCAAAAGTGATATTGCTGATAGATTTTTCAGAATTCCATATAAAACTGGCTAAGCGATTAAGAAAGCATAATATAAGATCGAAGATCATAAAATATGTCAGCCCTCAGATATGGGCATCCAGGTCGGGAAGGATCTATGATATAGTTGCCAATTATGACTGTTTATGTTGTATCCTTCCGTTTGAGAAGGAAATATATAAAGACCATGATATCGATTGCAGATACGTTGGTCACCCTCTCCTTGATAAGATAAAGATCCGTTACAGTAAGGAAGAATTTTACAAGTTCTTGAAGACGGGAAGTAATAAGAAAATTATTTCAATATTTCCCGGTAGCAGAAAACAGGAAATCGAAAAACATATGGAAATTCTGTTAAAAACTGTGAAAGAACTGAAAAATGAACGTGATGACCTGGCTTTTTTCATCAGCAGGAACGAAAATATTTCTTTTGATGACCATAGTAGTATTTTCGAGAAGGAAAATATCACTGTAGTTGATTCAGTTTACCAATGGGAACTTATAAAATATTCAGATATAGTTCTATGTAAAAGTGGAACTTCTTCACTGCAGACTGCGTTAATGAATACTCCTTCTATAATTTTTTACAGGATCAATTCGTTTTCATACTTTATTGCGAAAAGGATCATTAAGACCAAATACATTTCACTTCCAAACATTATTGCAAAAAAATTAATAGTCCCAGAGTTGATGCAGAATGATTTCACAGTTGAAAATCTCAGATCGGAAACTATGAGATATTTGAATGATAAGGAATATTATGAAAACACTGTATCAGAGCTTGAGAAAGTCACAAATTCTATCGGTGATAAAGGAGCAGGTAAAAAAGTCGCTGAAGCTGTTATCGAATATCTGAACAGATAATTGTAAGTTAAAAGCTGTCATTATCGAACATGATGGATCCCCGGTTCTGGATACCAACCCGAGGATGACAATAATCTAATTTTATAAACTGGTTATTGAGAATAATTTATTTTTTTCTTTGAACTCATGTACTTTTTGGTCGATCTCTTCTATCTGAGTTAGAAAACGGGCGTATTTTTCGCCGGTCAATTTAGGTGTTGCGATCATTCTTTTCAGTAACGGGTTAGCCCATTTTCCCTTATTGTCCTTGATCCCGAAATGCAGATGTGGCCCGGTAACTCTTCCTGTTCTTCCAAGTTTAGCTATCTGTTGTCTTGCTTTGACTGTCTGACCTTTTTTCACGAGACTTTTATCAAGATGGATGTAATAAGTTTTAGTTCCGTCCGAATGTTTAATAACAACTTTATTGCCATTTAATTTATCATATCCTGAATAGATCACTTTTCCTTTTGCAACTGCATAGACTGGATCTCCAATATGACCTCTGTAATCGACACCTGAATGGAACGATCTTTTACCTGTAACTGGATGTCTTCTTTGCCCGAATGTGCTTGTAACATGGATCTTGTCCACCGGTAATCTTAGTGCGGAATGGATCAGAGCTTTTCCATCTTTAGTGTAGTGGGCATTGTAAGCAGACAAAGGATCGGTGTCGTCAAATCTGAAAGCTTCATGAAATCCGCTTCTTCTACCTGAATAAGAAACATAATGTATCTTTCCGCCAGATAATTTATGACCTTCAAAATAATATTCTTCCATGAATACAGTGAACTGATCTCCCAATCTTGCATCTGTCCTGAAGTTAACAACACATTCAAGAATGCCATTGATCTCCTGACTTGTTGAAACAGGTATATCACAATCGAGTAGTGCCTGATTCAATGTTGTTTCGATCTTTCCTGTCAAAAACCTGTTCCTTGTTTCTACAGGCAGAGATATTTTTTCATATTCATAATTTCCTTCAGGATCTTTGGTCAATTTATGGGTTGTAACAACATCAGGTTTAAATTCAAACTCAATAACATTGGTTTTAGTGGAATCGTAAACCACTTTAAACTCTTCACCTGCTTTCAAAAAACGGAAATCGACATGAAATCTCAGTGCATTTGAAATTTCCATTGCATGTCCGATAGAAATACCATCAACTGCTATTAAAGAATTCGTAAACCCTTCATTTGGAAGGATAGAACCGCTTAGTCTATAATTGTTTTCTGTAGGAGACTTTTCTAGTAAACTGTCAGGTATTATCTCATTTTTTATATTCACTGAGTCTTGAACCATTGCCTGCCCTGAATCAAAGGAGCATAAAACAACTACTGAGAATGCTATCAGCGCTATCGCAGCCACCAGATTATGATGATGAGTGACAATAAAGTTTTTTATAACTACTCCATCTTGTTTATTGTGGTCAATCGATGTAAAAAATAAGAAATATTTTATCAGAAAGCAAATATAGGTTAAAAATGTTGAGTTTATATCCATTCGATTGCACTTATTTCATCAAATATCCTTAAAACAATTAAATCACAACTTGACATTATAACAATATATATATATATTCTCGGTTCCAAAACGGCGATGATCCCGGCAGTGTCGGTAGACCGTTCAAAATCAGGAGGTATTTTTATAATGACTGAAGAAACAAAAAAACAAACCGTTGTCGAACCGGAAGAGATCTGGGTAGACGACATAAGCGAACTGTACGAAGAAGAGTACACAAAAGAACAGATCGAGGAGATGGAATCCCTGCTTTCCACTTCAATGCTTGACATCAAAGAGGGTGAGATCATTGAAGGAAGGATCGTGAATATCAATCAGGTTGGTGTAGCTGTTGATATCGGATTTAAAAGTGAAGGAATGATAGAGTTGGATGAGTTTGATGATCTTAATTCTATTAAAAGAGGTGATACTATCAGTGTATTCCTTGAATCAGTTGAAGGTAGAAGAGGTGAATTGATTCTTTCGAAAAGAAAAGCAGATTTCCTTAAGATCTGGGAAGAAGTTAGAATTATTCATGACGAGCAAACTATTGTTCAGGGTAAATGTCTTAGAAGAGTTAAAGGTGGTATCGTTGTTGACCTTATGGGTATCGACGCGTTCTTACCTGGATCACAGATCGATGTATATCCTGTAAGGGATTTTGATGCATTGATAGGTGAAACAATGGACTTCAAGATCGTTAAACTTAATGAGCAAAGAAAAAATGTTGTTCTTTCAAGAAAGATCATTCTTCAAAAAGATCTTAATGAAAGAAGAGAAGCAACTCTTAAAGAAATACAGATCGGCGATGTAAAAGAAGCTATCGTAAAGAACATAACCGACTTTGGTGTATTTGTTGACATAAACGGTCTTGACGGACTTATTTATATAACTGACCTATCCTGGGGTAGAGTAAACCACCCTAGCGAAGTATGTAAACTTGATGAAAAGATCAATATTCAGATCCTGGATATTGATTATGACAAGATCAGAGTTTCAGCAGGTTTAAAACAGCTTACATCTCACCCTTGGGAAGGGATTGAGGAAAGATACCCTGAAGGCAGTACTGTTCAAGGTAAAGTCGTAAGTATAACCGACTACGGTGCATTTGTTGAAATAGAAAAAGGTATCGAAGGTTTGATCCATATTTCAGAAATGAGCTGGGTTCAGCATGTGAAACATCCGTCAGTTTATCTCCACTTAGGTGATGTTATTGATGCGGTTGTTCTGAACATAAAGAAAGAAGAGAAAAAGATCTCTTTAGGTCTTAAGCAACTTGAACCTGATCCTTGGGCGATAATTGAAAACAAATATCCTGTTGGTTCTAAGCACAAAGGTGTTGTTAGAAGTCTTACTCAATTCGGTGCTTTCACTGAGCTTGAGGACGGAATTGACGGTTTGATCCATATCAGTGACCTTTCATGGACTAAAAAGATAAGACACCCTAAGGATGTTGTAAGAAAAGGCCAGGAAATTGATGTTATCGTTCTGGATATAAACAAAGACGAAAGAAGGATCGCTCTTGGTTACAAGCAATTGGAAGAAGATCCTTGGGTCGAATTTGAAAAAATCTTAGTCGAAGGATACGAAACAAAAGCTAAAGTTATTAGAAAAATTGACAAAGGTATTATCGTTGAACTGAACGAACCTGCAGTTGAGGGATTTGTTCCTAAATCTTTAGCAGATAACTATGCTGGATGTAAAGAAGGTGATGAGATCGATCTTGTTGTTGAAACTTTCAATAAAGAAGTAAGAAAAGTCGTTCTTAAAAGCCCTACTGTTGCTTCACAAAAAGAAATTGCTGAAGCTATTATCAAGGAAGAATATGAAGCATCATTAGCTGAAGAAGTAGTGGTTGATGAAGTTGAAGATGACAATACTGTAGAAGCAGTTGAAGAAACAACTGAAGAAAAACCAGCTAAGAAAACTACTAAAAAAGCTGCTAAGAAAGATGAAGAACCAAAAGAAGAAGAAGTAGCTGAAGAAGCTAAAGAAGAGAAACCGGCTAAAAAGACTACTAAAAAAGCTGCTAAGAAAGATGAAGAAGAAGTAGCTGAAGAAACTAAAGAAGAAGAAAAATAATCTTTCTCTCTGGTTAATAATAAAAAAAGGTGGAAATTTATGTTCCACCTTTTTTTATTTTACCTTAAATTATTCATATGAACAAAACTGCATACATATTTACCCTCGGTTGTAAGATAAATATCTACGAATCTGAAGCGGTTAAGGATATTCTGATACGTTCAGGTTATGAGATCGTAAAAAAACCTGAGAATGCTGACGTTGTGATAATCAACAGTTGTACAGTAACTTCAAATGCGGACAGCAAACTGTATAAATTTCTGAATAAAGCATCCATTGCTAATCCGTATGCTATCAAAGTTGTGATGGGTTGCTATTCTCAACTGGAATCAGAGAAATTGAAAGAACATAATATTGCAGATATTATACTAGGAATTGACAACAAGTATCAGATCGTTCAGATTATCGAAGAGCATAGAAATTCAAAATATGTTCAGGTTCATGATAATTCAAAGATAGAATTTGAGGATTATCATCTGGCAGAATATAAAAATCATACGAGAGCTTTCCTGAAAGTGCAGGATGGTTGTGATAATTTTTGTACATACTGTACGATATCGAAGGCAAGAGGAAGATCAAGGAGTAAGTCGCCATCGTCTATAATGAAAGACGTAAAAGATCTCGTTAGTAACGGTTACAAAGAGATAATTCTATCCGGTATAGATCTTGGGAGTTATAAATATGAAGAAAATGGTCATTTGTTTCTACTGAAAGATATTATCAAAGAGATCCTGAAGATAGAAGGTTTTAGAATAAGGATTAGTTCAGTTGAGCCTTGGTGTTTTGATGAAGAATTAATACGTATTTTCACTGATGAAAACAGAATCTGTCCACATTTCCACATTCCTTTGCAATCAGCCTCAGATAACATTCTTAAAAAGATGAATCGAAAGTATAAAATAAAAGAATTTGATACACTGATCAAAAAACTGAAAAGAAAGAAAGATGTACTGATCTCTACAGATATTATAGTAGGTTTTCCTACTGAATCAAAAGCAGATTACGAACTATCACTGAGCTATCTAAAGAATTCTCAACTTGATACAGCACATATTTTTTCCTATTCTGACCGGCCTCATGCAGCTTCTAAAAACTTACTTCCAAAAGTTCTAAAAAAAGAAATTGATAGAAGAAGTAAGGAACTTAGACAGATAGCAGAAAATAAATTTGAACAATTTTACAAGAAGAACATCGGCAGCAATAAAGATATAATCATTGAGAAGATAAAAAATAATGATGATATGTATCTATATTCGGGCACTTCAGACAATTACCTTCAATTGAGTTTTAAATCAACACAAAAATATAAGAAAGGTGATCTGCTTTCAGTAGTAGTTGAATAATGTACAATATGTTATTTTTATTATTGGGCAGGTGTTATCAACTAACGTAGTCATCTAAGCTAAAATTTGACAAAAATGTTTTAGAGTGTTATCTTTGTCGGGATTTCTCAAGATATATTGAGAAATAAGTGTTATATCCACCAAGGTGGAAATAAGGCTGTCGTTGTTAAATAAAACGGAAAGTTGATGAACCTGATCAAAACTAAGAAATTTTTTGCAGTATTATTGTTTGCGGTAAGCTTTATGGCAAGCTGTATGAAATATACTTACAGAGAGGGAAATTTTGTTGTAAATAACAGAAATGTGTATCGAAATAACTTTTCTGTGATCAAAGCGGATACATCAAACACTATCCTTTCATATAAGATCAATGAAACCAAAATTAAGAACTATATTAAGGAATTTAAAACATACAGATACAAAGAAGACGTTGCATCTATTTATGCTGATGCGATACTGTATGCCTGCATTAAGTATGATATTGATATTGATATTATGCTGTCTTTAATAAAATATGAGAGCAGTTTTAATTCTTTGACAATAAACAAAAGGACCGGCTGTATCGGTGCTACACAAATAAATCCTGCTGTTTGGACAGAGGAATTGAAAGAAGCCGGTATTATTGAGAAAAAAGAGGATCTTTTTTCTTTAAGGAACAACATAATAAGCGGTGCATACGTTCTCAATCATTATATAAAGAAGACCGACAGTCTTGAACTGGCACTTCAGAAATACTATGGTACCTGCAATTATGCTTCGATCTATTCGAACAACGTTCTTGGTGGATAAAAATTTATTTACATAATAAAAAAGCCGATCATCTGATCGGCTTTTTTCATACCTAAGCTTTTCCAAGCTTCCATCTACTGATCGCTTTGAAGAACATGAGCACAGTGAACGGCACAGTGAAATCACCTTCCATCAACCTGTTAGTTGTTGATAGGATCAACCATGCTTTTTCGATATCTTTAGCTCTGTAATATTTTAAGAATATAGCCATTAATCTTTTTGAGAATACTTTAAATCTGTTGTTATTCATTATTAAATTTACAGCACCTGTGTAATATTCAACTCCAGCTTCTGTATGAAACCAGCCTTCAGTTGCTTCCGGTTCACCCTGTGATTTTATAATTTCAGCTATTTCATCATCTGTAAAAGAGAATTCATTGAATTCATCTGTTGAGAAGAAGTTAAAGCTTTCACTGTTGAACAGATCAGGATCTTCGTCATATTTTTTTCCAATGGCTGCATGAGGCCCCATCAGGTCCATTGATGCTTCCATAATGGTCTTCTGCATTGCAGGACTTCCGAAGTATGAACCTACACTTTCTTTAACAGTTTCCTGCTTTTTTTGTGTAAAAGCCTCAGACACCTGATAATATGTACAGTCTATACATTCTTCATTTCTATTCTTTGCACAACATACAGGACAGATCAGTGCACCGTTTTTTAATTTACAGATTCTCTTTCCTGCCTTTGCATCACAAAATGAGCATTTTACTTTAGCCATAGATTTTCCTAAAATTTTATTTATTAATAGAACAGGTTGGAATGTAAAAAAATAATTTGTTTTAAAAAAGGTTTTTTATCTTAAATAATTAAAGTTATAAAAATATTCTATTTAATTACGTACTTGAAAATTGTATTTTTAAGATCTTCTAAAGTAAAAGGTTTTTGAATACTTGCTGTAAATCCAAATTTTTCAGGGTTCTGTATTATAGGGTCTTCAGAGTATCCGCTGCTTACAATAACAGGTATTGTACTGTCAATATCTCTGATATGCTTAATCGCTTCTTTTCCACCCATCCCACCGGGTATAGTAATGTCAAGAAATATAGCTGCAAGTTCATCTTTGTTATTCTTTAATTCTTTAAATATACCTATGGCTTCAGTTCCATCACAGGATTCTATAGTAGCAAATCCAAAATAATCCAGCATTTCTTTAAGCGTATTTCTTATTATTTCTTCATCATCCATTACTAATACTTTTCCTGTTCCATTTATATTATTAGTTTTAAAATTTTTCTCATCCTGAAATTTCTTTTCTGAAGCAGGAAGACATATCGTAAACGTACTCCCTTTTTCCGGAGTTGATTCAACATCAATATGCCCTTTATGTTTTTTTACTATTGAATAGCTTGTAGCAAGACCCAATCCACTACCAATCTTCTTTGTTGTAAAAAAAGGGTCGAAGATTCTGTCAATAATACTTTGAGGAATCCCTATACCCTGATCTTTTATCTGAATCCTAATATATTTGCCTTCCGTAAGTATATTATGCTCATTTTTTTTTAATTTAATATTATCAGCAATTACACTTATAGTTCCTCCACTTGGCATTGCTTGCTGAGCATTTATTACAATATTGTCAATAACCTGACCCATCTGATTTGCATCAAATTCACATACCCATAGATCTTCATTGATTGATATTTCACTGGATATTTTTGATCCGCTTAAAGCAAATTGAACTGTATCTTTAAGAAAATCGTTAAGATTGTTTACTTTGATTTCAGGTTCTCCACCTTTTGAAAAAGTAAGAAGCTGTTGTGTTAGGTTTTTTGCTCTCGAAAGAGTTTTAATTGTTGAATCTAAATATTTTTTTATCTTTGGCTCAGATGTCTTCATTCTTGCAATATCAATATAACCGTAAATCCCGAATAGAAGATTATTGAAATCATGAGCTATTCCACCAGCAAGAATTCCTAACGATTCTAGTTTCTGATTATGCTGAATTTGCTTTTCATACTTTATCTTTTCTTCGACAGCTTTCTTTTGATCAGTTATATCTCTAAGGTGTTCTATAATATTTTGAATTTCACCTTTTTCATTAAGAATTGGATATGCTCTTATATCAAGCCAAATTTGCAGATCCTCAAAATATCTTTCAACTCTCGCTGGCTTTTTTGTCTCATACACAATAGAAGTGGCACATTGTTCACAGGGACTACCCCTTTGGATAAGCTCAAAACATTTTTTCCCTTTAACCTCTTCAAAAGATTTCTTCAGAAAGTCGTAACCGGCCTTATTATACTTTATAATATTATGGTCATTATCCTGCAGTCCTATAATATCAGGTATATTATCAAAAAGAGTCTCAAGTGTCTTAGACATATTACTGTTCTCTTTCGCAGAATCAATGAGTTCCTTTTCCATAACTATCTCCCAGGTAGAAACTTAATCTATAAAAAACATTTTTTTTAAATATTTAAAAACTATAACAAAAAAATAGATGATTTACAATCAATAAATTTTTTAGAACTACCCAAAGATAACATTACAAAATAAAAATATTTGTTTTTTAAATTTCAATGAATTTTAATTGTCAATTGTCTCTTCCTTCATCCCTTTAGCCATTAAAAAACCCACAGCACGTTCTTTGAGCTTAAATCTGTTGATCAGTGACCTGAAATCTTTTCCATGATTTGGAACCAATAAATGAGCGATCTCATGTATGATAACATAGTCCATAACCCACTTGGGATATGTAGCCAGAACCGGATTAATAACTATCTTTCTCTGTCTTGTATAGCACTTACCCCAGGTGCGCAACAGAGTTCCTTGAAATTCTATGGAGTAATCAGGTGCTTCGGGGATAAATTTTTTCTTGAGCTTTAGAGATCTTTTTAAAAGTTCATCATCATTGTTCAAAATTATTTCTTTAAGTTCAAGCTTCTCTAAAAATTTATTCAAAAAAGCTTTAATATCCCCGTCCGATGTGTGATGAGGAGCAAGTATCTTAACTGTATTATCTCTTAGAGAAGCCTGTAAAGTCTTTTTTCTACGTTTTGACCTTTTAACAATGATCTCGTATTTATCAGAAATCATAAATTAATAAATTTCCTTTTTGATCTTTTCTTCCCAGTTCGGATCGTTCTTTTCACCTGTAAAATTGGAATGTATCAGAGAAAATTCGCCGAAACCATGGGTATCCGCAAAGACGAAAGTATAGTTCCCGTTGAAATAAGACCAGATTTCATGATCCTGAGAATCGGTTGAATAAGTTTCCTTATCTATCTTATCCGGTGCACCATGAGTGATCAATATCCTGCCTCTATCTGTCTTCCATCCTTCTTTATTTCCCAAAGAATATTCTTTATTGGCCAGATTTACATTATATAAAAATTTCTCTCTTGCATCAGGATCATCTCTCTCTTTTGTTTCCCAGAACCTTTTTAAAAAATTGACTTTACCTTTGTCATTTAATTTGTCCGCTAAGTTCCTATCCTTTTTATCAAGAATGGTATACACCTGTTCAAATTCTTCAAGCATACTCTTATCACTTAGAACATCAACATTTTTGCTGTAATCCTTGTTTGCAAGATCAGAAAAATACTCGAATTTCTCTTTTTTGAACTTGTCATCATATTTAGTTTTTTCTACCCAGTAATCAATAAGGAAAGATCTTTTTGCCTCCAACCCGTTCTTTTCGAACTCATCTGATCTATCTGCGGTAATATCCTTTGAAATATTCCTGATCTCATTATCAATGGTTTTTTCAGTCAGTACTTCAATTGCATTACTCAGATCTTCAAATTTCATTTCCGCTTTTTCTCTGAAATCCAGAGTTCTGTATATATAGAAATTATTACTGCTTTCTATAGTTGACCCGTTCTTTGATACTTCCAGATTAAAGTCATACAATCCTGTTTTTAGACTCTGAATAGGTATTTGATCCGCGAGTACGATCGCATTTCCAGGTGCTTTTTTTGATTTTGAATTCCCTTCCTTGATCTTTATCCCATCTTTATCACTGATAGACCACTTATAATCAACACTGTTTCCTGCCTGCAATCCGTATACTTCTGTATAGTAATACAAGAAAGGTCTTCTGGTACCGAATACTTTACTCGGGTTCGGAAGGACGATCACACCCTGCTTGAAGAACTCTGATTCTTTTTCAATATCGTTTGTAATTATTTTAGAAGCCAGTTGTATTGTGGAAAGGGAGAATTTATCATGGAATTTTGCAACAGAAAATTTCTTTGAATTTTGAGGAATATCTATTGTTTCTACATTCTTTGATTTAAGATCTTCGACCTCAGCAAGCAACCTGTAATATCCCGGATCAAGATACATTGTGGATAATGCCGGTATTTCATTACCTGAGAATTTATCGTTTTCACTTTTCAGGGTATATTTTTGCTTCCATTTATCTTCTGCAATTAGCTTTTCACCATCATAAACATATAACTTGATCGCAAATACACTTTCGGATGTCTTATCAAATTCTAATGATTGTACCGGTATTGATACATAAATATCAACCTTTGTTTTATCAAGTCTTTCTCTGTCATAACAGGCATAATCCAAATAAAATACTCCCTTCGCGAGTAATACTGGAATGAATAATAATGTAACTAGATAAATATATTTTCTCATCTTATGATCCTCCTTCCTGCTATGAATTTATTTTTAAAATAGTAATCATCGAGACTGCTTATCATAACACCCCTGGATGTTGATGCATGCCCGAACTTACCATCCTTTAAATATACACCAACATGTGAAATACCTCTACCGTTCGTATTGAAGAAAACAAGGTCACCGTATGAAAGTTCAGCTTTTGAAATATGTCTTCCGTAATAATATTGTTTTTGGGCAGTTCTGGGAAGATTAACTCTATATATCTCTTTGAATAATGCCATCACGAATCCACTGCAGTCAAATGAATTTGGCCCGGAAGCACCTAATACATACTTTGCTCCGTAGTGTTTCTCAATGAATTTTTCAATGATCTGGGCATCTTCAGCATCCTCTTCTGTGATCTGTTGTTTCTGCTGATTGTAATACTGATGTGATGATACTGAAGAGCATGACACAAAGATCATTGAAAAGGCCATTATAAAAGGTATGAAATATTTTATTGTTCTAGTCATTATTTCTCAAATGTTATTGGTTTGTTATCCCATAAGGTGATTCAACAACCCTTTAGTTGAGCAGTCATGAGATTCCGGTATCTTTCCATCATTCATTTCATTTTGAATAATATTTGCAAGTTGCTTACCGTATTCCACTCCCCACTGATCAAAGCTGTATATATTCCATATTATACCCTGAACAAAAATCTTATGTTCATAGATCGCTATAAGCTTTCCAAGAGTATTTGGGGTCAGTTTATCGTAGATAATTGAGTTTGTGGGATGATTTCCTGAAAATACCTTATACGGTGTTCCATCTTTAATATCATCAATTGTTCTGCCTTTCATCAATGCCTCAGTCTGACCAAGGAAATTTGACAGAAGGATCTTATGATGTTTATTTATTCTGTTCAATGGTTCTTTCGCTACAAGAAAATCAGCGGGGATCATTCTAGTTCCCTGGTGTATCAATTGATAGAACGAATGTTGACCGTTCGTACCCGGTTCCCCCCATATCACAGGACCAGTAGAATAATTCAAAGTCTTTCCTTCCCTGTCCACACTTTTTCCATTACTCTCCATATTGGCCTGTTGCAAATAAGCAGGGAATCTGTGTAAATATTGATCATAAGGAAGAACAGCCTCACTATCTGTTCCAAAGAAATTTATATACCAGATGCTGATAAGAGCCAATAGAACCGGAATATTATTTTCGAAATCTGTATTCTTAAAATGCTCATCTATGGAAGAAGCACCGGACATCATCTCTTCAAAACGGTCATAGCCAATATATAAAGCAATGCTCAGCCCGATCGCTGAGAATAACGAGTATCTTCCACCGATAAAATCCCAGAATTCGAACATGTTTTCAGTATCAATACCGAACTCCTCGACTTTTTCCTTGTTGGTAGACAATGCAATAAAATGTTTTTTTATGGTATTTTCATCTCTTGTATTTCTCAGGAACCATTCTCTTACTGAATAAGCATTTGTCATGGTTTCCTGAGTTGTAAAAGTCTTGGATGCGATCAGGAACAATGTCTCTTCATGGTCTAAATTCTTCAGTATTTCAGTTATTTCAGTTCCGTCTACATTTGAAATAAAATCTACTTTGATATCTTCAGAACCATAGAATTTTAAAGCCTCTGTGACCATTGCAGGACCAAGATGTGATCCACCGATACCTATATTTACAATATTTTTAATTTTCTTTCCGGTATACCCTCTCCATTCTCCGCTTCTGACAGCATCACTGAATATTCTCATTTTTTTTCTGACATCTCTGATCAAAGGCATAATATCCTGATCATCAACGTAAATTGGATCATGAGAAAAATTCCTCAAAGCAGTATGAAGGACAGCTCTGTTCTCAGTTTCATTTATCTTTTCACCAGAGAACATTTTGTCTATTGAATCTTTTAAATTGCATTCTTTCGCAAGTCCGATCAATAACTGCTTCGTTTTCTCAGTGATAATATTTTTTGAGCAATCTATGAGTATATCTTCAAATTGGAATGAAAAGTCATTGAATCTTTGGTCATTTGCGAAAAGATCACGCATATGAACTGATTTCATCTCAGCAAAATGGTCTAATAATTTCTGCCAGCTTTTTGTCTTTACGGGATCTACTTTACTAAGCATAATATATCCATCTTATTGATTTGTATGAGGTTCGTCTTCCTTCTTTTCAAAAAATAAGTACTGTACCGACAACAGGACCATTCCCACTGTTACGAATGAATCAGCTATATTGAAGATCGGCCATCTTGTCATTATTATGTCAGGGAAATCACAGTCAATAAAGTCGATCACTTTGCCATACAATGCCCTATCGATCAAATTTCCTATAGCTCCTCCAAGAATAAAGCTAAATGCCCAGAGTTCAAGTTTCTTTTTAATGTCGATCTTCAGGATCAAATAAATTACAAATATTGAAGCAATTAAAGAGATCGCTGATAAAAAATACCTGCTTCCGAGTTTGATACTGAAAGCTATTCCGGTGTTATAAGCAAGAGTGAACCTGACTAATTCTTCACCAAAGACATTAATTGAGTTTGAGTCCAGTGAAAGTAAGAACTTCTCTAAGAATTTTTTAGATACTTGATCGGCAATAATGATTATTGCCGATACTGAAAAAAATATTGTCTTTTTACTAAATGTCATTCAGATCTTTACCCAATTTCTATTAAGTTTCAAGAAGTTCTAGGTGGACTGATGATTTAAAACAGGAGCTTAGATTTACTAAGTGACTGTGAATAAATCAGTGGTCCGATGCAGAAATTCAAAGAACAATTTTACAATTTCTGCTTAGTTTCAAGAAGTTCAAGGAGGTCTGATGATTTAAAACAGGAGCTTAGATTTACTA
>JAFGVM010000048.1 GCA_016937995.1 Candidatus Delongbacteria bacterium
ACTCCCTGGTACAAAGCGACGGTTATCTGCATAGGAAGAGCTTGAGGAACAACCGCTACAGCAACACCGATCGCATAGATCAGTGCACTATTAATACCGAAATCAAGATAAATACTTCCACCGAACAGAAATGCTGCGATCACGACCGCAAATATCGTTAATCTGTTGGCAACGACTGTTAATTCTTTCTGTAACGGAGACTGAGAAGTATCTTCATCTTGTGTCATATTAGCGATCTTACCCATTTCAGTGTTCATTCCGGTAGCAATAACAATTCCCTTTGCATTCCCGGAAGCAACAGTGGTACCGAGATAAACCATGTTATCCCTGTCAGCAAGTCCGCAATTTTTTGAAATTAAATTACTATGTTTATTCTGAGGTAAAGATTCCCCGGTCAGAGAAACATCATTGGTCTTTAAATTAAATGATTCAAGTATTCTAACATCAGCAGGAACTTTGTCTCCTTCATCCAAACTTACAATATCTCCGATAACCAGATTTTCCTGATTCAGTTCCGATATTTTACCGTCTCTGATAACCTTTGATGGGGATTGAACGAGTCTTTTCAGAGATTCAACGATCTTTTCAGCCTTGAATTCCTGCATAAAACCAATGACAGCATTAAGAATTACGATCAACAGCATAATAGTACCGTCACTGTAACTGCCGATAGAAAAAGAAATACCCGCAGCAACCAAAAGCATTATCATGAAAACATCTTTCAGCTGAAGAAGAAATTTAACTATATTAGAAACTCTTCTACCTGTAACAAGCTCATTCTTACCGTACTTCTCAGCACGGATCTTAGCTTCATCCGAGGATAAACCGTTAATATCTGTAGTTAACTCGCTGAAAATCTCTTCAGCTTTCATTCTATAATATTTTTGATCTGACAAATTGTACTCCATTTTGCGGTAGGTTAATATTTAATCAAATTAACAATTTAAAGTGGTAAATTCAAGGTTGAAATTTATTATTAAAATGCACTTACAAATTTATGCTAAAAAGCGAAGCCACTCCTTACATTAATTATCCGACTGGCATGAGATGAAGAAACGCGATTTATCGGATCTTTCAGAACATTGAATGTCAAGGGGATTATGATTGCCTTGATCTTTTTGTTACTTTTTGTATCAAGGCAAAAATTAAAAGTCCTCTACGCTTTTAAATTCGAATAAAAAAAGATTCTGAATCGAGTCCAGAATGACGGTTTGATAGATTGCCACGCATCTATGATGCTCGCAATGACAAGATGTGGTTTCCCGGAGCGAGTCCGAGAATAACAGCGGATCAAAGAACGAACTTATCACTCATCACTTACAACTTATCACTATTAAAAAAGTGTGACTTTTTTTATGACTCCATTATTCTATCATAAGCATCTTTAATATTAATGAACTTCTCGTTTGCGATCTTTACATACTCAGGACCAAGATGTGAGACTTTATCAGGGTGATATTTCTTTGTAAGAGTTCTATAAGCCTTTTTAACCTCATCTTTGGAACTGTTTTTAGGTATTCCAAGAATATCATAAGCATTATCTAATTTGTCTCTGGATGAAAAAGTTCTTCTTCTACCGTCAGTGCTGCCTTTTTGAAAAGTAAAGAACATTGAAGCTATTCTGGAAAAATCGATACTGTAAATACCTAAATAAGAGGAAATTTCATGAAGAGCCTTGATCTCCTCATCCACTAAGACACCATCATCGACAGCAAGTTTAAACAACAAATGTATCAATTCAAGCCTGAAAGGATAGCTACTTGAAGTTCTGATCTGAGAACAAACAGCTTTAACATCGATATCTTTTTCAAGCAGTGCCTTTAAAAGCTGCATCATTTCTTTGGCATTTTCCACACCAAAACTATTGACCAGATAATCCTTAACAAATAGAACCTCTGATTTTTTTGTTATCCTGTCAGCTTTTATGACGACCGCAAATAAAATCACCAGCGAATAAGTAAATTCTGACCTTATTTTTTGATCACCGCTGAATATCCTCTTACTTTCTTCAGGTTTCTCGGATGACAAAAAACTACCCAACATTCCACCAAGCAGAGCTGCTATAGGTCCACCAATGAAAAACCCGACAGTTGCTCCCAATAAAGTACCTTTAAAACTCATTTTATGATCTCTTCATATTATTTTACTGCCTATAAAGATAATATTTAAATTGACATTTGTCAATTATTCATCACATTTTCATTTTCTCATTGTAACTGTAAAATGAATCTGCACCTATGATAACATGATCCGTCAATGGAATATTCATCACATTCCCCGCTTCTTTCAGCATTTTAGTTATCTTATCATCATTTTTTGAAGGTTCAGGATCTCCACTAGGATGATTATGAACTACTATCAAACTGCTTGCTGAGAACTCAACAGCAGCTTTGAACACCTCTCTCGGATGGACCAATGCACCAGAAAGATGACCGATACTGATTATTTCATCATGGATCACATAATTCTTTGTATTCAGATACAAACCTCTGAAATGTTCTTTAACTAATGTTGACATATCCTTTGTGTATTCAAATACATCCTCGGGACCTCTTATAAGAGTTCGTGATCTTGAATTTGAACTGTAAAATCTTCTTCCCAGTTCGAATGCTGCTATCAACTTGCAGGAATTCACCTCACCGATCTTTAAGTTCTCATTAAGTTTCCTAGGGTCAGTCTCTTTAAGTAAGGTCTTTGATCCATAATCGTTGATTATCCTCTCAGAAATAGTAAAGACACTTTCATTTCTATTTCCCTTTCCAATGAGAACCGCAACTAACTCAGATAAGTTCATTTCATTGACCAGACCTTCTACCATTTTTTCTCTCGGCATCTTTCCACTACCCAATTTCATTAAATCATACTCTGTTTTCATTTTTTCTCTCACGTATCTTTTAAGTAATTTTATCAAATATAAGCAACTTACCAGGTCAAATAGTGAACTTGTGAGGAAATATTCATTAGTTATTAGTTTTCTGTGAATAGTTTAAAATAAAAAAGCTCCCAAACGGGAGCTGATTAATATTCTATGTCAAAATATTTTATCTCGGTTGATCTCTTGTAATTTTCTTAATCTTATTATCCCTGTCCAGCAGAACACTGATACTCTTAAAATTTTCAAGCTCTTTTTCACTATAATCGGCATAACTGATTATGATTATCGGATCGCCGGGCTGGGTCAATCTTGCTATAGCACCGTTCATACAAATTGTACCGCTGCCTCTTTCACCCTCTATAGTGTAAGTTTCAGCTCTACTGCCGTTGTTGATATTTACGATCTGTACCTGCTCTCCGATCAAAATATCAGCTGCTTCTAATAGATCTCTGTCAATAGTGATGCTACCTTCATAATTAAGATTAGCATCAGTTACTGTGGCTCTGTGGATCTTTGATTTTTTCATTCTGCGAAGCATTTTTTTACCTTCATTTTCTTATTAAGACTCTTTCTCTTTATGAGAGTCCCAAAGATAGTGAAAATATTCCCCCTTGTCAATGATGACATTAAGTATTGATCAGGGAATAAATATAACTATATAAAAATTTATCTTACAAGATCAAGGAGATCTACTGAGAATCCGTCTTCCTTTGATGTATTTCCTTCGAACCATACACAAATTGGATCACCATCTTTAAGACCTTTATCTTTCCATGCTGCATCTATCAGAGTGAACGGCATTTTTTTCTCTTCGCCGATAATTGATTTAATTGTCATATCAGGACCACCTGATCTCAATCTAACTACACTTCCCTTTTTGTAATTTGCCATTTCCAACTCCAGTTTGATTTGTTTATCATCAATGAAATATAATGCTCAATAGAACTCTAACGCAACACTAAAGTTTTGTTCAAAATATATTAAAATACCTGTTACTCAATTCCTGTCTGTGTCCAGTAAAGATTGGCATATAAATTTTTCATTTTCATCAATTCGTGATGAGTTCCCTGTTCAACTAGTTCTCCGTGATCAAGAACTATTATCTTATCTGCGTGTTCTATTGTTGAAAGTCTATGAGCTATGATTATTGATGTTCTACCTTTCAGAAGTTTTTCCATGCTTCTCTGTATCTCAGCTTCGGTATATGGATCTATTGAACTTGTAGCTTCATCCATTATCAGTATCTCAGGATCAAAGGTTAAAGCTCTAGAGAATGACAACAGCTGTCTTTCACCGAAAGAAAGATTACTTCCATCCTCAGACAGTTCTGTCTCGAAACCCTGAGGAAAACTTTTCAGATAATTGTAAATACCCATTTTTTTTGTGGCTTCTACAACTTTTTCCTCAGAGATATCGTTTCTAAGAACTCTCAGATTATCCATAATATTTCCGGGGAAAAGAAAGATATCCTGCAGCACAAGACTCATCTTTGACCTTAATGTACTCTGTTTAATATCTTTCAGATCTACTCCGTCGATCAGAATGCTACCACTGTCAGGATCGTAAAATCTTGAAAGTAATGAGATAATAGTGGTCTTTCCTGATCCTGTAGCTCCGACGATCGCAACGGTCGTACCCTTATCTATTGTGATCGAGAGGTTTTTCAATACAGGCTTATCCGGTTCATACTGGAATGAAACATTTTTGAACTCAATCTTCTCTGAAAAATTCAGCTCAGTAACAGGATCATCACTATCCTTTACTTCCGGTTCTGTATCAAGTATCTCGAATATTCTGTCGGCGGCCCCGAAAGCTCTTTGAAGTTCTCTTATCTGCTCAGAGATCATTATTAATGGCTGTATTGCAAGTTGAATATATTGAATAAACATCCATACAGTACCAATTGTTATCATATCCTGCTGGATCCAGTCAACAGCATTGTATAATATCAATGCAATTACCACCTGTGGACACAACATCATTACGAACCAGATACTCTGTTCCATTATATAAATTTTGAATTCATACCATCTTTTCTCTTCATTCATTTTATGGAATTTTTTTCGAGACCAATTAAGATTATTCAAATTCCTAAGTAATGGAATAGCTTTTATATGCTCACTGAGAAAATTAACTATTACTGCATAAAGTTCCCTTTCTTTTCTGAACATCGGTCTCATCTTACTGAAGATCAAATATGTTCCGAGTAAGTAGATGGGGCTTATTGCCAGAACAAATAATGTCAGTTTTACATTTGTGGCAAGCATTATAGACACAGCTATAAAAATATTCAGTATACCATTAAGAAGAGATAGTCCTATTGATGAAAACAACATGAACAGTTTCTGAGAATCAGCTTCGATCCGGCTTATCAAACGACCGCTTCCAAGTTTATCAAAGAATGAAATTGAAAGTGTCATTATATGTTTCAGCATCACATTTTTGATATTATTTACAATGTCTATTCCCATGAATCCGACTATTATCATCTCAAAATATTGAATTGCACCGAATAATATCAGCAATACAAGATAGAGACTGGCATATTTGAAAACCAGGTTAAGATCCTTTGAAGGGATTGCATTATCGACCATTTCCCTGAAAACCAAAGGCAATGTTGCATTAAGAGCAGTAGTTAAAATAACTGCCAGAATTGCAAGAATAATTGCTTTCTCATGCCCTTTAAAAAATTTCAGTATCCTTTTCAGTGTAGAAGCAGATACTTTAGATTTTATATGTTCTTCCGGTCCTTCTTTTCTCATGGTCTGTAAGATATAAAATAAAGTTAGGATTTACGATATGTTTTTTGGATTTGTCGTTAAAAAAATAGGGCGTAATAAATTACGCCCCTACTTGATCATTGGAAATTCCGTGTTCGATATTGGATATTAACTATTTCCCGACAGGCACAGTAAATATCCCTCTCAGATCCTCTGAAGCTGAAATAAGCTGCTCAACTCCACTGTCAATAGCAGTTCCTTTATCAGCCCAGATCTTCCACTGATAGATCTGGCCCGGGATTAAAGCCTGTGTCGCTGTTCCGTCAAAATCATACTCAATACTTGTTACAGAATCATCAATATACCCGTGATTCACATTACCTGCTGCATCAAATCCACCCCATAGAATATTTCCACTGAGATCTCTAACTTCTATAATATATTCCTTAGTTGAGGGATATGGCACCCACGAAAATGTCGGTACTATTGAATCCGCTACAAAAGCATATATTGAATCTGCAGGATTAGTCGGAGATATCATCTTAATTGAACCCGTAACACTAAAATTCAATGTCGTATTGTTATCTGTAGGGAATGAAACATTTAAAGCACCCGGATTTTTGAATATCCAATCAGGATCCATAACATATCCATCATTTCCGAATGATGCCCATGCCATAAAATCTCCTTCAGGAATGCCACTGAAAGAATAATTACCGCCGATCTCTTGTGTGATCATTCCGGGAATAACTTGCATTGTCTCAGGATCTCTCATTACAATATCAACATCCAGAGTATCTGTAGTTGCAAGGAATGTAACCGATCCCGATAAATTTGAACCTGTTACTTCTAAAACATTGATCGTTACTGAATCTGATTGAGCAACAGCTGAAATAGTCGAAGTAACTACAGAATCTGTAACATATCCCTGCTTGTAGGCGGCAATATCGTATGTTGCATAAGGTAGATTATAAAGAATAAAGTAACCGTCAGGTCCTGAGGATGCCGCAAAGTAGTTTGATGATCCTGCATCGTCTGCAAGTATCAGGAAATTGCTCATCGGAGGTTCTACATAACCTTGTATATAACCGATATCTGTTAAAAGATTGTTGAATAATATTCTCTCTTGAACTGTTGTATCTTCTTTAACAACATAGAATGGAACAGGTGTTACTGTTGGAGCTGGAGAAGGGAAGTAACTTTGTGCAGTTACGTTCAGATAATAATTTCCTTCACCAATATTGAAGTTACAAATTCCATTTTCATCTGTAAAATCCCTGATTTCGGATTCATTTGTTTCTGCATGGAAAACAACTACATTTGCATTAGGTACCGGTGCTCCCAGAATATCCTTTACGATTATCTTCAGCATAGTTACTGGTCTCATATAAATTTCTTTTGTCGTTGTTCTCTCACTTTTTACGACGAAAGTATCAGGCTGGGTTCCATATTCCGGTACCGATTCAAAACCGTTGGCTGTGATATTAAGATAATAATCTCCACTGGTTATTTCAAAAACGACCTGACCGTATTCGTCTGTAAGATCATTCTTTGCAAGTTCTCCATCTGAAGCATATACTTTAACATCTGCACCTTCAATGAGAGTTACTGAGTCAGCACCGTTTATTGTAATAACCTTCAGTATTGTAGGATCAGGTGACCCGTCATCGTCGCTGCAGCTGATCATCAGAACCAGTGATATTATTACCGTAAGTGATAAAAATAGTTTAAAAAATTTCTTCATGACAGCTCCTATATTTGATTCGTTACAACATATCTCTTACTGTTAATTTAAATATTTGTTAACCTCATGTAAAGGACTAAATAAAATTCAAAATTAAAAATCAAATTTAACTCCTGCAGAAATTCCAAGGTCATCAATCCCGGGTTGAGCAAGATAATCATAAGTGATCTCTTCATCATTTATAGGATTATTCCTTTTTATATCATTTGTAATTTTTACCATTGAAAATCCCAGTTTTCTGAATTGAACGAACATAGAGAGTTTCTCAGAAATATTCATATCCAGTCCAAAAGTTACATATTGTCCAACTCCGAATGTTGAAGCTTCGCTGTCAAAATTGTCATTTTCTTCATTCCTTTTATAAGAATAGAAACCTAACCCTAAACCGATATAAGGTTTTATACTACTGTTCGGAATAGATTGAAAATATAATAATTCTGCTTCAAGTGGTATACCTGTGATAGAAACTTCAGTACTTTCATCATTGTCCGCAGGATCGGCATAGTCTATTTCTTCTTTGAATTGTGCTGAACCGAAGCCCACAGAAAAACCCAAAGTGAACTTCTCATTGAATGACAAATAATAATGTCCGATCAAATGCTTTGGAGAATAGTTGTCAATACCGGCATAAGTACCTGTACCCATACTTACACCGAATTTCTGAGAGAAAGACACACATGTGATCACAAATAATGAGACGATTATTTTCTTCATTTTTCACTCCTGTTGTTGATTTTCTAGTATTGGAATTTATGCTTAATTACCTGAATTGTAAAGATAGAAATTAATACAAAAAAGGAATACATCAATGAATATTGGTTTAAAAGAAAATGGCGTAATGAATTACGCCCCTACGTGTTTTTGGGGTCGAATAGGAATCGACCCCTACATATTTCTCTGTGTCCTCTGTGTCTCCGTGAGAAACCTATCTTTTACGCGCGGTCATGCTCGACTTTTTTAATAAGTATCTCAAGTATCTTTATTGCTGAATCAGAAATAACAGTTCCCGGACCGAAGATCGCTATAGCACCGGCATCGTACAAGAATTCATAATCCTGAGCTGGAATTACTCCACCGACAACTATCATAATATCTTCTCTTCCCAGCTTTTCCAGCTCTTCTATAACGCCAGGAACTAAAGTCTTATGTCCGGCTGCAAGCGATGATACCGCAAGAACATGAACATCGTTCTCAACTGCCATTTTAGCAGCTTCTTCAGGAGTCTGGAACAAAGGACCCATATCAACATCAAATCCGAGATCAGCATAACTTGTAGCAATTACTTTCGCACCTCTGTCATGCCCGTCCTGACCCATCTTAGCAATCATTATTCTTGGTCTTCTCCCTTCAAGCTTGTCAAACTCATCAGCGAGTTGTTTAGCTTTAGCAAAACTACTATCCTTCATTGCAACTCCTGAGTATACACCTGATATCATTTTAATTTCTGCTTTATGTCTTCCGAAATGTACTTCAAGTGCATCAGAGATCTCTCCCAGAGTAGCTCTTTTCTGAGCAGCTTCAACACTTAATGCAAGTAAATTACCTTCTCCTGTTCTTGCACATTCGGTCAATTTAGCTAAAATTTCTTTTACATCGGCTTCATTTCTCTCTGCTTTAAGTTTCTTAATTCTTTCAATCTGGGAATCCCTTACAGATGAGTTATCCACTTCAAGAACATCCAATGGATCTTCTTTTTCGAGTCTATATTTGTTAACACCTACTATAACATCTTCTTTTGTATCTATCTTTGCCTGCTTCCTTGCTGCTGCTTCCTCAATTCTCATCTTTGGAAGGCCGCTTTCGATAGCTTTAGCCATTCCACCAAGTTTTTCGACTTCTTGGATGTGACCCCATGCTTTTTCTACAAGCTCTTCAGTTAATTTTTCTACGAAATATGAACCGCCCCATGGGTCAACTGCTTTACAAATACCTGTTTCTTCCTGTAGATATATCTGAGTATTTCTTGCTATTCTTGCCGAAAAATCGGTAGGTAATGCAATTGCTTCATCAAGTGCATTTGTGTGAAGTGATGAAGTATGTCCGAATGCAGCTGCAAGTGCTTCTGAACAAGTTCTTACTACGTTATTAAATGGATCCTGCTCTGTTAAACTCCATCCAGAAGTCTGTGAATGTGTCTTTAACTTAAGGGATTTAGGGTTTTTCGGATTGAACTGACTTACTATCTTTGACCATAGAAGTCTTCCTGCTCTCATCTTGGCGATCTCTGTAAAATGATTCATTCCAACAGCCCAGAAGAAAGATAATCTCGGTGCAAATGCATCAATATCAAGTCCTGCTTCTACTCCTGCTCTAAGATACTCTAGACCGTCAGCTAAAGTATAAGCCAGCTCAATATCAGCTGTTGCTCCTGCTTCCTGCATGTGGTAACCTGAGATAGAGATCGAATTGAATTTAGGCATTTTTTGAGAAGTATATTCAAATATATCAGAAATGATCTTCATTGAAGGCTTTGGAGGGTAGATGTAAGTATTTCTTACCATGAACTCTTTTAGAATATCATTCTGGATAGTTCCTGAAAGATCTTTTAATTCCGCTCCCTGCTCTAATGCAGTTGCAATGTAAAACGCCATAATAGGCAAAACTGCACCGTTCATTGTCATAGAAACAGACATTTTATTCAATGGGATCTGGTCGAACAGAATGTTCATATCCAGAACTGAATCTATAGCAACACCTGCCTTACCAACATCTCCGGTAACTCTCGGGTGATCAGAATCGTAACCTCTGTGAGTCGCAAGGTCAAAAGCTACTGAAAGTCCTTTCTGACCTGCAGCAAGATTTCTTCTGTAGAATGCATTCGATTCTTCAGCTGTTGAAAAACCTGCGTACTGGCGGACTGTCCATGGTCTTGTTGATCCCATAGTTGAAAATGGACCTCTAAGATAAGGAGTAACTCCTGCATCAAAATCCAGATGCTCCATCTCCGTAAGGTCATCCTGTGTATAATACGGATAAATATCAATTTGTTCAGCTGAAGTTATGCTTACATCAATATTTTTCTTCTCTGTCTTCTTTGCTGACAGTGAATGATCATAATTTATGTTTGAAAAGTTAGGCATATCTTTACCTTTGTTTTATTAGCTTACTCAATTACTTTCAGTTTTTTCTGGATACTTCTTAGAGTTTCCACTGAATCAGATCTTACATGTATAAATTCATCAATTCCCGCTTCTGTCAATGGATCGATAAGTTCTTTTGGATATCCGGCTAGAATTACAACTATATTAGGATTAGCAGCTTTTATCTTCTTCGTAAAATCTGCTGCTATCTCTGTATAATCATCATCAGAAGCGCAGATAACTGCTATCTCTGAACCTGAACTGATAAATTCTGCAATTGCTTCATCAACACTTGCAAAACCGTTGTTATCAATTACTTCAATTCCTGCAGCCCCTAAGAATCCCATTGAGAATGAAGCTCTTGCTTTTCTCATGGTAAGATTTCCCATTGTTGCCATAAAAGCTGTGATCTTCTTACCTTTTGCCTTGTTGAATTTTTCTGTATCTGCTCTCATTTCCTCGAATATTTCAGAGATCCTGAAAGGTTTAAGTTTTTCAACTGTATATTCAGCTTCTCCCTGATAAAATCCCTGAAGCATATCATTGTTCTGTTGTACAGAACGCAGATCTGCGTTCCTTACTACCGGAGCTTCTTCAGAATTGTTAGGAACATGATTCGTTCCGACAAGACTGTCCTGCCTGCTTGTAAGCTTCTTTATTCTTTTGTTCTTAACTTCATTGATCTGAGACTGAATTGTATTCTTTTTAAGAGCTTCAAGCATTCCACCATTCTCTTCGATCTCCTGGAATAATTTCCAGGCTTCTTTTGCAATTGAATCAGTAAGTTTTTCTATGTAATAAGAACCTGCTGCAGGATCTACATACTTATCTAAATGAGCTTCTTCACCCAGTACAAGTTCAGTATTTCTTGCGATCCTCATACTGAAACTGTCTGGTTCATTTATTGCCACATCGTAAGGAAGAACAGTCAGTGAGTTACATCCACCGATAACAGCAGACATAGCTTCTGTAGTTGTTCTTAAAATGTTTACATGAGCATCATATTTTGTTTTATTGATGATACCTGTTCTTGCATGAATTCTTATCTTTGTTTCAGAGTTCTCATCGTAAACTTTAACTATATTTGACCAAAGTAATCTAAGAGCTCTCATTCCTGCAATTTCCATCAGATAGTTCTGACCTATAGAATAAGAAAGAACAGTATTATCTGCAAAATCATCTATTGAAATATCATTTGCAATTCGATCCTTGTAAAAAACAGCCGATGATAATAGATAAGCTATTTTTTGAGTTATCGTAGCACCCGAATCATGGTAATGATCGTTTGATATCACAAGACCTTTGAATTTAGGCATTTTCAGAGTTTCTTCGAAAATATCTTTCATCTCTGCAAATCTTTTTTCTTCGCCGACAGCGAAAGATCCGTTAAGAGAAAGCTCTTTCAAAGGATCATTGTCGATAGAACCTTTTAATTCTGAGTTACCTTTGATCATACTAAAGATCTGCTTAGAAACAACACCAGCTGTAATATTTAATCCATTCTCTCCAACAGCAGTAACGATATCTTTCATATCCTGCTCAGAATTAACGACCATTCCTCTTAGAATAGTTCTATCACAGCAGTCTACACATTTGCACTTTGCATTTCCTTTTCTCAGTTTTGTGTGAAGAATAAGGTCAATTGCTTTTGCACCTTTACTTAATGCTTCATTGGTGAATTTCACAGCATCTTTTGGATCTGCATTTGAGATCTCCTGTCTGACCTCCCATGAATTCTCAGCTTTTTCACACTTATTTCCACGAAGATACGGAAATTGTCCAGGTATAGTTCCTAGATGAGCTATATCCTTTGTCTCTGCATTCTTATAGTACGGTTCGAACTGAAAACCGTCATAAGTTTTCCACCAGATCTTCTCATAAGGTTTACCTTTCAGGTCGCTTTCAACTTCGACCATCCATTTAGCCTTACTTATTTCCGGTGTAAATTCCTTAAAAAGTTTTTCTTTTCCCAATTTAAGGACTCCTTTATTCAATTAAAGATTAGTTATATTCATTACTTACAGGTCGCAAATATAAGGTAGGTTTTATAAAAACAAAATAAATATTGTTAAAATTTTAACAAAGAAAAACCATATAAACAACAATACCTGCAGGGGCGTATCGCTATACGCCCGGTTTTTATTATAACGATATAAAAATTATTATATAAAAAAGGGCGAATGTTTATTCGCCCCTGCAGGTATTTTAAACGATATTATCCTATTTCACAAAACTCATCTTTCTTGAAACACTCACCCCATCAACCTGAAGAGTATACATATATATTCCACTGTTCAATCCTTCTGAATTAAATACAGCTGAATGTTTACCTGCAGATTGCCTTCCATTGAAGAGTTGCTTAACCATTTGCCCTTTAGAATTATAAACTTTCAAATCTACTTTCTGAGCATTATCCTTTAATGTCCAACTTATAGTAGTCTGATTATTAAATGGATTCGGATAATTTTGAGAGAGTTCATAATTATTAATTATTAATTGTTCATTATTAATTATCCCTGAAAGGGATGAAACCAAACTTCTTTCATACGCTCCATTACCGTGAGTAGCTAACTTGATCTTTTTATCTGATAGAGAGATTTTCAGGTCCATAGCAACAACACCGTCTCCTAGTCCTTCTGTGAAAAGTTTCCATGTATTACCTAGATCAGGTGTAAAATATACTCCTAAATCATTTCCGTAATAAATATGATCCGTGTTAAAAGGATCCACTATGACTGACCATCCGGGAATATCTGGAAGTCCGGTATCAATGCTGACCCAAGTTGTACCGGAATCATCAGTTCTGAATAAATGAGGAGTTCCGAAACCACCGAAAGTAATATAAGCAATATCATCATTTGTAGGATCTACAGCTATATCCGTTGGGTGTCGGTCTGGAAGATCACCGGTAATATCGATCGAGCTTCCTCTGTTATTAGTGTAATAAACTTTTGCTCTAATTTCACCGGGTGAAGTTGCAAAATACAACTTTGTAATATTCTGTTTTGATATATCCATTGCGATAACTGGATTAAATCCTGAAGCAGGAGGTAAAGGCATCTGTTCCCATGAATTACCCTGATCAGTGCTTTTGTATATATAACTAGCTCCGGCGTACATTGTGCTGTCATCTATTGAACTCATTAAATAAGGAGCAATGAAATTTACAGAACCTACTATCGGTCCTGGAGTAACATCATAGTTGAAGTTATATCCCTTATCCTTGGATTTTAACACATTGAGATACTGCCATGAAGCAAAAACAATATCGTTATCGGATTGTGACATAGCAGTACAGGAACCGTCTCCTCCGATCACTCTTCTCCAGTACGGCTCTCCGTCATAGATACAGGTATAATTATCCTGAAGACCTCCGAGAGCGAATAAAGAATCAGTATCTGAGCATGAAAATCCGTTGTAGAACTGTGATGTCTGATAACCCCAGTTACAGCTTAAAAAATTAATCCCTCCGTCATCAGATCTGTGAACTCCTCCGTCATGAGCCATATAAACAATATCCGGATCGGTTGGATGAAATTCAAAGTCATGATGATCTGAGTGAAGCCAGTCGGGATGGAACTGATCATATACCTGTCCCTGAGAAACATTCATAGTAGTTCCCCCATTCTCAGACTGATATAGATCAATACCTCCAAGAAATAATTTATCCAGATTAACAGGATGAACTCCTACATAATGAGAGTACCAGCCCTGATAATTCGCGTAATTGGTAGTATTGATAGATTCCCATGTATTCCCATGATCAACTGATTTGCACAACCATGTAGCACCGTTGTTAAGACCGTCACTGTTCCCGATACTTGCATATGTGATATTTGGATCCGATCTTGAGTAATCAAGTCTGACCTTTCCTCCGAATGAAGCAGGTCCGTTCAGAATTGCTTTTTTTGTCCATGTTGTACCATTATCGGAGGATCTGTAAATACCATGTCCCGGACTCCACATTCCTCCGCAACCTGCTATAATTACATTCGAGCTGTCAGGATATATTATCAGATCTGAGACCATCGGCACATTAAGCAGAAGTTCCCAGCTTTCTCCTGCATCGGGAGACCTGTAAACACCTTCTGTGGTAGCAGCCCATATTATGTTATGATCATCCGGATCGATCTTTATTCTCTGAACGCCTCTCATATCACTGAAAGACCAGTCCAGGCTTTTAGTCCATGTATTTCCGCCGTCTATTGTTCTCAGTATTCCGATACCGTACATTCCCCTGGTTACCCTGTTACTTATTCCGGGATAACTTTCAGTATTTCCGTAGATCTCTCCGGTACCGACATAGATCGTATCATTGTTGACAGGATCGATCTCTACTGCAGATATCGCAAGTCCCGGATAACCTAGATCGATACGGCTCCATGCATTCTCTCTCATACCACCGTAAGTATTTTTCCAGAGACCACCGCTTGCAGAAGCAGCATAAATAATATTGTGATCATACGGATCTATAGCTATATCCAAAGTTCTTCCACCAATGTTCTTTGGTCCTATGCTTGTCCATTCATTCTCCGAATCACGTACTTTTAGCATTTTTCTCTGATCTGACAAAGCTTTTGAGTAAACATCTTCAGGAATGTTATCACCGGGATATGATCTTATACTGTTGAAAAGTTTCAGATATCTGAAAGAACCGGGTGTTTTCTTTGCACCTTTTCGTTTTTTTGCAGCTTCAAGTTTTTTTTGCTTATACAGACTGAGAGTTTTGAAATCTTTTTTTAATCGAGGCTTTTCACTGCTGAAAATATAAAAAGACAGTAGCACCAGTAATAGTGCAGCAGAAAATATCAGATATTTCTTCATGATAGGTCCCTTGTTTATTTGAAAGTTCTGTAATTTAAACTAATGAATCTAGTCATCAAAATCTATTTAAAAACGATAAAGTGCAGTTTAATACATCTGACTTGAATATTTTTTACTTGAAATATTTTTGTTTTCTCGAGAAGAATATAGCAAATAAAATTAAAAATAAACCGGTAAAAATATATATTCCGTTCAAATTGAATAATTTACTTAAGACTCCAAATATAGGTATGATGAACAACCCGACAAAGTTTCTTAATAGATGTGCCATTGATATAACTGTTGCTCTGCTGAAAGACTTTATTTTATGCTGAATTTTACTGTCTGTGAGAATAACGAGTGGAGAAGATATAAAATATCCTAACAACAATACTGAAATCATAGGTATATTCGGAAATATACCTGCTGTAATTATCAATGCTCCGGTAAAGACCGGAAGTAAATAATATATAAACGTACTGTTTTTAAATCTGTGAGCAAAAAATGCCCCGATCGAGTTCATTCCTGACCAGATGAATCCTGCGATCCCGAAAGCCCATATAGGAAGTCCGGCAAGTTTATAATATAGCTGATCAAATTCCTCCAGATCGGCCAGTATAGAAATTCCCAATGCATAAAATATCAATACCTGTATTGATCTGTTCCCTTTTACTTCACTATAAGCGATTTTTATATTTTTAAGATATTTTATTTCTTCAGTGGGTTTTACTTTGGGTGCTTCTTTTATCTTGGAAGCAAAATATGCTGACAGCAATAAAGGCACAACAGATAACAGAAGAACGAGTTTCAGGCTGTAGTAAGCAATAAATCCCCCGCTCACTGTAGAGATCGCGAGTGCAATGTGAAAATAGAATTTCTTTCTTCCGATCACTTTTTCATATTCATTTTGCTTGTCAAGTTCGGTAAGCTTATCGAATAATAACGCTTCTGTTGTTCCAGAAATTAATGAACTTCCTATACTCCAGAAAATAAACCCTGAAGCATATGCGTAAAAATTCCCGTCTGCAAAGAACCAGATGACAAAACAAACTGATTTCAGAACAGGTGCCAGCATTAACATTTTTTTTCTGCTCCAGGTATCACCCAGGGCACCGGAAGGTATTTCAAATACAAGAGAATTTAATGTCCACCAGGATAGCAGCATGGATATTTGAAATACCGAAAGACCGTTTTCACTGAATAATAAATTGTAGACAGCATAAGCAAAAACAAAATCATAAAGAGAAGAACTGAGAAAGTAATTCTTCAGAAAAACCTTATATTTTTCAGATACATCCAGCATTTTTCTTCCATGATACAAAAAAGACGGGAACGACCCGTCTTTTAATTTATTATTTCAAGAAAAAATAGAGTCTAGTCCACCTTAGGTCCGTGTTCAATGAGCGATCTACCTTCATCATTTGTAGCACATTTATTAAAGTTCTGAATAAATTTTCTTGCAAGGTCTTTGGCAGCTTTATCAAAATCCTCTTCGTTTGCCCATAACATTCTTGGGTGTAGAAGTTTTTCGTCAACATCCTTCACTGATCTTGGTACAAAAAGACCAAATGTACTGGTTTTATGAAATTCCTCTTTTTCCAATGATCCATCAATGATAGCATCAATGATAGCTCTAGTTGCTTTTAAACTTATTCTGTTACCAACTCCGTATCCTCCACCAGTCCATCCCGTGTTTACAAGCCACGCAGTTGATCCATGCTCTTCCATCTTTCGAATGAGTTCCTGAGCATATACTGTTGGATGCAATAACAGGAATGCAGCTCCAAAACATGCTGAGAATGAAGGAACAGGTTCTGTAATTCCCCTTTCTGTCCCTGCTACTTTTGCTGTATATCCACTAAGGAAATAATACTTTGTCTGTTCAGGTGTAAGTTTAGCAACAGGTGGCAGAACTCCGAACGCATCTGCTGAAAGAAAGATAACATTCTTAGGATGTCCAGCTTTTGAAACCGGTTTTACGATCTTTTCTATATGGTATAACGGATATGAAACTCTTCCATTCTGTGTTTTTGAAACATCTGAGAAATCTATTTTTCCTGTTTCAGGATCAAATACAACATTTTCTAGCAACGCATCTCTTTTGATCGCATTGTAAATATCGGGTTCTTTCTCTTTATCCAAATCTATAGTTTTAGCATAACATCCACCTTCAAAGTTGAAAATACCTTCGTCATCCCAACCGTGTTCATCATCACCGATAAGATATCTTTTCGGATCAGCAGATAAAGTAGTTTTACCTGTTCCTGAAAGACCGAAAAATAATGCTGTATCCCCTTCCTCTCCCATATTTGCAGAACAATGCATAGCTGCTATATGCTTCAATGGTAAAAAGTAGTTCATCATTGAAAAGAACCCTTTTTTTATTTCACCACCATACCATGTACCACCAACTACAGAAAGCCTTTTGTCTATGTTAAATACTGCAAATACATCGCTATTTAAGTTTTGCTCTTTCCAGTCAGGATTTGTTGTTTTACATGCATTAAGCATTACAAAATCAGGTTCAAAGTCTTTCAATTCCTCCTCAGTTGGACGAATAAACATATTTTTTACAAAATGAGCCATCCATGCTACTTCTGTAATGACCCTGATCTTTAATCTGGTATTTACATTCGCTCCGGCATAACCATCCTGAACATAAAGCTTCTTACCTGACAGTTGTTTTCTACCCAGACCGTATAAGTGATCCCAAACTTCATTTGTTATTGGTTTGTTGTCCGAAACCATATTCTCAGCATCTTTCCACCATACGTGTTCGCAGCTTTCTCCACCGCATACAATGTACTTATCCTTAGGTGACCTACCGGTAAAAATACCTGTATCCACCGTAACTGCTCCAAGATCTGTTACATAACCTCTTTCATATCCTTGCAAAGATGGATCTGTTTCATGCCTGAATAATTCATCATAAGATAGATTGTGAAATACTTCCTGAGGATCATTAATTCCATATTTACTTAGATCAAGTTTGCTCATTCTTTTGCCTTTTATTTATTATTTTACAGCATTCTCGTAACTTAGAGCATAAAGTTATAAACAATTAAAAAAATAATACAAATATTTTTTTAGGTATTTTTTTTAAAGTTTTTTAACTTCATTTAAACAACATTTAAAATGAGAAAGCTATGGATCCTTCTTGGCAAGTAATAATAGGCATTGGTATTGGTGGGTTGATCTTAGTCTTGTATGGCTTTTATAAAGATTATTTGAAAGCATGTAAAGAAAATCATGAGAATCAAACCATGGCGAAATGGTCAATTGTATTCGGGCTTTCTGGATTATTCATTATTGGAGTTGGTAGTATAATTGGTTTGATCTTGGGATTCATATCCAAGAATGGGAAGAAGCATAAAGCCTTGTCCAATATTGGAATTATTTTGAGTATTCTGACATTGCTGCCCTGGATAGGGGTACTTATTTAAGGTCCCTAAGTTTATTATGTCGCACCTTGAACTACCTGGGTTGAGTTCTTTTTATCATTCTCCCCCCAATAAGTTTTAATTGTAAATATATAGGGCTTTTCCGGTAAACCGTAACCCCGTTTTTCAATTACTTTAATAACACAATCCTTCAACATTTCTGAAACCTCAACTAAAGAAATATTTTCGACCAATTGATGTTTAAAAGTTTTTGAACAATCAATCATAACATCAAATTTTCCTTTGCTTATATATTCACAGGTTATTTTGAAATTACATAATACTGCTACGTTAATTTCTGGAACAGGAATAGTTGTTTGTTGTAAAGGTTTCGTAGGTTTTGCAATTGATGTAATCATTGCTTCTGGAACTGCCCCTGAAACAATAAATGGCACTTCTTGTATATGAATGTCACAATCATCCAAGGAGTTCCATACTTGATATATCTTAGTAAGTGAATTCATTGTAGCAAACAAACAAGTCGATAGTAGACTTATCGATAAAATGATTGTTATTGATGACAGTAGCTTCATTATAAATTTCCTATCTAATATTTTATACATAACACTTTTGGATACTTTTGGTCAAGCAAAAGTATCAGAATAAAAAATCCTTAATACAAATCCACTCTGCGATCATCTAAGCAGGTGATCTGCTTTCTGTATTCTATAACATTTTTAATATCTATCTCAGCAGATTTGTAGTCATCCAGTTCACTGCATTCTATTAAAAGCTCTCCATCGGGAGCGATTACCATAGAGTTCCCAGCATATGTATAATGTTCTGTTGAATAAGATGCTCTATTACAAGTAACGAAATAACACTGATTTTCAATAGCTCTGGCAAAACATAATTTCTTAAAAACATCTGTCCTTGCATGAGGCCATGCTGCTGGAAGGATTATCAGGTCAGCACCTTTACGATACAATGCTCTTAAACTCTCAGGAAACCTAAGATCATAACAAATATTAATGCCAATTTTCCAGCCTTTATATTCAAAAACAGGAAGATCATCTCCTTGAGTAAAATAAATATCTTCATTCAGTAATTTAAAAAGATGAGTTTTATTGTAATGACCGATTATTTCTCCATTACCATCAATAAAAATAGATCTGTTATATCGTTTTCCGTTATCATTGGTCGAAATTGTCCCAAGTATAAGAGCTGTCTTTTTCTCTTTGCATAATCCTGAAAACTTTTTAATAACTTCTTCTGCTTTATCAGCCCATTTATATATATTCTCTTCTTTATAACCGGGAATAAACAATTCAGGAAAAACCGCGATACCATCTATTAAGGAATCATTATTCATAAAAAGATCTAATGCCTTATTGAAATTATCCTCGGTGTGCTTTTCATTAACTGATATTTGTAAAAGGTGTATTTTCATAGTTGATCCCACTATTCTTTCAGAAATTTACATTTATAAAAATGCTTTTGCAAACCTAAAGAAAAATTATATCCGATTTATTAACTTTTTATTCTTTTTTTTATTTTCAACAAAATTACCAATAATAATAAACACTATTGCAGAAACAACAGCTCCGTAAGTTTTATCAACTGAAAACCATCCGAAACTTTTTCCGAAAACGCATGCAAAAATTGTTAATGTTCCACCTATAAAAGCATATATTACTCCTGTTTCAGTGATCCAGTTCTTTTTATAGATACCGAATATTATCACGATAGCTCCTATAGCCCTGATCGCATAAGAAATATAAGCCGCATCAAGTACGCTTTTACCCACATAGATCGCAAGAGGGATCGTGATGATATTAACA
>JAFGVM010000049.1 GCA_016937995.1 Candidatus Delongbacteria bacterium
GCTGTTATCCAGATTTATTTTTGCTTCTGTTGTGCTGATCACCATTAGAGTATCACCAAGATTGAAAACTCTTAACCCGTCATCAGAAATTGAAAATACCGGATTATTACTATTATCTTTTATCTCGAAAAGAGTTGCCGAATAAAGTGATGAAAGTACAATGATCATGGTTGCAAATACATATAATTTTTTCATTCAGGATCCTTATCTAGTTTAACATTCTTATTTTAATGACTTTGCTGTAAGAGTTTTTAATATTCTTTCAATTTCATTAAGTTTATATTTTAAGGTTTCATTTTCTTTTTTTAGTAATTCAATTTCTTTCCTGTTTATTTCGCTCTCAACATACTTTGATGCAACACAAAGCACTCCTAACGAATCAACATAAAGACTTTTCATAGCATTTAATGAAGTTGTTGTATACAAATTTGGTATAACACAATTTCCTGCAACGTTAAGATTTCCGTTTATTTTAAGAGAATCGCTGTCAAACTCACCGTAAATTAATGGAGATGAAGTAGTGGAATTGTCTATATATAATTTGTCAGATCCTGGCTCATTATATCCAGCCTTGTATCCTAAAAATACATTGCCTGACCCGGCAGTACTGCTGTATCCGGACTGGTAACCTATGTGAGTGTTCTGAATACCTGTAACATTAGTGAAACCTGTACGATAACCTATCATTACATTTCCACCGCTTGAATCCAGTACATTTCCTGCTCCGGATCCTATAAGTATACTACCTCCGCCTGTTGTATTTTTATTTCCTGCAAAAGCACCTATGAAAATATTGTTTCCACCAGTTGATGTATATTCCCCTGAACGGGCACCCATCATAACATTCATAAAACCCGTAGTAAGTCCAAAACCTGAATTATACCCGAAAATACTGTTATTGCTAAATGACGATCCTGTTGTTCCATATCCTGCCTGAAATCCGAATATTGTGTTATTATCTCCACCACTGTTTTGATGTCCGGCCGCAACTCCAAAATAACTGTTGTAATCACCATCTCCATTTTCGTGCCCCGACTCATATCCATAAAATGAGTTCATGTAGCCTGTCGTACTGTTGTATCCGCTGGCTTTACCTACAAAAGTATTGTAACCACTTAAAGAGCTGTAACCCGAATGTGTGCCAACAAAAATATTATAATCGCCCGATATATTACTATATCCCGACATTCCGCCGATGAATGTATTTAACTCTCCATCCACATTTTTCCAGCCTGATGAATTACCTATAAAAGTGTTCCTTGTACCTGTAGTATTATCAAGTCCGCTTCTGTTTCCTAAAAAAATATTGAAATATCCCGAAGTATTTGCAACTCCAGAATAATTTCCTATGAAAACATTATCAATGCCTGACTGAGGAAGAGGATCTCCTACAGTAACATTCTGACCGGAAGACAGACCTAGAAATATATTTTCAGGACTGAAATATGAAAATCTGGGACCTTTTGCAGTGTTTGACATTGTTGCATTCTCACCTGTAACATCTAACGAGTGCATATGAGCATCTGTGGCTGTTACTTCTAAAGCATTTGTTCCTTTTGATGCTGAAGTAGTAACACTGAATGATCTTGACAAACCTCTGTCTTTGCTATTCGCAATGTACGCTTTTATGTCAGTCGCGGTTATTACCATTAACGTATCATCCAAATTAAAAACCCTGAGTCCGTCGTCAGAAATTGAAAATACCGGATTATTGCTATTATCTTTTATCTCGAAAAGAGTTGTGGCATTAATTGAAAATAACATAAGTAATATTATTGGCAGTGAATTCTTCATATTTTGTTCCTTTTATTTCTCATTCTGTATCTCTTCTATTATCCGTTCTATCTTTTTCAATCTTTCTTTCAGCTCTTCGTTTTCGTGCCTTAGTTCTTTTATCGCTTGAATCGCTATTACACTTAAACCTGCATAATCCATAGTATATATTTCACTTTCTTCATTGTACTGAACAAATTCAGGGAACAGTTTTTCGACTTCCTGAGCTATAAGTCCGGTGTGTTTAATATCTTTATCTCCCTGTGATATAAAGTTGTATCTCTTTGGCTGAAGTAACATGACCTTGTCAAGAATGTTTGCAAGATCCTCTATGTTCTTCTTAAATCTTATGTCCGAAATTGAAGAATACACACCTGTAGCATAATTAAATGTTCCCCTCTGATCCGAACCGTGAAAAAGATAGAGATTATGTGTTGTGGAGTGGTATAAATGCCAGTCACTCGTTGCGCTGGTATTTTTTATAAACAGACCGTTATCCACTCCTGAAGGATGCCAGGCATATGTATAATTTGAATTGAATTTCAAAGTATTAGTATCGAATTCACCATAGATCAATGGTGAAGATGTGTCTGAATTATCAATATAAAGCCTGTTTGACCCCAATTCATTATGTCCAGAATAATATCCAATAAACACATTTCCAGAGCCAGTTTCATTCTGATATCCGGATCTTGAACCGATGTATACATTCTGATCTCCGTTACATTGAACACCTGCAAAATAACCGAAAAGGCAACTGTTCGAACCTGAACTGTTCATTGAACCTGCATTCTGTCCAAAAAAGGAGTTATAGCTTCCATCATTAGAGTAGCCACTTGAGTAACCGAAAAAAGCGTTTTGATCACCTGTAGAAGAAAATCCGGCGGAACATCCCACATAAGTATTTGTGGCTGCTGTAGTGTTACTTTTACCTGCATCGAGCCCTATGAAAACGTTAGCACTACCGCTAATGTTTGAATATCCTGAATTTGCACCTACAAAGACATTTGACCATCCTTCAGAATCATTAAGTCCTGCATCATTACCTACAAATACGTTCTGCATACCTTCATTTTGAGATCCAGCGTTCAAACCAAGGAAAATATTCTCCGGGCTAAAATTAGCATATTCACCCGAACTGCTTCCCATAGTATTTTTTTTCGAAGTTACCTCTAATGCTTTTGCCCCTTTTGAGGCAGATGTTGTTACACTGAATGATCTGGACAATCCTCTATCTTTACTGTTACTGAGGTTCGCTTTAATTTCAGACGCACTGATCACCATAAGTGTATCACCCATATTAAACACTCTTAACCCGTCATCTGATATCGAAAATACAGGTTCACCACTATTATCCAGTATCTCAAAAAGTGTTTCAGCATTTAAGGTGAATAAGGTTATCAGCAAACTAAGGATTATATATGTCTTTTTCATAATCGATCGTACCTCAAACAATTCAATTTTCTTTAATTTGATAATTTCGACTTAAGCATTTCTAATTTTTCAATTCTGTCATTCTGTATTTTCATTTCTTTTTTCATTAACTCGATCTCTTCTTTTTGATCTTGAATAGCCTTGATCAAAATCGGTGTTAATTCAGAATAATTAAGCCCTAAAGTGTGTTCTTCATCTTCGCCCACATCAACAATTTCAGGTACTATCTCAAGTAATTCCTGAGCAATTAACCCAACTTTGCGTCCACGTTCAGGTTTGTCTTTCCAAAAGTATGTAACAGGTCTCATTTTTAAGACCGTGTTTAAACCATACTCAATATCCTTAATATCAGACTTCTGTCTTTTATCCGAAGTTTGAATTACTCCATTTGTTGCGAATACATCATCCCAGCGTAATGTTGATGCACCAAGATCAAAAACATTATCCGATATTGGTCGTAGAAAACCGCTAGATAAGTAGGGAATCCCTCCAGAAGTATTATAGGATAAATACATTAAAGGCCCATAAGAGATTGCATTACCTTCTGCCCACCATTCAAGTCTGTTTAAACCTCCATCGTATTTCATTGACATATTATAAGTTCCGTCATTATCTTCAGCTAGAACTATTTCAGCATCATCACCACTTGTTGCTTCTGATGGGGCGATCATTAAAGAACCAAGAGTAGGACTTCCAACTACATTAAGCTCACCATTTATAGTAACAAAATCATTATCAAACTCTCCATATATCAATGGAGTCGAACTATCTGAATTTTCGATGTATAATTTATTAGAACCTGTTTCATTACTACCTGAAGAATATCCAAGACATATATTTCCTTCACCTGCAATATTCCTACCACTATTTGCTCCGATCAACACATTGTTATTGTTATCAAATCCGGTCATATAAAGACCGCTAAAAGCACCTAAGCATACATTATCGTTGCCATATGGGCTTGTGTAACCTGATCTATGTCCAATATAAATATTCGAATGCCCTTCAATGTTATTATATCCCGACTCTTTTCCGATCATTATGTTAGTAGTTCCAACAACATTTTCATAACCTGCAAGATTCCCAAGGAATACATTAGCGGATCCACCCCAGTTATTTTCTCCGGACGAATTTCCTAAAAATACATTATCAATTCCACTCATACCATTAACGACATTAACTTTACCTGTGTTTAAACCCAAAAAAACATTCTCCGGGCTAAAGTCTGAATAATGTTCTCCAACCGCACCCTCTCTCATTTTCGTTTCATCAGAGTTAACTTCTAATACATCGGTCTCCAACTTCCCAGCACCTGTGGAAGTAACGTTAAATGAGTATGAAGTGTCAATGTAGGCTGTAATATTCCCGGTCGTAATGTCCATCAGATTTGTGTTATCACTATAAACTCTTAAACCGTCACCAGCTATATTTACAACATCACCCTGACCTTTAGAAGCTGAAGTTGTTACACTGAATGATCTAGATAATCCTCTATCTTTGCTATTCTCAATAAAAGCTTTTATCTCAGATGAACTTATCACCATCAGAGTATCTCCCTGATTAAATACTCTAAGACCATCCGTGGTTACCTCAAGTACGGTGTAATTACTTTCATCTTTTATTTCAAATAGAGGTGTCGCTTTCACTTGTATAGAAAACAAGATAACGACTAAAATAAAAACAATATGTTTTTGGTATATCATTATGAATCCTCCTCAAAATTCAAACCAATATAATAATATTAATAGATAAAGTCTGTGACCTACCTCACGAAAAGGTGTGCTATTTCATGTTTTCCTGAATAGACTTTCCTTTTTCGATGTATTCAGCATATCCGATCTCATTTGAAATATTAACACCTTTATTGATATATTCCTCCGCTCTTTTTAATTCACCTGTGTTTAAAAATATTTCACCAAGTTCAATTAATGCTTCCGCTATATGATGTTTTATGCCATACTTTTCTGCAATTTCCAGACCTTTGATCATTTCTGTTACTGCTTTATCGTATTTTTTCTGCAGCTTATATACATGTCCCAAATTTATAAGTGCATTGGACATTGTTGAATAATCAGACAATTCTTTACTTATTCTAAAACTCTCTTTGTGATGAGATATTGCTTTTTTAAACATTCCAAGATCCTTGTATAAAAAGCCTATGTTATTTAAACTCTGAGCAAGTTCATTTCGTTTTCCGAGTTCTTCACTCAGTTTAAGTTTCTTTTCGTAAAACTCTCTGGCTTTTTCCAGTTCACCTTTCAAATGATAAACAACTCCGATATTTCCTATTGCACTGGCTGTTTCCATCTTAAAATTCATTTTTTCGGTTATTTCAAGTTGTTTATAATAGTTTTCAAGAGCTTTATTAAACTGCCCTGTATAATCGTAAACAATCCCTATACTTCCAAAAAGCTTAGCACTGTTTTTATCCCGGATGTTTTTATCTATGATTTTTTCAGAGGTTTCCAGTCCAAGTTTAAAACATTCGAGAGCTTTGTCCATCTTTCCAGTTGTAAGATAATTTTTACCCAGGCTCTCATATACCAGACATAACCTATCATTGTTATTATGTTTTTCGAATATGACTTTTGCTTGTTCAAGTTCACTGTTGGATTCTTCAATTTTTCCACTGTGTGCCGATAATTGACTTAGATCTAGATTCGTAAAAGCGATCAGCATTTCGTCCTTTACTTTTTTTGCAAGGTTAACAGTAGTATTGATAATATTTTTACTTAACTCAACATTCTGAAATATACCAAAGTAGAAATAAAACCTTTGTTGATTGATTATGATTAATTCTTTTACGATATCAATGTTGGATTTGTTTATTTTAAGATCATCCCAATCGCCTGTACTAATACCTGTTTTTTTAGATGCGTATTCTACCCACTTATCAAAGTGTTTTACTGAAAGATCGTTCTGGTAGTCATTTTTAGCTTTAAAACCCGCTTTCTTCAGATATTCCATTGCCTTGTCAACATTTTCAGCCAGATCATAATGATATGCAAGTATATTATAATGCGAATCTAATTTATTTTTATTTATTTCCTCAATTGCTTCTGCAGCGATTTCATGAATATCTCTGATGATTTTTCGAAGTTGCATATCATAAATTGCATCTCTGATCACGGCATACTTGAACAAATAATTTACTTCAGAAACAAGTATGAGAATATCTTCACTCTCAAGATCGGTCAGGTGCTTTCCAAGATTATCGTATTTATCTCTTAGTATGTGTGAGAGTACTTCTACAGAAAAATCGTTTCCTAATACTGATGCTGTTTTTAAAATATCTTTAAGGTGTTGTTTAAGCTTATCTATCCTGGCTATAACTATCTTGTTTAATCCGTCAGGGATATCATCTTCATTCGTTAGTATATTCTTTTTTGTGATCAAACGGTTATCAACCAGATAGTGTATCATCTGTTCCAAAAATAAAGGATTACTGTGACTTTTTTTCTGAAGCACTGTTAATGTTTTTTGAGGGATCCTTTTAGTTTTCAGTCTATTTTTAGTAAGCTCTTTAAAATCGGTACTATTGAGTCTTCCAAGCTTTATCCTTTTCTGACTGCTGAACCCGAAATCATATTTATCGCCATTGTACTTGAATCTGCAATTTAGTATCATCCCGAAGGAATATTTTTTTAGTTCGTGGGATAATCTTTTAAAAAATTTCATTGAATCATTATCAAGAAATCCTGCATTGTCTATCTCAAATACCATTGTAATGTCTTGATTAAAGCATTTAAACAATGTTATCAGAGTAAGTAGGATATTGTTCTGCCTTTCATCCGGTTCTTCTGCGTAAATATCAGTATTTGTTAGTTGAAGATTCAGAAAATAACAAATATAGTCTCTATTGTTGTCGAGATCAGTCTTTGATTTATCACACTCAATTGTTTCAATCAATTGATCCAGTTTTTTATTAAACCTGAAAGTATTTCTTTCCTGGGTATCATCTTCTGCCAAATCAAAGTGTCTGTTAAAAAAGTATTTCAAAGGATTATATGGACTTTTTATGATCTCATCGCATGAAAAATAAAACCAGTTTATTTGCTTTCCAAGCTTTTTGTATTCTAATACAGTCTCTGATCTTACTTTGTTTGCAAGTCTTGATTTACCGATACCTGCCTCTCCATCGAGATATATTGAACCGATATATTTGTTCTTACTCAGTGGGCTAAGAAGCTTTTTAAGTCTGCTCTTTTCTTTCTCTCTACCTATAAAATCACCTTTGAAGAATATATCCTTGATCTCCGCTTTACCAGCCAGATTATATGTGGGTATCAATTTTTCAATACCTTTATATTTTAAATCCCCGATATGATCGAAAATAAAATTTTCATTCGAAATAAATTCTTTTCCAAGTAAAACTTGTTCCCAATTTGCCTGCATCATAAATCTTGCACTTTGATTTACAGTATTACCTAGACAGGTAAACTCTTGTCTGATATCAGCACCACTGAAGCCACAATAAACTATACCTTTTGCTAAACCAGCTCTAATATGAATTTTATCTAATCTTGCTTCAGCTAACCTGAAAATAAAATTTAAAGCACGCTGGATATTATTTTCATAGGATATTGGTGCACCGAAAAACAATAGAATATTTCCACCTTTATCACCAAAATCCAAAACAGGATGAGATGCTCCGTAAGTAATTTTAAGCTCATAAAGTCTTTCCATTAATTCCTGCAGGTCAACATCACCCGAAAATGATATGAACACAGATATAATATCCCTGAACTCTCCTATCGGAAATTCAGCTTCAAGCTTTCCCGTTAAATGGTTAATATCTTCTTTCTTAGCTTTTACTCTCTGGTATTTAACTTTAGTAACGGTAAATCCTTCTGTTGAGATCACTTGATAAAATTTCTCATTGTGAAGTTCCGCTTTCTTAGTTTTTACAACAACATCTTCTACAAATTTATAGAAAGAACTGTGTGCCCATATATCTCCTTTTTCTGCATTATGCTCCGCCATGGCACAAAGATCCACAGCACTTCCGCTGAAATAGTATGTTCTCTCTGTTGAAGATCCTACAATCCCACAGGTACAATTACCAAATGACAATCCTACCTTTACACCAAACTCAAAATCCCCGAATTTGGATTTATATATTTTATTGTCTTCAAAAAATTGATTTGTTATTATCGCGGCTTTCAAAGTTCTTAATGCAGTGGTTTTCTTTACATCTTTAACCTCAAATATCGCAGTAAATGCATCTCCTGCATACTTTGTTACATAACCGCCATGATCATAAACAGCAGAAACAGTGGTATTAAAAAGATACTTCAGTATGTCTGAAAGTATCTCAGCTCCTTCCTGCCCATGCTTCATTAACGCTTCAGTAGTACTTGTAAATCCTGAAATATCAACGAACATTGCAAAGCATTCGAATTTATCTGTGAATTTATTGTCAATAAAATTTTGGACTATTCTGTCAGGTACTAAATTGTGCATTTACAACTCCGGAATAAAATATTTATTCAACACTGGACGCTTTCTGTCAGTATAGGAAGTGAATTAAATTGAAATACCAACATAAGACCACAGTACTTATATCAAGATTAATAATATAACGCACATGATACAAATAATAAATAAAAATAAAAAAAATATATTTGTGTTCGGGGACGGCAGATCATTTTGAACTAAGATCTATTAAATTTAATGAAAATCCAACCCGCCTATCAATTTTCTCAAAACTACTAAAAATTCTTCATAATTATCGGGAAATTCTCCAGACCCATAAGTATGAAGTTTTAATTTACCTACTTTAATATTCACACTCCAATTCTGCCCGTCTGATGTACTTTTATCAACATATGATCTGTTCCATAGCCATATCTTAAGATTAACCGTTTCTTTCCAGAATTTATCCCAGTCATCATCTGATGGATCTCTTACAAGTTTTTCCTCAGGTCTTGTTGCATGATAGATAAGTTTATTATCCCTGAGTAGTATTGTGAAAGATCTTCCGTAAAAAGAACTTAAAGTGATCCTCATTTCTTCAGGTGTTGATGAGTGCATATTAAAAACCGTATCTTAGTTATTGCTTATTTGATCAGTAAATTTGCTTTATAGCTTACAAAATGTCAAGAATAGAAAAATTAAAGTTTCGGTTTTCGTTGTTACGGTGTTATATTTATATTCCATTTAAGGCAAATAATGTAAGATAATTGTTGTGGAAGTACGGCTTTAAATTTACTTTTTTATCAAATGTGTGATTTTTAAAATAAAATCGCTTAAATTTCGTTTACTATAGAAAAATGGAGTTTATAATGACCAGATACTATTTTATCGTCTTGATGATCTTATTGCTTGGAGTGACTTACACAGTAAGAGCAGAAAGTGGGGATGATATAAAACATTTTGGAAGTGATACCGATCAAATGCTATTAGCAGAAAATAACTTAGATGATATTACAGCTATGCCAGATGATGACAGGGATTTTGAATTTGATCCTCCCGGTGAAAAAAGGTTCGAGCATGGGAAAAAAGGTAGAGGTATGCGCGATAAAAACATATCTCCTGAGCTTGAAACGAAGATCAGTAACACTTTGAAAGAACATTTTCCAGAACTTTATAACAAATCTCTCGATCTGAAAAAAAATCATCCGTTGATATATCGAAAACTTTTGAAAAAACTGAGAAAACACATCAGAAGAACAAAAGAACCTAAGGAAGAAAAGAAAAATTTGATCGCAATGATCTTCGAAGAATCAGAAGTGGATATTTTAATTCAAAAATTCAAGAACACTGAAAACGAGAAAGAAAAAGCAGAATTAAAAGATATCATCAGGAAAAAATTATCAGACGGATTTGACAAGAGAGAAAATATCGAAAAAAAGGTTATTAATAGAATTGAAAAGAACATTGAAAAGAAAAAGAAAAATCACGATGAACGAATAAAGAACAAAGAAAAATTAATTAATGAACATCTAGAAAAACTGTTGAAATAAATCAATGATAAAAGTAACTGACCTATCATTTTCTATCTCCGGTAAAGAAATTTTAAATAATGTAAATTTTTCTGTTGATGATAATACCTCATTAATAATTTCAGGTCCAAGCGGTGCAGGAAAGACCAAACTGCTTGAGATCATAAGCGGTTTTGAAAGAAGTTATACCGGCAAGGTATCAATCGGAGGATCTCCTTTGGAAAATCTTGGAGATGATCTTTACGACATGATTAGCTACGTCAGTAATTCCTGGCTAGAAAATACTCTGTCCGAAAAAGTGATGAGCGATCTTGTATTTCCTTTGGAGTTAAAAAATCTACCCGAACATGTGATAAAAGAAAAACTGGATCGGATTATAAGTGTTTTTAATCTAGAAGATCTTATCGATGTTCCACCAATGAATTTATCAGGTGGAGAAAAACAATTTGTAAATATTTGCACTATGATAATAAAAGAACCTAAGATCCTAATGATCGATGATCAAATGACCATGATCGACAGAGGAAAAAGGGAGATAATATTCAAAGAAATAATCCGTTCAAAGAAACACACCGCTGTAGTGATCTCTAAAGATACCAATATCTACTCTGAGTTCGATAAGATACTTTTTCTGGACAAGGGAAGTGTTTACTATTTCGGTGATACGGTGACTTTTAACAAAGAACACCGTTCCAAGTTAATAGATACCGGATTGATCGAAAAATAATTCCCATATCGCTGTTTTAATCAAAACATCATAAAAAAACATCTTGATTTAGTTCATAAAAAACTTTAATATCAATTTCTTGATAGCAAGGTTTAATTAAAAATATAATAAAAATTTTGGAGGAAACATGGAGATTAAAGGGTACATTGAAGTGGATATTCAAAAATGTAAAGGATGTCAGCTTTGCGCGACCGTTTGTCCAAAGGCTGTTATCGGCTATTCCGATAAAACAAATGACAAGGGATATTATTACGCAATTATGGTTAACGAAGATTGTATCGGTTGTGGAAATTGTGCAATAGTGTGTCCGGATAGTGTGATCACTGCCTATAGAGCAGCAAAAAAATAATTATTTAATAAAATAGATTGGAGGTCAAAATTGGCTGAAAAGTATTTAATGAAGGGTAATGAGGCTCTTGCTGAAGCGGCTATCAGAGCAGGCATTGATGGTTATTTCGGTTATCCTATAACTCCTCAAAGTGAAGTATTGGAATACTTCTCAAAATGGCTACCAAGAAAAGGTATTGCCTATGTTCAGGCAGAAAGTGAAGTTTCTGCGATAAATATGGTTTATGGTGCAGGTGCCTGTGGTAAAAGGGTTATGACCAGTACATCTTCTCCTGGATTTTCATTAATGCAGGAAGGTGTTTCTTACATAGCTTGTGCTCAGATACCATGTGTTCTTGTAAATGTTCAGAGAGGCGGTCCCGGTCTTGGAACAATTCAACCTTCACAGGGTGATTATTTTCAAGCAGTGAAAGGTGGAGGTCACGGAGATTACAGACTTATCGTTCTGACTCCTAACTCAGTTCAGGAACAGGCTGATATGGTATATAAAGCATTCGATCTTTCCGAGAAATATCTTAACCCTGTTCTGATTTTGTCTGACGGTGCTTTGGGACAGATGATGGAAACAGTGGAATTTAAGGAAGATTATGTAAGACCTGAATTTGATGACAGCTGGGCAACTACTGGAAAAATGACAAATAGAGGAATGAATACCATTACTTCTCTATATATTAAACCTGAGGATATGGAAAAGAAGAACTTCGAACTACAGGCAAAATACAAGATCATTGAAGAGAATGAAGTCGATTATGAACTTTGTCACATGGATGACGCTGAGATCGGATATATTGCTTACGGTCTATCTTCAAGAATAGTAAAAAAAGCTGTTGATATAGCAAGAGAACAGGGAATCAAAGTCGGCCTTATCAGACCAAAGACTGTATGGCCTTTCCCTAAAGATGTTATCAAAAAATACTCTGAGCAGGTAAAAGCTTATTTATCTATTGAGATGAGCGTTGGACAGATGATCGAAGATGTAAAGCTTGCAATAGATTGCAAGATACCTGTTGAACATTATGGTAAGACAGGTGGTATCGTTCTTTCAACAGAAGAGATCATTGAAAAAACAAAAGATATGTTAAACAAATATTAAACAGGAGCAGTTAACTATGGCTGAAACAATTACTAAGAACGGTCAGGAATTTGATGTAGTTTGGAAAAAACCAAACCTTCAGAAAAATGACATGCATTACTGCCCGGGTTGTGCTCATGGTACTCTTGAAAAGCTTCTTCAGGAAGTAATCGATGAAAAAGGTATTCAACATCAGATCATCGGAGTATCACCTGTGGGTTGTGCAGTATTTGCTTATGATTATATGAACTGTGATATGCAGGAAGCAGCTCACGGTAGAGCATGTGCTCTGGCTACTGGGATTAAAAGAGTTATGCCGGAACATGCAGTATTTACAATTCAGGGTGACGGAGATCTTGCTTCTATTGGTCTGGCTGAAACTCTTCATGCATGTAACAGGGGTGAAAGCATTATAATTCTTTTCTATAACAACGCAATTTACGGTATGACAGGCGGACAGATGGCACCTACAACTTTACCTGGACAGATCACTTCTTCTTCACCTGACGGTAGGGACCCGAAGCTTTCAGGAATGCCTTTAAAAGTTGCGAATATCGTAAAAGAATTTGACGGCACCTGCTATGTAACAAGACAGGCTGCTAATAATGCTGTTAACGCAAGAAAACTTAAAAAAGCTATTGAAAAAGCTGTTGATAACTCTCTGAACAACAGAGGAACATCTTTCATAGAGCTTGTTGGAAACTGTCCATCCGGATGGAAATTGACACCTGTTGAATCCTACAAATGGTGGGAGGAGAACATGTTGAAATATTATCCGCTTGGTGACCTAAAAACTGAAGGAGGGATAAAATAATGTTACAGGAAGTTATGTTTTCAGGATTTGGTGGACAGGGTGTTCTTACTATCGCAAAGAATTTATCTTACACAGCGATGCTGGAAGGTAAAGAGACATGCTGGATGCCAACTTACGGACCTGAGATGAGAGGTGGAACTTGTGGTTGTACTGTTTCTGTTAGTGATAAACCTGTAAGTTCTCCTATATTAGAAAAATATACTACAGTAGTAGCTTTGAACCAGCCTTCACTTGACAAGTATCAACCAAAAGTGAAGGAAGGTGGACTGTTGATATGGGAATCTACTAATATTCATAAAGCACCGACCAGAACGGATATTAATATAGTTCCTATTCCTGCTTACGAAGAATCAAACAAACTTGGAAATCCACTGATGATGGGTATGATCCTTCTTGGAGCTTACATTCAAAAGACAGGTGCGATCACTATTGAGGGTGTTATCGATGCACTTAAGAAGACTTTACCTGAAAGAAGGCATGATCTTATTCCTCTGAATGAGCAAGCGCTCAAAAGAGGATTTGAACTGGCTGAAGCGATCAAATGCTGCTAAGATTCATTAAATTCTAAACGGGACTGAATGTCCCGTTTTTTTTGCTTCAAAAAATTAAATCGTATTTAATTATATTATTTACATTAGTGACATTTGTCCCCTGAGAAGTAACCAAGTGTTACGCGGTAGTAAATATTTCTTCATTTTATCACTTCCGGA
>JAFGVM010000050.1 GCA_016937995.1 Candidatus Delongbacteria bacterium
ATTAAAAACCGTCACCTCTGCTCTCCTGACCAATGCTTCCTTAGTCTTAAAAGCAATATGAGGAGTAAGCACAATGTTATCCATATTCAAAAGCGGATTATCAAATTTTACAGGCTCAACCTCATAAACATCTATACCTGCTCCTGCAATAACATTTTTCTGCAAAGCTTCTATAAGTGCTGATTCATCAACTACAGGACCTCTTGCAGTATTGACAAGAAAACCATTCTGACCCACTAACTTCAACTGCTCTTCCCCGATAAGTCCTTTTGTCTCTGAGTTCGAAGGAACATGAATAGAAAGAATATCCACTTTTTCACAAAGTTCATTCAATGAATCAACATATATTCCACCAAGATCAGTGAACTCTTTTCTCTGAGTTTTTGACCAACCTAAAATATTACAACCAAGAACTTTAAATATCTGAGCAGTCCTGATACCGATCTCCCCTGTTCCGCAGATACCCACTGTTTTACCTGAAAGCTCAATACCTGCTTTACCCAGGTTCCAACCGCCTTTTCTGATAACATCATTTCCTTTAGGGATCTCTCTTAAAAGGTTTATCGTTAATCCTATAGTAAGTTCAGCAACTGAATTGGTTGAATATGCAGGAACATTATAAACTGCAATAGCATTCTCTCTGCAGTAGTCAAGGTCCACACTGTCATAACCTGTAAAAGCCACTGCTATCATTTTCAGACTGGAAAACTCTGAAAGTTGATTTCTATCCAGCTTTGTTTTAACAGTTACTAACACTTCCACCTTGTCACACTGAATAGCTTGTTCCGATTTATCGGAAAACCATGATGTCTCATGATCTTCTGCAGCTGAAATGAATTGTTCTCTGGGTATTCCAAGTTCTTCTAAAATATGTATTTTCATATATTCTCCTTTAATAGTCATTGCGAGTACTATGTTCGAAGCAATCTAAAACGCAAACAAATATCAGATTACCACGTCATTTCATTCCTCGTAATGACAAATTTTCGCACAACGCACAACGAACAACGAACAACCCGAGACTCAAGACCCGAGACCCAAGACTTGAACAATATGCTCATTAAAACCCTCCTCCCCAGCTTTCTTTACCAGTTCGGTCAAAGGTAATAATTCTGCGACATATCTGAATATATATGCATAATTCTCGTAACTTCCTCTTTCTTCATTTTTTATAATATCTATCATCTCATCTTTGGAAAGTACAAGCTTAGAATGTGAGAACTGGTCTGCAGCGAATAATGCAAAGCCTTCAAAGAACCAAACAGGTCCCATAGCTTCCTCATCTCCACCGAGAATTCTGATATGCAGTCTGTGTGCAATTTCATGAGCCATTATCTTTGAATAGAATTCATCCTCAATTCCCTGCGGAAAGACCTTTTCATATATCTCAGGTGAAACAATGGTCAGTATCCTTTGCTCTAATGCTCCACAGTATGTCTCCGGAAGTTCTAAGGTTGGATCAGATTCAGTAAGTTCAAGTAGCATTTTATCAAATTCTGATTTCTGATCAAAGATCATTACTTTATCCATGAAAGGTTCTTTCACTAATTCTTCCCAACCGTACTTTTTCGAAAAAGTTCTTATCCTATCCTGAGCGTCTGTAAGATACTTTTCAAACTCAGCCTTTCTGGGTTCATAAGAAGCTGGTAATTTTAAATCAATTTTATTTTTCATAAATATAACCTTCAATATTGTTCTCAATAAAAATGCAATATAGATATTTAAACTTTCTTATTCAAGTTAGAAGTTGTGGGTTGACAGTTGACAGAGGCGAATCTTTTGACTTACCTTCCCAGACAGCTACGGACACGACCAAATTATATTCCCCGTGAAAAACCGACGATCCTTTATCACGGGGATCGCACTTTTACAGCCATAAATTTGCACAATATTAGGGGTAAAAAATATGGATCGTCTTGATTTTTTTGTTTCTTTTTGTATCAAGACAAAAAGATAGAATCATGTACGCTTTTAGAAGTTAGAAGTTAGAGGAGAGATTACCAAATATATAACACAACCCACAACTCATACTTCATACCTTATACCCCGTAAAAAGTCTTACATTTCTCCGATAAATCGGAGTAAACTAACCCAATGTGACTTTTTACTTATATTTCTTTTCCCCTGCTGTAACAGCTACATTAAGCACATTCTCATCAGGTACCAACGGGCAGGAATATTTAGAATTATATGCACACCATGGATTGTAAGCCAAATTGAAATCAAGTATCCATTTTTCACCAACTTTATCATGCTCTTCTTCCAGATCAAGATACCTGCCTGCACCATAAGAATCTATCGCTGTAGTTTTATCTTTATAAGGAATGAATAATCTGGTATCATTCACATCTGATTTATAAGCTATCAATTGGTTTTCTATATCATCTATCTTGAATTTGAACTTACCGAATTTGATAAAGTGCCTGTCATTACCTTTAGAGTCTTTGATTATTATCTCAATTTTATCAGGGAATTCTATAAGCTCCAGCTCGAATCTGAACTTCCCATCAACAGGAAAATAATTCAACCCCTTAAAACCTCCCCTTTCTTCTTCTGGAATAGGAGAATTGATCTCGTTCTTGAGGTAAGTGTTCTTGGCTATTCGATCATTTTGAAGTTTATTATTGTATTCGTTAAACATTTTATTCCTAGTGGTAAGTGGTTAGTATATAGTGGCAAGGGCTAAGTTTACAACATCATTTATAAATCCTTTTTGCCTTCGTGCCTTTGTGAGAAATTAATCTTTTTTAACATCCTGCAAATCTTTTTTAAATACAACTGTCCTGTAAGGGAACGGTATCTCGATGCCTTCTCTGTCAAATCTCTCTTTAACTGATTTTAAAAGATCACATTTAAGAACAAAGCCATCACCATAATTTGCTGTCCAGATATAAGCTTTCAAATTTACAGAAAAATCCGCAAGACCAACAACTCTAACCACCACTACAGGATCATTATTCTTTTTTTCCTGTTTTGTTCTTTTGTCAATGGTCAAAGGATGTTTAAGCGCTTCTTCTGTAATGATATCTATAGCTTTGTCAATATTTGAATCATAACTTATCCCGAAAAGAACCTGTTTACGGATTTTTTCATCAGTAATGGAACTGTTGATCAGAGTTTCTTCACTGATAATACTGTTAGGAATAATGATCCTTTGACTTTCCCAATTTCTAATAACTGTATGTCTCAAAGTTATCTCCTCAACGATCCCTTCTCTGGAATCCGGAAGCTCAACAATGTCACCTATCTTAAAAGGTTTAAAGATCAGCATAAAAATACCTGAAATTATATTCGTAAATGCTTTCTGTGACGCAAAACCGACAGCAACAGCAAGTATCCCGGCACTTGCAAAAAGAGCAGTACCTATAGATTTCAGGTATGGTATTTTGAAGAAAATAAATATAATTGCTAAACTGTAAATTATAAAACTGATCGAATTCTTCAAAAAAGAAAAATTTGTCGGATCTGTTTTCAGTTTTTCAGAATATTTATTAATGAACACATTAATGATCTTTCTTAATATCAGTGTAACTATCAAAGCTATTGATAAGGTTATCACAACAAGAAGAATATAGTATAGATTTACATTATTCATTTATTTTCCTTTTTAATTTAATCCTTGTATTCTATTTTGTCATCCTCGTGCTTGTAACGGGGATCCACATCTTTTATGGATTACCGGATCAAGTCCGATAATGACATTTTATTTGGGGACGAAAAGAAATCGTCCCCTACATTTTAATTATCCATTGTAAATTATCAATTATCAATTGCTTTAAAGCCATTTTTTCTTTTGAAAATATTTCAACATTCCTAGAGCTACCACAACCATAACGCCAAGCATTATAAAATAGCTGTATTTGTAGTGAAGTTCTGGCAGTACATCAAAGTTTGTTCCGTAAATACCCGCAATGAAAGTCAAAGGTATGAATATCACAGAAAATACTGTAAGGAATTTCATAACATCATTAAGTTTACTGCTTATGGTAGTATGATAAATGTTCAGCTGGTCCGAGAGTATCTCTCTGTAACTGTCAGACGATTCAGTTGCATGGTTTATATTATCCAGCAATTCTTTGAAATGAATATATGTATCATCTTCGATCAGATCTGACTCGATCTTTGACAAAGAAAGTATCATTTCTTTTGCAGGATTGATGTTCTTTCTCAAAAAATTAAGTTCTCTCTTGTATGTATTTATCTGATCAATAATGCTTTGTGGTGGATCCTGAAGCAAATTCTCCTCGAGTGCTTCTATTTTTTCACCCAATAGACTGATTATATAGATATAGTTATCAATCACAACATCAAGAAGTGCAAAAGCAAGATAATCAGTACCTGAATTCCTGATCCTTTTCTTTTGAGCTCTGATCCGCTCTCTTACAGGATCGAACACATCTCCTCTAAATTCCTGAAATGATATAAGTATGGTCTCTGTAATGACAAGGCTGAGATTCTCAACATGTATTTTTTCAGTCTTTTCATCCTGACGAAGCATTTTCATAGAAATATATATACAATTATCGTATTCCTGAACTGTAGGTCTTGCCTGTGTTTGCATAACATTGGATAAAATAAGTTTCTCCAGATCAAAATGTTTGGAAACATCCGCCATTAGTGCTTCATCATGAAGACCGTCTATGTTCAGCCAGGTCACAGAAGGTTTCTTTTTATATGGAACAACCTCTTCTATGGACTGTATCACCTTTTCTTCTTTGTTCTCTGCATCAAAATCAATAACACGAAGTAAAACCGAATCGGTCTTCTTTTCACCTCTGAATTTAAGATCGTCCGGTCCAAGACCTATCTCATGCTTATGCTTCTTTACAAACCTAGGCATTATATTACCTCTATTTTAATTTCTCTTTTTTGCTGCCGGTGTAAATATATACCAGGATCGCACCCGAAACAAATCCAAGTAATGACATTAAAACCAGAAGTGCAATTCTGGGCATGGTAAAAGTGTAAAACAAAATTTTTGTATCAACAGGCTCAGTATTCTGTAGAAAAATTATCAGTGAAAATATGGATATTAAAATTACTAAAACAAGTTTAACTTTTTTCATCACACCTCCCGGAAATGATCAGTATTTATTTCTATTATAACATCTTACTTCAATATATATCAATCAACCCTTAAACTCAATCAAATTATTCGATAGTTTTCGAAGCTCATCTAACGTATATTACTTTGTTAAAAACAAATGGATATTGTTATTAAAAAATTAAAAAGATACATATTATATATTTCCGTTGCAGTAATATTCTCCATTGCCAGCTTTGTTATATTTTTTATGTCAGATTATGGGAAAAATAGAATTATTTCATTTACGAATAAATACATTCCTGTCAGGATTGAATTCAAGGATTTTAGTCTAAATATATTTAAAGGCAGAATTGAGATATATGATCTTGTTATTTATGATGATTCGGATGTAATAATAGGCAAAATTAAGAAAATCGCATTGAGTATTCAGTACAAACCATTGTTCTCAGGTAAATATGTTGCAGATCATTTGATCATTATTGAACCTAGCATTGATGTCAGCAGTACTCAGATCAGCCAGATCAAGAAAAAAATAAAGAATAAAGATAAAATTACTGAAGATAACATTGATAAAAAAACACCGGATCTGGTCGTAAATAAATTAGAGATATTAAATACAGTTCTGATGTATAAAGATACAGAGAGATCATCAGAATATGGTTTTAAAACTAAGAAGATCAGTGCTACAGTAGATAATAAAAACTCCGATTATTCCCTGAATACAGTCAATTCCAGGATCTCGATCAAAACTGATAAGATCAATAAAACTATTATCAATGACAGCTTGAATATCAGTCTTAAAGATTCTGATTTGAATATTAAAAAAGCAAGATTTAGAACTGAAGGACTTGATATTTCTTTCATAGGTCTTGTAAATGATCTGTTCACTC
>JAFGVM010000051.1 GCA_016937995.1 Candidatus Delongbacteria bacterium
TACTTACTTCGTCGAATGAGGAGAAAGACATAGTCAGTGCTTACGAACTCGGAGTTAACAGCTATATCGTGAAACCGATAGATTTTCTGAAATTCAGTAATTCGATCAAGGAAATCGGATATTACTGGCTGGTCTTAAATAAAACGGTTCAAAAATAAAAGGTAATTATTATGGAAAAACTTAAGATACTTATTCTTGAGGATAACGACAGCGATCTTGATCTTGTGCTTTATGAGCTTAAGAAACTTAAGGCAGAAAAAGATTTCATAATCTGTAAGAATAAGGAAGAGTTCATAAAAGCTTTGAATGAACATGATCCGGATATTATACTTTCTGATTTCAACCTCCCTGACATTGACGGTGAGGAAGCACTTTTTATGTTAAGAGATAAAGACCGGAACATCCCTTTTATTTTAGTTTCTTCCATGATCGGAGAGGAAAAAGCTGTCGAACTGATGCGTAACGGGGCAAATGATTTCATCATGAAAGACAAGCTGAAGAAGCTCGTTCCGACGATAGAAAGAGAACTTAAATCATATGAGAGTATAAAAAGATCTGAGATCGAACATAATGAAGTTATACAATCTCAAATAAGAATTTCGATCCAGAAAGATTTTTATGAAAGCATTCTTGAGAATATAACCAACGGCGTCTGGGTAACCGATAAGTATGATAAAATAAAATATACAAATGAAGAAATGACGAGGATCGCGGGTGTTCCAAAAAACAAGATCGTCGGGAACTCGGTCATTGACGGATTCGAAGAAAAAACCATATCTGAGTTTAAAAATCGTTATCTCAAAGTAAAGAATACCCTGTTCCCTTCGGAGTATGAAGTTCAAGTTGTTACACCTGACGGGAAGAACTCAATACAGAGAGGATGGTTGATCCCTTATGTAAAAGATAATAAATTTGACGGAATGATTTGTACGGCCGAAGATGTGACCGAAAAAGTTAGTATTCAGAGGAAAATAATTGATAGCGAAGCAAAGTACAAGAGCCTAGCAGAAAATTCATTAGACAGAATAGAGAGATATGATTCAGAATGCAGGCATATTTACATAAATCAGGAGTCTTTGAGAATAACAGGTTTTAAGTTTGAAGATGTGATCGGTAAAACTCATAAAGAACTCGGTTATCCGGAAGAAACAGCAAAGGAATGGGACGAGTTTATAAAAAGTGTTTTTAAAAGTAAAAAACCTGATAGTAAAATTCTTGAGATCCGTAATGAGGAAAAAACAACTTATTATGATTGGCGTTTGTATCCCGAGTTCGATAACAATAATTCTGTAAAAAGTATTTTAAGTGTTTCAAGAGATATTACTGAATTACAACAAAAAGGGCTAGAATTAAAAGAGAGTGAGATCAAATTAAAGAAAGGTGAAAAAATTGCCAAATTCGGCTATTGGCAGATCGATCTTAATGATAATTCTGTTGAACTTTCTGAAGGAGCTAAATCCATATTTGAGCTTGAGGGTGTGTTTTATGATCTTCCGATGATAAGAAAACTTCCTCTGGAACCATATCGTATAACAAACTCTATAGCTTTTAATGATCTTGTTAAGGATGGTATTCCGTATATCGTTGAGTATCAGGCTCGCGGCTTAAGATCTCAGCAACTTAAATACTTAAGATCTATTGCAGAAATTGATAAAGAAGGTAAAAAAGTCTTTGGCGTGGTCCACGATATAACAAATCATAAAATTCTTGAACTTGACCTTATTGAAAGTCAGAGAAAATTTTACTCGTTGTACAACAATGCTCCTGATATGTATGCATCGGTAGATGCTGATTCTGGAACAATAATAGAATGTAACGATACCTTGCTGAATAGAACGGGTTATAAAAGAGAAGAAGTTATTGGAATTAATATTTTCGATATTTATCATGAAGATTCTTTAATTGATGCAAAGAACACCAGAGAAGAATACTTAAAACTGGGCAGTATTAAAAATAAAAGGTTGATCCTAAAAAAGAAAAATGGTAATAAACTTCATGTAAATCTAAACATTGAATCGGTTAGAGATGAAAATAATAAGATAATTCATTCTTTATCTGCCTGGAGAGATATTACCGAGCAGAAAGAACATGAAGAACTGCTTTTAAAACAAAAACAGGACCTTGAAAGATCGAATAAGGAACTGGAAGAATTTGCCTATGTTGCATCTCATGACCTGCAGGAACCGTTAAGAATGATCTCAAGTTTTAATCAACTTCTCGCTGAAAATCATTCTTCTGATCTGAATGATGAAGCTAAGACCTATATGAGTTTTGCTGTTGAAGGCGCAAAGAGAATGCAGAATTTGATCCTTGGTCTTCTTGATTACTCAAGAGTTTCTACTCAGGGAAGTAGTATGAAAATCACAAAACTTGACACTGCCTTACATATTGCAAAATGCAATCTTCAAATGCTGATCGATGACACCTGTGCTGAGATAGTTTCTGATAAACTTCCTGAAGTTATGGCTGATGAAACTCAAATGACCATCGTATTTCAGAATTTAATTCAGAATGCTATAAAATTTAGAGATCCTGATAAAAAAATTAAAATTCAGATAAGTTCAAAATTTTTAGAGACTGAAGATAAATGGGAAATTACAGTAGAAGATAACGGAATTGGAATAAACAAAAAGCATCTTGATAAAATTTTTACGATCTTTCACAGATTACATAATCAGCAAACTTATCCTGGTACGGGTATAGGTTTATCTATCTGCAAAAGGATCGTACAAAGACATTGCGGTACTATCAGAGCAGAATCCTATGGAATTGGTAAAGGAACCAAAATGATATTCACAATTCCATCTGATTTTAGCAATGATCACATATAACTTCTTAATTCACATGAAAAGGGACTGATCATGAAAAATAATAAATTACCTGTAATAGCTGTTGGTGCATCTGCAGGAGGTTTGGAAGCAATTGAACAGTTTTTGTCAAATATTCCAAATGATATTGAAGCTGCGATAGTAATTATCCAGCATCTTGATCCTAATCATGAAAGTAATATGCCCGGACTTATCTCGAAATATTCAGGGATAAAAACAAAGAAGATTAAATCCGGATTAACCCTAAAAAAGAGAACGATCTATACTATTCCGAATGATAAAGATGTCACCATTATGGGAGGACACTTTGTACTTCAGAACAGACCGACAAAAGCAGTACTTCACTTTCCTGTTGATAAATTCTTTATCTCTCTTAAGGAAGAATACGGTAGAAATGCGATTGGAGTAATTCTTTCCGGTGCAGGTAGTGATGGGGCTAAAGGTATAGCTGAAATAAATAAAGGTGGTGGTTTAACTCTCGCTCAGGATCCGTCAACAGCTGCTTATAATGGAATGCCTTCCAGTGCAATAGCCACCAGAATGATAGACTATGTACTTCCACCTGAGGAAATGGCTGAAAAAATAATTACACATATTCAATGTACATTAAATGAAGGGTCGCTGATATCACCCGAAGACCCCAAAACACTCTTATTGATCCGTGATATATTGAACCTTGTCCGGCAACAGACAAGACATGACTTTTCCGAATATAAAAAAAGCACTATTTGCAGAAGAATAGAACGCAGGATGGTAGCTTTGCAATTATCTGATCTTGATAAATATCTTGAAAAATTAAAAACAGACAAGGATGAAGTAGTAGTTTTATTCGATGAACTTCTTATTAATGTTACCAATTTTTTTAGAGATCCTTCTGTTTTTGAATATATTGATAATCACATACTCGAAAAAATTATCTCCTCATGCGAAGATAATAGAATAAGGGTATGGGTACCCGCATGTTCTACCGGAGAAGAGGCATATACCTGGGCTATTTTAATAAAACGGTACATCGAAAATAATCATTTGAGTGTTGAACTGACCGTATTCGCCACAGATATCGATCTTAAAGCTCTTGAAGTTGCAAGAGCAGGGAAATATTCTCTGAATATATCTGAAGATATTCCTGAAGACATTCTCGAACATTATTTTATTAAAAACGATAATACATATGAAGTAAAGAAATACATCCGGGAAATGATAATTTTTGCAGAACAGAATGTTCTACAGGATCCTCCTTATTCAAAGCTGGACGTTGTCAGCTGCAGAAATTTTTTGATCTATTTAGAGGATACTTTTCAACAGAAAGCAATATCTGTTTTTCATTATTCACTAAAAATGAACGGTTATTTACTTCTTGGTGATTCTGAATCACTCGGCGGATCTGCAAAATATTTTAAGATAGATGATAAAAAATACAAGACTTTTAAGAAAATTGAAAGCAACCTTGCAGGTATAAGAATTTGGGATATGACAAAATATCATACCACCAAAAAAAGTTTGTCCGGTGAGTTTAATCGTGAAATGCCATTAAAAGATATTGCTCAGAAAGCAATACTGGATAATTATTGTCCTGCAGGCATTATTATTAATCATAATGCCGAGATCCTTTATGTTCAGGGTCGGACGGGAAAATTCCTTGAACTTTCTACAGGCCGGGCAACAAATAATATTATTAATACAGCAAGAGAAGGTTTAAGGATACCGTTAACCAATGCGATCCTGAAATCAAAGACCACAATGAAGGAAGTTAAACATAACAGGATCAGAGTCAAAACAAATGGAGATTTTGAACTGATAGATCTTTCTGTAATGCCATTAAAATCCGAGATCATTGATTCCGATCTCATCCTTGTTGTCTTTAAAGAATCTCAAATAACTGCTATAGGTTCAGAATCTGACAATAATGATCCATCCGAGGTGAAAAACATCAAACATCTCCAAAAAGAACTTGATGAAGCTAAAGAGTATCTGCAAAGCACAATTGAAGAACTGGAATCAACTAACGAAGAATTAAAATCGTCGAATGAAGAGGCTCAATCGACTAACGAGGAGCTGCAGAGTACTAATGAAGAACTTGAAACATCCAAAGAGGAATTACAGTCGGTAAATGAAGAACTTTTGACCACAAATTACGAACTGCAGAATAAAGTTAAGGAACTTACTGATGTTAATAACGATATCATCAATTTACTTTCAAGTACGAATATAGCTACAATTTTTCTTGACAGGCAACTTAGAATATTCAAATTCACTCCGTGTGCAAACCAGATAATTGGCTTGCTGGATTCAGATATCGGAAGACTTATTACACATTTTGCACACAATCTTACATATAATGATCTCGAATCAGATTTGAAAGAAGTTTTAAGAACACTGATACCGAAAGAGATAGAAGTGACAACTTTGAACGGAAATTACTATTGGATGAGGATTCTTCCATACAGAACTATCGATGATAAAATAGAAGGTGTAGTCATAACATTTACTGATATTACAGTCATAAAACAACAGGAAGTTGAGCTGAATAATTACAGGAATCACCTTGAAGAAATAGTCAAGCAGAAAACAATTGAAGTTATCGAAAAAGAAGATAAGTTCAGGGCATATATTCAGAACTCGCCAATAGCTATTTTTGTTGCAAATAAAATAGGGATTTATACTTATGTCAATGAAGCAGGCATTAAACTTCTTGGTTACTCTCTTGATGAAATTACAACAAAATCCTTTAAGGATGTAAGTAAGAACAGAAATTTAAATATATTTAACAAAATAAAGAAAGATGGTAGAGTAAATTCTATTGAGACTGAATGGAGAAAAAATGACGGATCGCTTGTTCCTGTATTATTTGATGCAGTAAAAGTTTCGAATGATGAAATAATTGTATTTTGTAAGAATATAGCAAATATAAAAGAGGCAGAATCTAAACTTATATCCGAAAAAGAAAAAGTACAGCATTGTCTGGATATTGCAGGATTTATGTTCCTTGCATTAGATAAAGAAGGTAATATAACACTGGTAAATAAGAAGTTTTGTGAAATTACAGGCTATAGCGAAAATAAAGCGTTGGGTAAAAACTGGTTCGATAATTTCATTCCAAAAGATGATTTGAAAGAGGTAAACAGTGTCTTCAAAAAAATAATTTCCGGAAAAGATAAGAATCTTGAATTTTATAAAAATACTATAGTAACTAAATCCGGTGAAGAAAAAATCATCTCATGGCATAATTCTTTGCTGAAAGATGAAAATGGAAAGATCATCGGAGTCCTTTGCTCAGGTGAAGATATTACCGAAAAAGAAAAAGTTGAGCAAAAATTAGAAAGATCCAATGCGGAACTTGAACAATTCTCTTATGCTGTTTCACACGACCTGAAGGAACCTTTAAGAATGATTTCAAGTTTTGCAAAATTACTTGAACAAAATTATGGCAATATGCTTGATGACACTGCAAAAACATACCTTAATTTTATTTCTGACGGTTCCGTAAAAATGCATAAAAAGATCCAGAATGTTCTTGAATACTCAAGACTCTCGAAGTTTGAAGAGAAACCTGTCAAAACAGATCTGAATAATATGCTTCTTGAAGCATTAGATAATTTAAAAATTCTTATCGGTGAATCTAAGGCAGCAATAACAAACAAAGGACTTCCAAAGATCACGACTCATCCTCACCAGATGGTCGAATTACTACAGAATTTAATATCGAATGCTATAAAATATAAAAGTGAAGATAAATTGTGCAAAATAACCATTGATTCAAAATATGACGATAAAAGTAAGGAATGGATAATCTCAGTAAAGGACAATGGTATCGGAATAGAAAAAAAGCATTTTAATGATATATTTGTTATATTCAACAAACTGAACAAAGATAAGAAATATGAAAGTAACGGGATAGGATTAGCACTTTGCAAAAGAATTGTCGAATTAAATAAAGGAAATATCTGGGTTGAATCAAAAGGTATCGGGAAAGGTTCTACATTCAAATTCACTTTACCAAGGATAAACTAAAAAATAATGGAAAATAAATGATGAATAACAAAAAAACAGTAAATGTACTTCTGGTCGAGGATAACGAAGGTGATGTTGTTCTTGCCAGAGAAGCCTTTAGAAGAGTTAGCTCTGATATAAATATAATTCACATTTATGATGGAGAAGATGTATTTGATTACCTTAATTCCAAGATTATTACACTGCCTGATCTTATAATTCTTGATCTGAACTTACCGGGTGTGAGCGGTCTGGAGATCCTGCAATTTATTAAGACCACCGAAAAAATAAAAGATATTCCAGTAGTAGTTTTTACCACTTCAAATAATCTTAATGATATTTCTAAGTGTTCGGAACTTAAGGCAGAGAGCTATGTAATTAAACCGATAGATCTTATGGAATACTTTGATGTAGTGTCAAAAATGAACAAATCATGGCTACAGAATAAATAACGATCAAATATCAAATAAAACTCAGGGAAGTAAAATGGTTAGAAAAACAATCTCAATAATTGTGATCGAAGACAATCTTGCCGACGCAGTTATTATAAAAGAAATGTTAAAAAATGATCAGAGATATTTAGTTGATCACTGTATCGACCTTGAGAGTGCCATTGAAAAAATTGAAGAGAACAATTATGATATAGCACTTGTTGATCTTGGACTACCTGGATGTGCAGGAACTGATGCTCCAAATATGCTGATAAAAGCGAAACCGCATCTGCCAATAATAGTTCTTACCGGAAGTGATGACCCAAAGCTAATACAAACACTTATGAGTTGTGGAGTTCAGGATTATTTGATCAAAGGAATATTTGATAAAGAAATATTATCCCGTTCTATAAGATATTCTATTGAAAGGCAAAAAGTATTTCGGGAATTATACATTCAGAAAGCTTTAGCAGAAAATATTATCGAAACTGCTCATGCGATCGTTCTACTGCTTGATCTGAGTGCTAATATTTTAAGTTCAAACAGGTTCTTTGGAGAAATTACCGGCTATCAGTATCCGGAGATAAAAGAAAAGAACTGGTTCGAATTATTTATTCACGGTGATAACAGAAGAAATACAGAAGATATTTTTGACAGGTGTTTGAATGAAGAAATTGAACAGGGATTTATAAACCATGTTAAGAAAAAAAACGGTGACCTTATTCCTATTGAATGGTATTATAGTGTTTTAAAAAATGAGAAGAACGATTTGATTGGAGTATTGAAAATAGGTCATGATATTACCGAAAGAAAAAGAACAGAGAATGAAATAAATAAGCTGTCTACTGCTGTAGATCAAAGCCCGTCTATAGTTGTTATGACAGATACTTCAGGAGATATTATTTATGCAAATCCAATATTTTCAAAGATAACCGGTTATAGTTTTGAAGAAGTAAAAGAGGAAAATCCGAGAATATTAAAATCCGGTGAAATGGAAGATGAATTTTACAATGAACTTTGGTCAACAGTATCTTCAGGGAATATTTGGTCAGGCGAAATGATCAACAAGAAAAAAGACGGTACTATCTATTGGGAAAAGGCTATTATCAGTCCTGTTTTTGATAACGATAAAAAGATCATAAATTATTTGAAAATTGCTGAAGATGTTACTGAGAAAAAGAGAATGGAGTATGAACTTGAGCAGCACCGTGAGCATTTAGAAGAGCTTGTGGAGCAAAGAACAAAAGAACTGAATGATAAAAATACTGAACTGGAAAGAATAAATAAACTTTTCTTTAACAGGGAACATCGAATAAAGGAATTAAAAGAACAGTTGAAAAAATATGAGAAATAATTGACAATGGCAAAAACCGTCATCCTGAACTTAAGCTCCGTCATACTGAATTTATTTCAGTATATATCTTGTAATCGTCATTGAGAGGATTTTATTTTAAATCCGCGGCAATCCTGTTTTTAACGCTAGGTTTTATCCCGTAACGGGCGAATGTTGATTCAACCCTGCGGAAAAACCTTACTTTGAAATGAATTCAGTATCTTAATTTTAATTTTGTGAAATGTGAGACGCAAAATGTCCATCGCTACTTAAAAACAACTTGGATAACAAATTATGAAAAAAATTTTAGACATACTCATATTGGAGGATAATAAAGATGATCTTGACCTGATCAAGCATGAGCTTATGAAACTGGATCAGAAATATGAAACGAGATCGGTTGATAATAGATCAAGTTATCTAAAACTTCTCGAGGAAAAACTCCCTGATATAATTCTTTCTGATTATAACTTACCTGATATTGATGGTGAGGAGGCTTTGAATATATTACGGGAAAGAGATCAGAACATACCCTTCATCTTGACATCTTCTTTGATCGGAGAGGAAAAGGCTATTAAGATGATGAGAGATGGGGCAAATGATTTTATTATGAAAGATAAGCTCGGAAGACTCATTCCTGCTATTCAGAGAGAGATCAGAGATTATTACGATAAGATTCAGGCTATAGAAGATCAGGACGAATTACTGCTTTTTAATCAGATATTTATCAATTCAACAAGTGCGATCTCTATTCTTGATGAAAAGGGATTTATCATTTCTCATAATTTGGCTGATGAAAAATTGTTTGGTTATACGATCAAAGAATTAAAAGGAAAAACCCCGGCCATTTTTTTTGGAGAAAAAGATTTTGAAATAAATCTGAGACTCTCAAAACAAAAAGGATTTGTAAAAAGACATAAGCAATTCACAAATAAATCAGGTGAATTGAAAACGATAGACCTTAGCATTATAAAGATTGAAGACCAGTCCGGTCGTATCAGATTTGCATGCATAAATCATGACATCACAGAGTTGGAAAAGAAGAAAGAAGAAATATCAAATACTAAAGATTTTTATGAAAGTATTCTGGAAAATATCTCGAGCGGAGTATTGGTAACCGACAGAAATGATCAGGTTTTATATGTGAACAAAGAAATGGAGCGTATTGCAGGTGTTCCCGCAAGCAGGATCATTGGACAGTCAATTCATGAAGGTTTCGATGGAGAAACATCAGTGGAATTTAAAAAAAAATATTTAACCGTAAGGAATTCTCTATTCCTTTCCCAATATGAAGCTTCCAATGGTGCTTTATCTTCAAACAGAGATAATATTCAAAGAGGCTGGCTTATTCCTCTGGTTGAAAATAACACCTTCAATGGTATGATCTGTACTGCAGAAGATGTGACTGAAAAAGTAAATATTCAAAAAAAACTGAATGTACAAAAAAGACAGCTGGATACTTTAGTATCAAATCTTCCCGGTATGGCATACAGGTGCCTAGTTGATGATAACTGGACTATGTTGTATATAAGTGACGGGGTAAAGAAATTAACAGGTTATGAACCTGACGAATTGGTCAACAATAAAAAACTGTCTTATAATGATATTATTGATCCGGATGAAGCAGAAAAAAACTGGAGCTCAATATATAAGGCAATGGATGAAGGAAAACACTATGAGATCGAATATAAAATTATTACAAAAGATGGCATAAAAAAATGGGTTTGGGAAAAAGCTTTCCCTGTCGGAAAAGATGAAAACGGGTACATTATAACTGAAGGTTTCATAACAGATATTACTGATCGAAAAATGATCGAAAAAATGCTGGAAACAAGTTACAATATTATTACCCGTAGTCCATCAGTAGCTTTTAGGTGGAAAAACGATAAAGATTGGACTGTAGATTTTGTTACTGATAATGTAGAAAATATTTTTGGATACACTAAAGAGGAATTTTATAATAAGAAAATTTTTTATGCTGATGTAATTTTCAAGGAAGATCTTGGAAATATTATTAAGGAGATGGCAGAATACTCTTCAAAAAAAGAAGTAAATAGTTTTACACATAAATCTTACCGGATAGTAACTAAAAATGATGAAATCAAGTGGGTAAAGGATGATACCTACATTTTAAGGGATAACGATCGTAATATTATTGCTTATGAGGGTATAATTACAGACGTCACAAACATAGTTGAAACACAGAAAGACTTATTGATCTTATCAACTGCCGTAGACCAAAGCCCTTCAATCATAGTATTGACTAACATCTTTGGAGATATTGTTTATTCAAATCCTGCATTTACTAATATTACCGGTTATGCTTTCAAAGAAGTTGAAGGTAAAAATCTTCGTGTTTTGAAATCGGAAAACATGGATGATGAATTATATAACGAATTATGGGACACTATTTCCTCGGGGAAAGTATGGTCAGGGGAAATAACTAATAAAAAAAGAGACGAAACGATTTATTGGGAAAAGGCAATTATCAGTCCGATATTTAATAAACAGAAAGAAATTATTAATTATTTAAAGATCGGTGAAGATATTACGGAACAAAAAAGAATGGAATCAGAATTGAACAAACATCGAGACCATCTGGAAGAATTAGTAAAGAGCAGAACAGCAGAACTGAATGCAAAATTTGATGAGGTTGAAAAGTTAAATAAATTATTTTTAAACCGGGAGCATAGAATTAACGAATTACGGGATGAATTGAAGAAGATCAAAAAACGATTTAAATTAGATTAATCATATTTGATTTTGTCATGCTGAAATTGTTTCAGTATTTAGCCTTTAACCGTCATTGCGAGGATTTTATTTTAAATCCGCGGCAATCTTGTTTTTATCGCTATGTTAACTCGGTAACGGGCGAATGATGATTCGCTTCTGCGAATCAATTTCCGGCGGCTAATTTTAATTCTCTTCCAACATTGGCAATTTGAAGAAAAAAGTAGCTCCTTGTCCCTTTCCTTTTGACTCAGCCCATATTTTACCTCTATGAATCTCTAGTATCTTTTTGCAGAAAGTTAAACCCATACCTGTTCCCTCTACTTCATTTTCTTTCAATCTTTCACCCGGTATAAAAATTCTTTCAATATAATCCTTTTTTATACCTATACCATCATCCTTAACATAAAATCCTTTGCTAGGATTATAACCTATTTCTACATTTTTTCCACCATAATTGATAGCATTAAGCACTAGATTTCTAAAAACAAGATATATTCTTTGCTTATCACCATATATTTCAGGAATTTCCGGGAATGTTTTCAATGCTATTATAACTTTCCGATCAGAAATAATTTCTATTTCCTGTTCCAAATCAGTAATCATTAATTGAGTATTAAATTTTTCATGAGGGTACTTAACTGTATTTAATCTTGAAATATCTAAAATAGAATTTATCAATTTCTTCATGCTCAGAGCGTTAGTATTTATTCTTTCAAGGTAATATGACATTTGCTTGTCAAATTTATCTTTATAATTTTCAAGAATCAGAGTACTGAATCCTTCCATAGTCACTAAAGGTGTCTGTAACTCATGTGCGACTATGTGAAGCATCTCTTTTAAGTCATTGTTAGCAGTTTCAATTTCAATTTCTTTATTTTTTTTATCGGTAATATCCTGAATAATACCCCTTAGCATATTTTTTGAATAATTATTATCAGTAGACATTTTTCCAATTACTCTTATTATCTTTAATACTTTTTTGGTGAACTGATCAATTACATAACATTCTTCATCAAAAGATGAACCTGTTTTTTTACTATCCAGACTCTCTCTGAGTATTTTGATGTAATTTGAAGTAACTTTTGATATTTCTTTTAAACTGATATTTCCTTGATCTTTATACGGAAGTTTAATAATATTAAAAAATTCAGGCGATCCGTTTATAATTCCCTCTTCATAATTTAATTCCCATGAGCCTAAAGATGCAATCTCTTGTGCTTGTTGCAGTAACTTTTGATTATTTACTAATTCTTTTTCAGTTATTTTTCTTTTTTCAACTTCTTGAACAAGCTCTTCTAATAGATCATCCAAATCTTCCTGACGTTTTTTTATATTATCAGCATATTTATCTTTTTTAATTGTTACGAATATCATGTAAGCAAATGCAGCAGAAATAAATAAAATCATTATTCCAACTATGATTATAAATTTATTTGAATTTGTAAGTGAATTTTCGAGATCTATTATCAATTGGAGTTTCATTTTTTTATCATATAAATAGTCAATATCTCTATCTACTGTATATGTATTTTTGAATTGCAGCTGATCATTATGAATATTAACCAGGACAAAACCATTATCTTCAGTTAAAGTTACATCACTCAAATGGTCTTTATGCCCTTCATACCAATTATTTATAAAATATTCAATCTGACTGAAGTTATTATTCTCCAAATAAGATTTGATGATCTTCTGTAAAAAATTAGCACTCTGTTCAGATTCTTTTTTTTGTGTAATAATAGCACTACTACGATGATAACTTATCATATTGTAAAAAAAAATGATTTCTGTAATGATGAAAATTAATAACAATATCCAATAATACTGATCTTTAGTAATTCTGGCTGGTGCACTTTTTGTTTCTTCTGCCATATGCTTCCTGTTTTAACTTATCTTCTGTTAAACCTGACAATGTGTAATCCCTAAACTCATTTCTGCGTTCACTACAAACGCTGTCCACTGACTTACCCCTTCCCTATTGTGAAATAGATCGTAGTTCCTTCTCCCCGCCCTTCCGATTCTGCCCAGATAATTCCCTTGTGCATTTCAATAACTTTTTGGCAAAAAGTAAGTCCCATACCTGTTCCTTCAGTTTTAATATCATTTATCCTTTCTCCAGGTTTAAATATTCTTTCAAGATGGTCTTTATTGATCCCTATACCATCATCTTTTACAAAATATCCCTTTCCGTTCTCATACCCGAATGAAATATTTTTAGCACTGTAATTTATTGAATTTGATATCAGATTTCTTATCACTATCATCAGTCTTTGCTTATCTCCAAATGCACCCGGGATATTTTCTTCATCCACTATATTTAATTCTACATTCTTATCCTGCAGGCTTAACTCCAGTTCTTTATTTACAATATTTACCAGTTTCACAATATTCAATTCTTCAAAAGGATTTTCCACTGAATTCAATCTGGAAATACTGAGAAGACTGTTGATTAATTTTCTCATACTTGTAGTATTGGCCAGTATCCTCTTTAGATAGTATATACCTTTATCATCAAGTACTTTACTATACTGGTCGAGTAATATCGATGCAAATCCTTCCATTGATACAAGAGGCATCTGCAGATCATGTGAAGCAACATACATCATATTCTTAAGATCATTGTTCGTATTTGTTATTTCGATCTCAATTTCTTTCCTTTCTGTTATATCCTGAATAACTCCCTGTATTTTTTCAGGGATTTTACCATCTTTTACAAGTTGAGCGATACATTTAATAATTTTATTTTTTTTGCCTGTTCCTGATTTTATACTGTATTCGTAGTCAAACAATTTTCCGTATTTCAGTAATCCTGTAATATCCTTCAAAAGTTTTCTCGGATTTTCAAATATCATCAGCAGATCCTTAATTGGTATCTGATTTTGTATGTCAGGTTTGATATTGAGCAACGTGAAAAATTCATCTGAACCGCTGATAATATTAGATTTAATGTCCAATTCCCAGTTGCCTATTTTTCCTATCTCTTGAGCTTTCTTTAAATTATACTGATTCTGCCTTAAGGCTTTTTCAACCTTTTTTATAGACGAAACATCAATTATTGATGCAAGTTGCTCTGAAGTTGTTCCAAGAACTCTAACTGTTAATAATACACTCTTAAATGTTCCGTCTTTCCTCTTCAGATCAAATTCATACTCATTTGGTGCTGCATTGTGATCTTTCTTTCTTGTACTGTCATACCCCACAACTCTTTCTAGGTCCTGATCTGATATAATATCCTGCCACTTCATTTTCCTGATAACTTCATCCTCGGAATAACCGGTCAACTCGCAAAACATACTGTTACAGGCTGAAATATAGTCAGTTGGCAATACTGTGCAAATTGCGGTAGTATTAACTTCAAAAAGATCTTTGAACTTTTGTAAACTTTCATCCAGTTTTTCTGTACTTGAATGTAATTTTTCCAGAAAAGCTAATTTTGTTTTGTAAATTATCCTCTTTTTCATCAAATAAAATATAATTATCACCAGAACTGTGAATGCAATAAGTATTAATCCAACATAACCATAAGTATACATTGAATTGATAATATACGGCTTAGCTATTTCATAGTATGAGTATGAATTTACGATCATCCATGTTTTATCTTCGATCCTCAGTGGATAAAATGCGCATATTTTTTTATCATCTTCCCATTTATTGTCAAGCCACCATGCATAATCGAATATACCTGTAGCTTTTTCACCTTTCTTCAGTATGTCAATAAATTCAGCAAAATCCTTACCGCTGACATTACCTCTTTGTCTTTCCGAAATGAACTTCGCATTTTTTCCGACAGCTCTTTTTGAGTCATTGTAGACAATATCACCATTAACATCAATAATGAAACTGTCTGCTTTATAATCATACATTGAAGAAGGAAATACAAATTTTTCCAGGTAATCAAGATTTACAATAATCTTTACAAATCCAAGGAGAGAATCATTCTTGAAAAACTTAGTATAAATATCTACTGTCGGTTCATTTTCTTCGGTCATTGAGATCTTGGATATGAATACATCTGATTTTGACTCTAGGATATTTTTTGGCATTTCCATATCATCCTGAGAGAATTGAACTCTGGATGTATCACTTACTTCAGTAATGATATTACCATTCGGAGCATATATTGATACTGCAATAATATTCCCTGCGTAGTTTTGAAAATAAGAGCCTATAAATTCATTCAGTTCTTCGTCATTTTTCAATTTGATACTTTTTTCAACCATGCCGGTGAATTTAGGTGATGATGAGAATATTTTTATCTGTGTTATACCTTCGTTATAATGAGATCGTATATTTTGAGAAATATTTTCTGAAATAGTCAGTAGTTCTTTGTAGGATTTTTCTACTACCTCATTATAAAATATTGTCTGATATTTCCATGAACCAAATATAATAATACCTATGATCTCCAAGGCAAATATTGTCAAATATATAAAGTAGTTCCTGTTACTTTTCAAGTTATATTCAACCTCATCACTACCATATTCACTTGCTTTAAGTTTGGACATAAGATTTCCTTTGATTAAGTTGTACGACCGCTACTGCTTAAACTTCATGCAAATTGTTGAACCCTGACCTATACCCCCGGATTCTGCCCAAATTTCACCATTATGTAATTCCACTACTTTTTTACAAAACGAAAGCCCCATACCGACACCTTCAATTTTTACTGTTTGCAATCTTGATCCCGGTTTGAAAATATTTTCGAGCTGATCAGCATCAATTCCGACACCATCATCTTTTATATAAAATATATTTCTTGAACTATCAAATCCGATCTCAATATTCTTCCCCCCATATTTAATTGCATTGGAAATAATGTTTCTTAACAGGACTTCAAGGCGAATTTTATCACCATATATGTTTGGAAGATCATTTCTTACTATATTAACTCCTTTTTCAGCTATATTGATATCTAAGGTTGCATAAATATTCTTGAATAGTTCATTGCAATTGACATCAGTAAATTCATTCTTTACTGTATTAAGCCTTGATACATCCAGCAGAGCTTTTATTAATTCCTGCATTTTTTTTGAATTTGCCTCGATCCTTTTTACTGGAAATAACTCTTCCTCAGTAAGCTTGTCTGAAACACTATCAATGAACATAGACGCAAATCCGGACATTGAAACTAACGGAGACTGAAGATCATGAGATGCGATATACATAAAATCCTTAAGGTCCTGATTTACTTTTTGGAGCTCTGATTTTGATCTTTTTAGTTCAATATTTGATCTGATCCTCAGTACTAATTCTTTTACATTAAAAGGTTTGGTTACAAAATCCTGTCCACCGGCTTCAAATCCTTTTACGATACTGTCCTCATTTTTATTTGCACTCAAAAATATTACCGGAATTTCTTTAAATTTCTGATCCGATTTTATGAGTTTGCATACTTCGTAACCATCCATATCTGGCATAATTACATCCAGCAATATTAATTCAATATTATTATTTTCAAGTGTTTCAATAATATTTTTACCACTGTCTAAGGATATTGAATCTACATTATTTTTTTTAAGCACTTCCTGAGCCAAGATTCTGTTTATCTGTTCATCATCCACTATAAGAATTTTTGTTTTAATATCTTTAAGCATACAATTTCCTTTTTTATATTTGTTGTTGCTCTCTTATTGAGCTTGCAATAGATTTAAATTTTAGAAGATTCAACGGCTTAACCATGTAAGCACTAACACCGAGTTTAGAGGTTTCGTTGATATCCTCCTGATAAACTGAGGTAGTTAAAACTATGACCGGAATATCTTTTGCGTCATTATTCTCTCTTATCAGTTTTAAAACTGCCAACCCATCAATTTTTGGCAATCTAAGGTCCAAAAGTATCAAATTCGGGAGATCAGGATTAATGTCATTGTTGTAACTATCTGTGATTTTCCTTATCCTGAGATACATTAAAGCTTCTTCACCTGTTTCTACATGGACTACAGATTCAACATCATCAATATTTTTCAAACTGAATTTTGTGATCATTGCATGATCTTGGTTATCCTCCACTAAAAGAATTTTCAGTTTTTCTTTCATAAGTTATCCTTCTATCTCTAATTTTTTAATTTCTAATTTATTTCCCAGATCATTTTCAATAAATTCATCCATTCTTATCTGATGTTCATATAAGTAAACAATATACAGTTTATTTTCTACAAATACATACTCCCCTTCTCCGAATGGTCCGTATATTTTATCGTTTATGTTGAAGAACACACTTCCTTCCTTTAAATACTTAAAAACAACTATTTTACCATCAGGACTAAAAGAAGGTGCTACTGCAAAATCGAATGGACCGTAAGTTTTATCAGTTACCTGAACAAAATATTTTTCATTTTCATAATGGATCAAACCATACTTTTGATTATCCTGACTGAACATCGGGTAAAATACAGTATTGAATTTGCTCATTGAATAAAATTTTTTATCCCCGATCTGAAGATGCTCCAATCCCTTTTGCTCTTCTGTGAATTTAAATGAAAAATAATTATCATTTTTTAAGAATTTAGGATTTGTGATCGAATAATAAGGACCGAATGTTTTGCCGTCAAAGTAAACATTAGTTTCTCCATTGAACATGTATATTAAAGCTTTTTGGTCAATTGAATTACTTTGATAACTTAAAATTTCCCAATATTCATCAATGATCTCACCATCTATAGAAGTGAATACTTCATCCTTTTTGAATATATTTGCCAGACTTTTCATGGCTTTAACAAAATTATACGAAAATCCTGTTCCGTTATCACTCACATGCAAATTGAAAGCATTATCGTATAGACCAAATACTTTTGATGATATTCTAACGTAAAACTTCTTATTTTTGAAATAGATGAAACCAAAATAACCATGATCATTACTGATAGATATTTCTGTAATATTCTCATAAGGTCCGTAGATCGTACCATTTATATTTGCATATTCATAACTGTCCTTTTCAAAAATAAAGCAAAAGTTTTCTCCATTTGTACTGATCTTCGCAATTTTTATCTCATCGAAGGGACCATATTTTTTATTATTTCTTATAACATAAATTTGATCATTCTTACGGTATGTAAAAAATAGTGTGTTCTCAGAAATATCATGTACCAGAAAATCAACTTCATTATAAATTCCGACATCTTTTAAAATTACGAGATATTTTTCTGAACCGTCTTTCATATAGTCAATATACAGGAAATTTTTTGTCGGTGAAAAATGAGGTGAACCGGATGATTCGAAAGGTCCGAACAATTTTTCATTGAATTGAACATAACTGCCTACTTCAGTTGAGAATTTAAAAAAAGACATTTTAAATTGTGTGTTATATTCCAAACCTTCTGCCTTAGTATAAGGACCATAAACTTTTTTATTTATGTTCATATAAATATCGGTATCTTTTTTAAAACAGAATCCAAAAAAATCATGCTCATAATTTACAATTATGTTTTCTAATTTATCAAATTCACCATATACTGAAGAATTATATCTGAAATAATTTTTTGATCCGTCAGTATAACGAAATGAAAAATTATTGCCATCATCAGAAATCGAAATATTGGCTACTTTATCAAAACCACCGAACTTCTGTTTATTGATTTTGATAAAGGTTTTAAAATAATCACGATATGCAAGATAGTAAGTTGAATTGCTGTTCAATTTAAATGAATGAACATTCCCAAATGCCCCATACTCTCTTCCATTGATGTTCAAATACTCTTTGTTATCGTCTTTTATTATACCGATTATCTTTTTAAAGGACGCATATTTAAATGAGTATAATCTTCCGTTAGGTGTGAAGGACACATTTTTGATCTCTGTGTAACCACCGAACATATCATTTTTTACCTGGGCAAAATATTGTCCGTTCTTTTTATAGACAAATACAAAATTATTTCCTTTAGGAGAAATATAGAAAATGGCTTCCTCAAAATTTTCTTCAGATGCATATTCACATATTCTGTTTATTACCATAATTTCATACTACCCATTTTTATGCTGTAGACCCTTAATATTAGACAGGTATTTTTATTGTGAAAATGCTGCCCTTTCCAAATTGACTTTCTACCGAGATCTCTCCGTTATGAGCTTCAACTATTTTCTTAATTATCGGTAAACTGACACCTGATTTTTTTTCATTATCTGAATTGTATTCAAATAAAGAGAGCATTTCTGCTTCAGTCATTCCAATTCCATTATCTTTTATCTTAAATATTATCTTTGAATCCCGGTAATTTAAATGGAATTCAACATCAGAATTTTCTGATGAATATTTTATCGCATTTTCCAATAAACTGAAAATTACGATCCTGAATTTAGTTTTATCTATATCTATCTCAATAGGAAGGATATTATCATTAAAGAACAATAAATTCACTCCTTTTTGCACATACCAGTCCTTTACATCATTAAAGCAGTCATTCACATATCCCAGTAAATTGACCTTGGAATACTTCAACTTTAATTCACCGGAAGTAATATCTGTAACATTCATCAGTTTAGTGAATATTCCAAGCATACTTTCTGATATTTCTATTATTTTTTCCACAATTTCAATTTTGTCAGTATCTCTTTCCTGATCCATTCTATTTATTAAAACATTGGAATTGTTTAATATCATTTGAGCTGAATTTTTGAAATCGTCCATTGCGATCTCAATAAATTGACTTTTTGTATTGTTCAATTCCTCCAGTTCCGATTTTTGTTCTTTCACTGTTAGGTATAACTTTTTTAACTCTTCATTATTTTCCTCAATCTTGTCTGACTTTTCTTTGATCACTGTATGAAGATTTTTCAGTTTAAGAACATTTTCTATTCTTAGAACGAACTCGTCAGGAATTACTGGCTTATTAACAAATTCGATTATACCTGATCTTAATGCATCTTTCCTCATTTCTTCATCTACATATCCTGTGAGCATAATAGTAGGAATATCTTTAGTGTCTTCCCTTTCTCTCAATTTTTGCAACAATTCAATACCGCTCATACCGGGCATTTTACCGTCACTTACGATCAGATCAAATTTGTGATCATTTACTAACTCTAAAGCCTCAGCCCCGCTATTTGCAAAGAGCAACTCCCAGTCATTTCTATGCGTATGGAATATCCTTTTTATTCCATTTAGAACAGGCTGTTCATCATCAACGAAAAGAATTTTTACACTATTTTCCATTACAACACCTCAATTTTATATTTACTGATCTTCAATCGGAACCTTAATAATAAATGTAGTTCCACTCCCTTTTTTTACATCAATATCAATTTTACCGTTATGCTTATTTACAATTATATCATAGCTGATAGCCAATCCCTGGCCTGTACCTTTACCAACTTCTTTTGTTGTAAAGAATGGTTGGAATATTTTTTCCCTAAGTTCATCAGGTATACCTGTACCTGTATCGGATATCTGTATATAAACAAATTTACCATCATGCCTTGTTGAAATTTTTATTATACCTTTTTCACCTTTTTCAGCTATAGCATCTGAGGCATTTGTTATCATATTCAAAAAGACTTGGTTTATATCACCAATATGACATTTTACTTCCGGTAATTTTTCACAGAGGTCAGTCTCTATATCCGCGGTGAATTTCCAGACATTTTTTGTGATGGTTATCGTTGAATTTATCGCTTTATTCAGGTCAGCATATTGTTTATCAGCTTTCCCGGGGTGAGAAAAATTCTTCATCGCAGCTACAATTTCCCTGACTATTTTCAAACCGTTCAAACTTTCTTCTATGGATTGAGGTATTTCTTGTTTTAAAAAATTGAGATCTAATTCCTTAAAATACACCATTAGTTCGTTTATCTTATATGAATCACAAGACCCTGTTTCACTGAACTCAACCATTTTATCAAGTATAGGTATAAATTTTAAAAATGAATCTTTGATGAATAAGGTATTATCGGATAAATATTGAAGAGGTGTATTTATCTCATGGGCAATACCAGCTGCCAATGTACCTACACCTTCCATTTTCTGGGCATGTCTAAGCTGATTTTCCATCTGTATCCTTTCGGAAATATCTCTTTTTACAGCAACATAATTCGCTATCTTTCCCTGTTCGTCCAATACCGGTGAAATTGCTGCTTCCTCCTCGTAAAATGTACCGTCTTTCTTCCTGTTTATAAAATTTCCTTTCCAGGTCTTCCCGCTCTTGATCGTTTCCCATAACTCTTTATACATTTTTTTACTCTGTCTTCCGCTATTCAGTATCGAAGGAGTTTTCCCGATCAGTTCTTTTTTATTGTATCCGGTAATTTTTTCGAAAGATGGATTAACAAATTCTATAACTCCTGCACTATCAGTTATAACTATAGCGTCTGGAGAATAATCCATGGCTATACTTAATTTTTTCCTTTCTTCCTCGGCTTTTTTTCTTTCCAGCTGCATTTTCCATAATTTATTTACATTATCAGCTGTGTCAGGCAGTTTCATAAATGCCTGATTTGATTTTAGCACATAATCTGCTGCTCCGGATTTCATAAGATCTACAACTATTTCCTCTCCTCCAAAGCTTGTCATTATTATTACAGGAATATTATTTCTGATATTTTCATTTTGCAAAAGTGCTTTTCCGTTACCATCAGGAAGATTCAGATCGGATATTATCAGATCTGTATTTGTGATATGGCTTAAAGCATCCTTAAGATTGTCAACTATGCTTAATTGAAATTTATTACCGAATTTAATGAACGAACTTTCAATAAGTAGAACGTGATCAGGGTCGTCTTCGACCAATAATATTCTTATGGGTTTTATAGCCATGCTGAAACCTTCATATTAATTAATTCTGCTTAATAACTTTTTGATGTCAAATGGTTTATCCAGAATATCCTCTGTGTAACATGGATTATCCTTGTACTTGGATAGATTGTCAGAACCGTATCCGGACATAAGGACAATTTTGATACCGTCTACTCTACCAGTGATATATTCTTTCAGATCAAAACCATTACCGTCTTCAAGTATAACATCTATCAAACCTATATCTATTTTTCCTTTATAATTGTCCACTGTGTATTGTGCAACTTTACAACTAGGAGAGTAGAGTACTTCATAACCTGCTTTGAGCAGCATTTCTCCTATTGTCAATCTCAGATCATCGTTATTTTCCACTAACAGGATCGTTTTATTGGTTATGTTAACGTGTTCTGTATAATCATCTTTAAAATTATTCTCAATATATCCGACATGTTCAGGGAAATAGATTTTAAAAGCTGATCCCTTGTCTATCTCAGATTCAACTTCTATAACTCCATTATTTTGTTCCAGTATATTAAAAACAGTTGATAATCCCAAACCGGTTCCTTTACTTTCAGATTTAGTTGTAAAAAATGGGTCAAATATTTTTTCAATTGTTGACTTATCCATTCCTGTTCCTGAATCAACAATGCTGAGACAGATCAGTTGCTGGTTGTTTTTTAAATTTTTAAGATCTCCGTATATTTTGTGTTTTTCTCTTGAAATTTCTAGCTTTAACATTCCTCCATTCGGCATAGCATCTCTTGCGTTAACGACCATGTTAATAACTACCTGCTCAAAATGAATTGGATCACATAGTACCAATGCTTTATCGTTCGTAAAAACAAGTTCCAGTTGAATTCTTTCATCCAGTACTGCTTTTATCATGTTCTTCATTTTATTTATATTTTCGTTGAGGTCCGTTACTACAGGTTCAAACTTATGCTTACGACTTAATGTAAGCAGAGATCTTGTCAGTTTAGATGCACTTTGAGTTGTATCTATAATATTTTTTAATCTTTCTTTTGTCTTTTCTGATAGTTGTCCATCCAGTAGTGATAACTGGGCGGATACTAAAATGATCTGAAGATAATTGTTATAATCATGGGCAACACTTCCGGACAACTTACCTATAGCATCCATTTTTTGTGCCTGAAAAAACATTTCCTCAAGTTTTTTATACGTTGATATATCTCTTATCGTACCCACATATTTATAATTTTGTGAATTATCTATCTGTTTCCTTGAAATATTCAGTGAGCACTTTATGTCTGCATCATCATTATTTATTAGATCAATCTCATAATTGATTAGATCCTCTCCTGAAGCCAATCTGGAAATAATATTATCGTAATCTGATCTTTGCTTAAATAGAAAACTGAAAAGAGAACCTTTGAGTTCATATCTGCCGTATCCTAAAATATTCTTCACTGAAGGGGTTATGTCTAACAGTTGTCCATTACTGGTGATCTCAAAGTATATATCCTGTATGTTCTCGAACATCATTCTATATTCTTTTTCGCTTGAAACTAAAGCTTCCTTAAGGATTTTTGATTCCAGCAATTGAGAATATCTGGCATGAATTTTAATTATCTGGTCATAAAGAGTTTTATAATCCTTGAATTTCGGGAAAAAATCCATTGCACCCAGTTTCATGGCTTCAACAGCTGTTTCAACTAAAGTATCTGCAGTAAGGAATAGGAGGGCAAAATTTTCCATTTTAGTATCAAGTTTTTGCATGATCTCAAAACCGTCCATACCCGGCAGTTTATAGTCTAAAAGCACAACATCAACATTATTACCATCGGTATTTAAGTATTCAAAAGCTTCAATACCGTTCGTAATTATTTTTAATTCGATATTGTAAACATTTAAAGCTTTTGATATCAGATAAATATCATCTTCACTGTCTTCTGCTAAAAGGATCTTTAGGGTTGGAATGTCTGTTTTATAGTTCATTTATTTCCTGTTTCGTTATTCATATTTCAAAAACAATCTTTTAATTTTTCTCAACTAAATTTTCAGCGGTACTGAATATTCCTAAAATATAGCGATCGTAATTATGCTTACCCTTGTTTAGAATATAATAAATCGGGGTACTTAGTGCAATATTTATAATTTTGCTTTTACTCAGGCTCAATTGAACAATGGGTTGTTAGATCTACAGAAACCTTTCTTAAACTTATACTTTTTTAACAAAATAGTCATGGAATGATCTTCATTTTCCATTTTAACTGCGTGGATCTTCTTAACATTTTGTGGTGTATCCTTTACAAAATATGCAGCAACTAGATTTATGCTTGTTATCTGCAAAATTATGACCAGTACGATCTGAATAATTTGTTTTCCCATTTTACTTCCTTTCTTTTTGGTTCTATTGAATTATTTAACTTTGTAGTAAGACCAGTGTAATCAACCTTACTCCTTTTTCTGCTGTTCATTATTACTTTTTTCCAGTTCTCTCTAATCATTTGAGTATAATGTTAAGTTTATTGTATCCTTATACGAACCTGCCAACTTTTCTTTTGTAGGAAAATTTGATTTTTGACCAAGACTGATATTGAGAACGAAATTTTCAGATCCTAATTTCCCCAAACCATCAGTAGACATTATTCTTACAGGGTTCTCCAAATTTGATTTTTCTTTACCTACGTTTATCGAATAAGACAGATCATTGTTGCCGTTACTAAGTTTTCCCTTATTTGATGATTCTGCTGTTAATTCCCAACCTGTTAATGTGCTGTTGGAAATATTTATACCTTCAATTATTTTTATGTCATCGTAATTCATACGTTCGTTTGATCCAAGATCTATCGATCTGTTATTGTAATTACCTACAGTAATCTCGTTTGCAGGAATTATTCTCACTGCTATTTCACCCTTACTTGTAGTTTCGGCATTCATTTGCAACATAACGACCAAGAGTGCTATTGATATGATATGTTTTAATATGCTTTTCATTTTTTGCACCTCTTCTCTATAACTTCTTATAAAGCATATTCTATGCCAATCTTTTTTTATCGATAAGCATGCCCGTAATTTTTCAATTCAATACTTTTTTTGTAACAATTCAACTATTTTAAGTATCCAATACTTGATCAATAAAATCATTAATTCATCATTCAGTTTTTTAGAAAAAAAAAGATGAACACGTTATTCCTGTTCATCCTTTTAATTTACCCTATATGAATTTAAAAGCTGCTATTTCTTCAGATAATTATATTTAAATTTTTTATTTTCATTTACTTCTAAAGAACCAAGCTGGCTGTAGCCATGCTTATTTTCTTTTAAAATTTTGATCTTGATGGATTGATATTTATCTGAATCAAATTCTATTGTATAACTGCCCGGATTCAATCCATTGATGAAAAAATAACCACCCTTATTTGTAAATATATCTTTTTCTTCTTCTTGCGATTTACCGAACGGCACAACTCTTGCGGTAACATTTTCCAAAGGCCGGTTGTCCTTATCTACCAGACGTCCACGTGCAAACACATAAGGTTTAGCCTCAATATCTATCAGAAAACCACTTTTATATGTAGGTAACAATATTTGTTCACCTGCATTCGCTTCATATCCAACCGGGATATCCGGTAGCTCAATATCAAATTGGTGAACTTTGTATGGTGTTAAACTAGAATATACAGCCGGTCCGAACAGATCGGATGAGTATTGATACAATCCCTTACCATATCTTTGAATTCCAACTCTATGCCCTTCGAGCACACTGTTGGTCCTTACTATCGCAAAACTGTTCCTCACAGGTTTGCACCAGCCAAATTTACCATTAACAAAAACTAAAGCAGTATTGGCAGACATATTAATTTCGTTATCAATTGATCCTTCAAATGTATTTTCAAATCTATAGTTCAATGAAATATCACCCCTATTCCCTGAATATGAGGCCTTTTCACTTACTGTAATTTTATTAATTTCTGAATAGTTCGATGTAATATCATTCCTGAATTTATTATTTGTTGAATTATAATACCAACTTAAGCTGGACCTGTTATCTGTACTGTTGTAAGTTGAATTCAACACATTGCCCGTTTTGGGTTTGAAGATAAAATTCAGACTGGCACGCCAATCATTTTTTTCTCCAATTGCTTTGAAATTACTTACTGAGCATGAGATCTTAAAGCTTGATGAAAATATTTTTGACATTGATAATGAATAAGAATAGAAGTCAGAATTACTAAGTTCATTAAAGCCGTAAGATGTACTCAATGCTGAATTAATTGATCTTGTAATATCCTGACTCACAAATCCCGTCAATATATAGTTAATATTGTTATCTGGGATCAGAACATTTAAATTTGAGAATTGATTCCCTTTGTATTCAAAAGAAGCTTTCCATTTTCTTCTGTAAGGATTTTTATTTAAACTGTTATTGTAATAATCATAGGATAATTTACACGCATAATCTATGCTTACGGAATCAGTTTTACTTATTGCCACATCAGTATTAAAATTACCAAGACCTGTACTAAAATTACTTCCCACACCAAAAAGCATTTGATCCAATTTTACCTGAGCATAACTTCCAAGCGTTATCTTATTGTTAAAACCTCTTCTGAAGAACATTGACAATACCGGATCCTTCTGATCGTATTCATACATATTATCACCATAATAGCTAGCAAATCCTAAATTGAATGAATATTGATTAAGTCCTTCTTGTAATTGCTGACCATTACAGAACGAATCAATATTTATTTCCTGAATTTCACCCAGATCATTCTCTATTTTTAATCTCACCTCGTTTATTCCATGCTGATATGAAATTTGCCTAAGATTAAAAGGTCCGGGATCGACCTTGATTTTCTCTACTAATATATCATTAGAGTATATTTCAATATTGGAAGTCCTGTAAATAATAATTTCATTCATAGAGATCGGTTTTGTTGATGAATAAGGTTGCAGATTAAATTCCTTTGTTATGGAAATACCACCAATAGAAGGTGATGTCTGATAACCTGTAATCGGGATATTGAGATCTCCCAGATAATACCTTAACATTCTATCCGGCTGATCATAAACAATACAGGTTTTACCTATTTTATAAGTATCTCCTTCTGAAAAATCACCTACACTTTCAAGAACTAATCCATTAATATTTAAAGCACCGTCTAAATGCAAACTGAAAGGATATCTTTCAAATTCTTCAGTTTCTATATTATTCTTAACGATCTGACTGCTTCTAATATTCAGGAATGAACTCACAATATCAGGTCTAACTGCAAATTCCACATTTTTTGGTGCACCGTCATTACCATATTTGGTAACATTTACCTTTCTAAGATCCGGAGGAATGATCAATTTGAATTCAAGATCATTTTCATCATAATTCGATACTATTCTATTTTCCAGTAGGAACGATAAACTTACAGTACTCTCTTTTAATGTTTTACTGACAAGATTTTCCAGAGATTTTCTATCTAAATATTCCTTTAATTCATTTAACAGAACATTTTTTCTTACATGAATTTGACCACCGCTTTTTTTAAGGAATACTTCTATTTTACCTACTTTTTGGTCGTTTATATAGAATGGCACTAATAATTTGAATGGTTTTTTTTCTTCATAGCCAAATACTTTTTTGAACAAAGTGTCATAGTCAGTATCGTTCAAATTTGGATCACTTGACGCAAAATACTTCTTATTAGCAAATGTTACTTGCATAGTCACAAGTAAAATCAATATTATCGATCTGGCTATAGTTTTCAATTTATCTTTCCTTAAGCTCAACACTTATATTTCCGAATGGAATTTCTTCAGGCCATAGTATCTTGTATCTGCGAGTACTTTTGGCTAAGATAGAAGATATCATTTTTGGAATATCTTTTGATGTTAACGTAATCTTTTTTGAACCTTTCTCAGGATCATCGTCACTCACATAACTAATTTCAAAGCAATAAGATGAAAGATCCCCATGCTTATTTCCGGAATTTTCAACAATTATTTCAAGTTCCTGTTCTCCATCTGAATTCACTGGAGAATTTATTTCTTTTAAAGCTATTTTAGGAGCACTGTTTTCTGATTCTATATACAGTCTCCCTTCATAATTTTTTTTAACTTTTACTATTGCGACCTTATTATTATTTTTCCTTTCATTTTCAGGGAGTAATACTTCTTTGCATAGTACTGTGTAACTTTTCTCAATATCAAACGAAGGCTCCCCTGCCCATCTGATTTGAACGGATCTTTTCTCACCTGCATCAAGGATGAATTGAGCAGGATAAATTATAAAATCATCATAAACCACTTCTCCCTGAATATGATTACCGTCAATATCTTTAGAAAATTCGTTTACGCTTATGTCAATTGGAACAACATTTTCTGATTCATTTTTCAACGTGTAAATAAAGCTTGAATTTATCCCTGAAGGTGATAAAGTTACAGTTGGTGGAGAAAATGTGTATGAATATAATATCCCGTTCAGCAATATCGATATCAGTACAATAATTTTATTCATTTTTATTCCCTTTTTGTTGCAGGCTAAATAGGTAATACCGGTTATAATGATCATAACTTTAGGGAGAAAAGTTATAATTTTATGTAAAATACTGAATAACATTATACCGGTATCCTATTAGCTTGTTAAGAATTAATCTGCTGCCAGTGTGATTGTTAGGGTTTCAACGTATGTACCTACCAGTTTAGTTGAATGAGCTGCAGAAGCAATATCCATTACCAGATCGAACGAGTAATCTACTGTTGGAGTTGTAGCTGTTCCGGTTGGTGATATGGTCGCTGTACCTGAAACAAAAGTCAGATCAGCACCTGCTGCAGGAGCAAGTGTAAGGCCTGTTCCAAGAGTCCCACTAACATTAGCAATTTGCATTGTGTATGCAATTGTTTGGTCCGGAGTATGATCAGCACAAGTAAGAACTTCCGACCCATCAATACTCATTGTCCATCCGAGTTCGCTATTATCGTTTACTGTCAGACCGGAAACTACTGTTAGATCTGTAACATCCGCTCCTACAGTTAAAGCTGAGGCATTACCATCTGTAGGGAAAGTTCCGCCTGAAAATGCAAAAGTTGATGCTATTGAAACCTCTGCATCTCCACTTATTGCAAACACATTTGTTAAACCCAGTAGCATCATTGCTACGATCATTACCATTTTTTTCATTTTTTTCTCCTTGTTTTTTTCTGGAATTACCCGATTAATTTGTGTACTACAATCATTCTTTGCAAACAGTATGCCAAAGTTCTTCTAAACAATGTTTTAGACTCATTTTATCTACATTTCAACTTAAAATGGAGATTTTATTTAACAATGATCTAAATTTGAACGACCTTGCCTAAATACTATTTTTATTACATGTTGCACAATTATATTACATTACTTATATTACTTTCCTTACATTTAATTTTTTGGTGGAGCAAATATGAAGAAATTGTGTTTTGTCTTTAACAGTAAAGAGAATACCAAGCGGTTTCCCGTTCTTATCGAAGAGCTTAACAGGACAAAGCTCAAAAAATCGGATTATGATATTTTTGACTCTGTTCTGGAAAAGAACAAACCTATTAATTGGAATAAATACAGTATTATATTTGTACATTATACTGATCTTCAAAAATATGAGGAAGAATTCTATGATTCCGTTAAGAATTATAAAGGTAAAGCTGTTTATTTTTCAGGTGGAGTGTATAACTTTAAAGAAATCTCGGATAATGAATTCTCTTTGAACTACACTTATATGATAAAAGGTCTTCATGATTTTATTTCCAACTATCTAAAAACTAATGAACCTGACTTTTCAATATTCAAAAAAATAATCATTAACAAAGACGATTATAATGAGATCATTAAAAGTAGCAACCTTCATAAAAAACTTGATAATTTTAATTATAACAAAATCATTGAATATTTAGAAACAAATTCTCAGGATAAAAAGATCTTATTCGTTGATGATGATATTTCTAATGAACTTCTAAAAAAATCCAATAGAAACTTATTTTTAGCTAATAATTATAACTTGGCTGTTGAGTTTATCAAAAATGAGAATATTGAAATAGCATTATTGGATATTGAGTTGGAAAGTATTGAATACAGTGGCTTTGACCTGATCAAACTACTACTGAACAGATCAAAAAATACAAAGATCATAATGCTCTCTGGATATGATAATTTTGAGATAACCTATAAAACTTATCTTGCAGGTGCAAAACATTTTATATCAAAAGATAATTTTAATTTTGATTATTTTAAGTGCATCTTTAATTTGATCGATCTTGAAAATGCTCCGTTTATTGTAGGTAAAAGTCCGGTGACATTAAAAATGCACGAGTATCTGGCTTTCTACTCAAGATTTCATGAAGATGTAATGATTTACGGTGAAAATGGTACTGGCAAGGAACTTATAGCCAGATCTCTCTATCATATGGGAAAACATAAAGGGAAGATGATAACCAAAAATTGTGCAGGTATACCTGAAACATTATTTGAAAGTGAAATGTTCGGTTATAAAGACGGAGCATTTACCGGCGCATTAAAGGGCGGAAAAATCAGTCCTTTTGAAGAAGCAAAAGACGGAATATTGTTTCTTGATGAGATCGGAGAGCTACCATTAAATCAGCAGGTGAAATTACTTAGAGTTATTCAGGAAAGAGCTGTAACACATTTAGGTACAAGCATATCAACAAAATTCAACACACGGCTCGTATTTGCAACTAATAAAAATCTGTTAAAAGAAACTGAGAACAACCTCTTCAGAGTAGACCTGTATTACCGTATCTCTGGAGCAGCTATCAATGTTCCACCTCTAAGAGATAGAAAAGAGGACCTTGAATTATTAATAGCATTCTTTACAAGTAAATTTTTCAAACGGAATAAGGAATTTTTAAAAATCGCACCATCAGTGTCACTGCATGATAAGACAATTGAAAGATTACTGAATTATGATTTTCCCGGAAATATACGTCAGCTTGAAAAATTGATCTATCAATCAATAATGAAAATGATCGTTGAGAATAAGAAGATCCTTACAATAGAGATCCCTCAAAAAATAAATACTGATAATTCAAGAACAGATAAATCCCATATCGTTATCGAAGAGATAATTGAACTGCTTAGAAACAAAGTTTTTACAGCTAAAGGATTGCAAAAAGAATTAAAAAAAGATGTGATCAGATATTTGGTCAACAAGAACCATACAAACAAAGATATTGCAGAACTTTTCAATATGAATGAACAATCAGTAAGGAACCTTCGATTCGAACTAAAGATTTAACTAGTGAATTACACTATAATTTAATATATTCTGCTATGGAAAAAGTTAAAGTACTGATATCCGACAATAATACTCAATTGCTTAATTTGAACGCAGATCTTCTGTTAAGTGCGTTCAATGACGATATACGGGCAACACCAAACAAAGATGAAGCTATTGAACTTCTTAAGACATTCAAACCTGACATTCTTGTAACTGATATTAATTTCAATTCAGATGATGACCCAAAGCAATCAGACCTGATGGCAATAGCCGGTGTAACTATCGCAAGGGCCGCCAGAATTAACTGCCCGTTCATAAAGATCATTGCGAGCAGCGGCTATAGAAATGATGATCTTGTATTTCAGAAAATACTGGAAAAGGACTGGTACGATGAATTTCATACAAAAGGAACTGTCGGCTTACTTGATCTTTATAAAAAACTAAGGTACGAAGTATTAGTTTTTAAAACAGGATTAATTCCGAAATTATCAAAATTTTTTGCTCCTACGAATTTTGGATGGGAGATCAATAAAAGTATTTACCGTTTATTGCATACGAACTATACAAGAGAAGAAAATCTGCTTTACCTTGATGATATAGTTGAATATTACAATTCTTTTAAGGATATGCTGGATAAAAAGAATATGCTTCTGCTTGATAATTTCTTTGAAACATACAAAGAAAGAGATGTTACAGACCATGAGAGAGAATATGTAAAGGAATCATTTTATTTTTCACCACATGAATTACCTTATTCAAATAATTTTCCGAGAAGAACTTTATACTGTGAAAAAAATATTATCCTTGGCATCTGGAATAAAATAATCAGTGAAAGCAGAGATAATTCAGTAATTGATAAAGTAACTTTTTCATGTGATAAGAGCGATTTCATAATGAAGTTCACAATAATTCAACCTAATGAATTCGATTTTAAAAAATTTATCAGCTCGAACAAAACTTACTATCTCTATAAAACCATAAACAATTACGGAAACATGATAATAAAAAGTAATGATAAGGAATTAGATATTTTAACAGGTGTAATTAAGGAGAATGAGAATAAAATTGATGGTACGATCATTGACCTTTCTCTTAAGATCATACCCACATCAAAATAGCAGGATATTTATGAAATAAAGCTCATTGTTAACCAATTGAGATTTTCTGTGGATTTGTTTTTAAGATTCCCGATCTCTCCCAAAGATTCAAGTATTTCACTTAATCTGTTCTTATCTAACGGTTTTACAAAATACTCAATAATTCCTAGATCAATGGCTTTTCTAACATCAGAATCGTTCCTGGAAGTAGTTAATACAACTACTGGCAACCCACTCAGTAATTCATGTTTTCGAATTTCTTTTAGAACTTCAAAACCATCAAATTCAGGCAGATTCAGATCTAATATCGTAAGATTTGGCAGTGCTTTTGCTGATGCTCGGTCATGGAATAAATAATTCAGTGCTTTTTTACCATCATCAACATGATCTATCGTAGATATCTTTTCTATTTTTTCCAAGGTCATTCTAGCGATCATGGCATGATCCGGATTATCTTCTACCAGCAGTACTTTAAATTCTTTATCCGTTTTCATAATTTTACCTGTTCTTTTTATTTATAAAATTTCATAAATCTCTTTGCTCACGAACCTTTACTCCTGAATGTACTCATATTTTATTTCAATATGTATTCGGTTATTCTTTCCTGACAATACTAATTTGCAATATTTATGCCAACTATTTCCCATTGTGTTTTTCATAGCTAAATATCAATTTCTACAACTGTTTTGAATTGTTGGAATAATATTAATAGTACAAATTTCAAAGTATCAAATCCATACTGGATATTTATCGTATCGGATTAGTTTAGGTGATTTTTATAATGTTTTTCAAGACACTCAGGACAAACACTATGACTAAATTCAACTTTTATATCATCTGAATATTTTTTGTCAAATAATTCCCAAAGACCTTTTTGATTTCTGATCTTTTGACAATGACAACAAATAGAAATAATTCTTTTACAATTAAGTTCTTCCAAAGATTTATTTTTTAAATTTTTAACCCTATCAATTGAATCAAGAATCTCTGAAAGTTTTTCATGATCTAAGGGTTTTATTAAATATTCTATTACTCCTAGATTTATGGCTTTACTCACATCAGATTCATGTTCAGAAGTTGTTAGAACTACAACAGGTAACTGACTAATATTTTCATGATTTCTTATCTCTTTTAATACTTCAAAACCATTAACTTCAGGAAGATTGAGATCAAGTATTGTTAGATTTGGAAGAACTTTTGCTGAAGAATCCAGATCAAATAAGTAATTCAGTGCCTTTTGACCGTCTACAACATGATCAACTTTAGATATCCTATCTAATTTTTTTAATGTCATTTTAGCTATCAGTGCATGATCAGGATTATCTTCGACCAACAAAACCTTACATTCTCTTTTTTCATTCATGATACATCCTATGATTAAAACTTAATTAATTGTGTGTAATTAAAATGCTATGCTAACTCAGTGAGGAGGGGGAGAAAATTAAATTAGCATAGCATCTTGTGAAGTCCATTAATTCAAAATTTCCCATCCTTCAGATATTCGTTATTTATGTATATGCTCACTAAATTGTTGGTCCATTTCAAAACTAAAGAATGCAAACTTTGAATTTTAGAATTTTTTACAACGGTAGAAATTATTGTTCTTTCTTTATTGCTCCCGAGATCTAAAACTACAGACACCTTATTACCTTCGGATATTATGCTGCATTCTTTTCCTGTAAGATCAAACTTTTTCCATATGTAATTTCGACCTGATTGAAAAATACCTGTGTTGTGATCATTCTTAAACCATAACGCAACACTTCCATACCAGTTAATTGAATCCCTCATCAATTTTCCTTATTTTCATTAGGTATCGTTAATTCCTATGCATCTTATAAATCTTCATATTCAATTTAGTTCATAGTGATCTCATTCTCAATACGACAACATTTATGAACACTTAATTTGTGCAAACGGAATAGGACATATTTACAACTCACATTGTATTGTGTATTTATTTTGACAGTTAGATATTATGGATTACTAAAATGATTTATCCAATACTATTTTTGAATCATTTCGAACTGAGACAACAGTCCTTTGATCTTTTCAATATATCCACCAACGTGTACGTTGTTCTGATCTTTCTTGATATTAGTATACTCTTCAAGAGAGTTTTTGAGATATTTTGATGCTTTTTTGATCTTTCCTTTTTCTATGTAAATTTCTCCTAGGTACATTTTTGCATTCGCAGATATTACTTCAAGTTTTTGATCTTTGGAATTTTTAATAGCCCGGTTGAAATAGTACACAGCTTTATCGTAGCTACCCATAGATGCCAGAGATTTTGCAATTGAGTTCTCAAGATAAGTAAGATAGAATTTTATTTCTTTTTTCTCACACTCAATACGAGCTTCGTGGAAGTACTTAAGTGATTTTTTATACTCTTTTCTTAAATAATGGATATTTCCCAGATAGTGTAGATTTACTATATATTCGACAGGATAATACTTTTTCCATTTATTTACAGGAATGGATGTGATCGATTTCGAAAAATACTCATTTGAAAGTTCATATTTGGAGTTTTTATAATAATACATACCCAATATTCTGCAACTGTCAGACAAATACCTCGGTTTCTTCAGCTCAACTGACAGTTCTTCTAATCTCGTTATTAATAATTTTATTGTCCTTGGATTTTTTTTCATCGCAAAGGTATATATATTTAAAAGATCTGCTGTGCTTTTAGCTTCAAGTTTTTTTTCTCCTATTTTATTAGCAAGTTTATTGACTATTAGAGATGCTTTTTCAGACTCCTCATATTTGTTTAAATAGTAAAACAAGATACTTTTCAATCCATATCCTAAGGCTAGCTCTCGATCATTTCCTTCACTTTTTGCTTTTAAAATATAATTATCAGCTACTACCAATCCTGAATTAAATTCAGTTAAAGCTATGTGTTTATATATTTCAGAGCTATATAATTTGTAAATTCCCTTAACAGCTTTACTTTTTGAATATGCTTTCATCGCATAATTAAAAAACAATACTGCCGAAATCATATCAGATTCACTCAGTTTTATCATACCCATAATGTGAAACGAATCACCAAGTTCCATCAGATAAGACCTTTTTGATGATAATTTGATATTTTCTGTCAACAACTTTTCGGCAACATCATAATTTTCAATGTAATAATAAAGATCAGCTTGCTTGATATTTACTTTTGTTCTCAATTCATCACTGTCATTTAAATTATTGCATGTTACCAGAATTTTATGATAAATATTTATTGCATTTTCAAAATCAAAATTTATTTGTGCTCTATCTCCATATGCTTCGATTTCTTCTAGAGTCTCCAGGAGCAGTTTATTTTGATTACTGGGAATAGATACAGTTTGCCAAAAATCTGTAAATCGTACTATTTTATCAATATCCTGAATGAAATTATCAACAAATATTGGTGGTATAATAATATTCTCTGCATATATTCCGCCTGCAGAATCAACTTTATTATTGCCTAATACAAGCTCTTTATAAATACTTTTTATGAGATGCTTATGTGAAAACAGATCCGATCCAATTTCAATATTACTTTTTGATGTGTTTAGATCTTTGTTAATAGTAAGATTCGTATCGTGCTTGGAAGTTACAAAACGTTTAATGTTTGTATCATAAATTTCGTTTCTTTTAAGATTTGGTATATTACTTTGGATCGCATAATTCGAATTTATTAAACCCTTATTTTTCAAACTTGAAAGAACATAGTCGATGAATATGCTGATATTCATACTGTTTTTCTCAAGAGAATATCCTATAAATTTATTATGTGAAATGTTATCCTCTATGTTGATCTGATAAACAGAGTGAATCTGACCTTCAATATTGACTTTTGATAAAACATTTATGTAAACACTAAAACTCTGCACAGGGTTAAATTTGGAGATATCTCTTTTATTTTTTTCATACCTTATCCTTTTTAATTTTCTTGAAATTAAAGCTAAACTACAATCCAGATTAAATTCTTTTTTAATATTCTTTAAGCTTTTTTTTGGATTATCTTGTTTGAATTCCCAGATAATGTTTACTAGCTTTTCATCAAGTTTCTTTTTCTGATTATCTTGTTTCTTTTTTCGTACAAGCCCTTCTAAACCTTGATTTTTATACCGTTTTATCCAGTTGGCAACAGTGTTCCTTCCCAGCTTATAATGCTCAGCAGCAGTAATGATATTATGGAGTTGAGCATAACCTATCACTTCATTTTTAAAATCTACTGAGTAAGATCTTTGTTTTTTCAAATCCTTTCACCTATCGGTTACACCATCAACTAATCCATGCCAAAGAGTAATTGATAATAATATATTCCAGAGTAAGCAAGACATTTTTTACACTTATTTGGTGCATAGCACTTTCATTGACCGGCATAGTAAATTATAGTATTGTTTTTATTAATAATTTTTGTTATTTTGTTGTAGCATATACAGTAAACTATTATATTGAAGTAGAAGGCGTAATAACAGTTATGATAATTAAGGGATGCTAAATGAGTAAGTGTTTATTCTATACAATATTGATCGCTGTTCTTTCATTGTATTCAGCCAGAACTGGCAATGAAAAATTCAAAGGATTTGAAAAAGGCTTTCTGTCATTCTCATGTAATTACCTGCCCTCAAATATTTCAAGCGTAAATAATGCAATTGAAGATTATGGTCTTAATGGATTTGATGATTTTATACTGACGTGGGGAGCTGAGCTAACAGGTAATATGAATTCCAACATAGGTGCCGGTATTCAATACTATACCGGTTGGGATACTACTCAAAAAATTGTGGACGTTCCTGATACGAATTCATCATTTATTAGACTCGACAGGTGTATAGAGTATAAAATTTCATATTATGGCATGATAATCAATTACAGAAAAAATTTCACTGGAAATATTGAGTACTTTGGATCGTTTTCAGGGAATTACGGCAACATAGAATTAATTATAAGTCAGGATGAAGGGGATCAAAGATTTGATGATCTTTTTGATTCTTTTGAACCTGTAAGCGGAATATTTGAATATAACAGATCCTCCAGTTTAAGCATTGGTTTCTGGATGCTCACTGTTAACAGTGGAGTTAAATTTTATTTTTCAGACCGGCTCGCGATCGGAGGAAGTATAGGATATGTGTACGGTTTTGTCAGTGATGATGGTACAATAAATTACGAATTCGAAAGTATCAAGAGTATACCTGACCTTGATTTTGAAGGTCTTACGTATTCCATATCAATTTACTACGGAAGTTAAATAGATGACAAAGGGCAACATATCAAATAAGAAAGTTTTACTATGCATTCTCGATGGTTATGGTATTGGGAAGGACAGCCCGTATAACGCGATAAAGAATGCTGCAACACAAAATCTTGATTCACTTTTTGAGCGATTCCCTTCTTCTGAGCTTACCTGTTCAGGACCAGATGTAGGATTACCTTCTGATACGATGGGAAACAGCGAAGTCGGACATTTGAATATTGGTGCAGGCAGAGTAATTTATCAGGATATCTCCAGAATTGACAGATCAATCGATGACGGTTCTTTTTTTAAGAACCCTGTCTTGAATAAAATGATCCAGGAAACAAAAATTAATAATTCGTCTCTGCATTTATTAGGTTTGGTTTCTGGCGGGAATGTTCATTCATCTTTTGACCATCTAAAAGCTATCATAAGAAAATGCACAATCGAAGATCTGAAGAATGTTTATATCCATGTTTTTACAGATGGCAGAGATACACCTCCTGAAAGCGGACTTGGTTACGTTCATGAGCTTCAAAATTTTATCAAAGACCAGACAGCTGAGATCGCATCAGTATCCGGAAGATATTACGCAATGGACAGGGATAAAAGATGGGACAGGATCAAATTAGCATATGATATGCTTACAATTCCTGTCAATGGAAAAGATATATCTGCTGAAGAAATAATTTCAAGTTCATACTCAAACAATGTTGCAGATGAGTTCATATTACCCCGGAATGTAATAGTAAACGGGGAATCAGTATCAAATATTAAGTTTGGCGACAGTGTTCTCTTTTTCAATTTTCGATCTGACAGAGCAAGAGAGTTAACTTTAGCTTTGAATAATCTGGAGGGTGTCGGATTCAATACAATTGATCTTAGCCTGAATTTTGTTACATTAACACAATATCGAGAAGATTTCCAATTTGGGATAATATCACCTAAAGAGCATTATAAAAATATTCTGGGAAAAGTGATTTCCGATCATGGGCTATCTCAGCTTCGAATCGCAGAAACGGAAAAATTTGCACATGTGACTTTTTTCTTTAACGGAGGTGAAGATGCTATTTTCGAAAATGAGGAAAGAATACTGGTACCTTCTCCCAAGGTGGCTACATATGATCTTCAGCCTGAAATGTCAGCTTTTCAGGTCACTACAGAATTAGTTGAAGAAATAAAAAAAGAAAAGCACTCCTTGATCGTATTAAACTTTGCAAATTGTGACATGGTCGGTCATACAGGAGTCTATGAAGCAGCAAAAAAAGCCGTTGAAACAATAGATATCTGTATTGAAGAAATATACAGGATCGCAAATAAAAAAGGTTATACTTTGATAATTACCGCTGATCACGGTAATGCTGAAAAAATGAGAGAGAACAATGTTCCTTTTACAGCTCATACTAAAAACAAAGTACCTTTCCTTATCACTGATGCTAATTTAACTCTTAAAAACGGAAAGCTGGCAGATATTGCACCGACAATACTTAAACTTTTAGAAATTGAAATACCGGAAGAAATGAGCGGTAATGTACTAATTGATCCGGAACAGGAGTCAGAATAATGAGTGAATTAAAAGAAATTTATCTTAGAAGAGGATTTGTTGCTCAGGACTATATTGACATATCAAGCGAGATTTTTGTTGAGATCAACAATTATTTTAAGATTGTTGATTGTAATTTAAATTTTTGTAAACTATATAATTTACCCCGTACTCAAATTTTCGGTTCAGAGATCACAGATGTAATAAATGAACCAGATAAGATCAAATTTCTGGATATTATAAGAAGGATCCAGAGAAGAAAATTCAAAGACGGTCTGATCAAAATTGAACTTGTCGATTATAAGAAAAGAGTATCCGTTTATGCAATGAAATATAATCCTGTCGTAGACGATAATAACGTAATTCGCGGTGTATTTTTAAAATTTTCCAACTTCGTAAAAAGAACTGAAGATTCCGAAGTGAACACATTGTTCCTTTCAATCTATAACTCTTTGACAAATTTATATACCATATACGCTACTGATACAAAACTCAGGATCAATCATGTGAATTCCTCTTTGACCAACATTCTGGGATACACTAAAGAGGAGATGCTGACCAAAGAAATTATCGAATTTCTGGTTAAGAATAAAAAAACTGAGGATAATATTAAAAAATTATTTTTATCATTGGATAATAATGGTAAATTTGCCGGTGAAGTACTGTATAAAGCAAAGAACGGCGAGGAGATTCCGATCTATCTGGCTGTTTCCTCTCTGATACATAACGGCAAGGTCATCGGTAGTCTCGGGATCGGTAGGGATATGAGGGATGAGAAAAAACTTGAAGCTGAAAATCAGGCATTTGCATTAAAGTTACAATCGCACTCGAAACTGGCTGAATTTGGAATGATGTTGCAGGGTGTTGCACACAATATGAATACTCCTTTGACCGGTATCAAAAGCCGAGCTCAGCTGGAGCATGCAAAACTTGCTAAATTCAAAAAAATGATAAATGAAAAGTATGGGCATGAAGAGGATCTTGGTAAAGTAACCGACAGTATTTCAAAGTTTCTGAGCATGATAGATCAGTCGGTTAGTAAACTTGCTAAGATAATCAAGAACATGATGGCCAAATCAAGAGATCAGCAATCTCTTGTTAAAGAAGGTTTGAATTTAGCTAATGTTATGGAACAGGAGCTTGAATTCATCATGTCAAATCAGTTCTTCAAACATAAGGTTGAAAAAGTAATAAAGATCCAGTCAGATCTTCCATTGGTATATGGACTTTATTCCGATTTTTCTCAAAGTTTCGTAAATATTATTAAAAACGCTATCGATTCAATGTATGATACTCCTGAGAAAGTACTTACTGTTAAGTTATATCAGCATGAGGATAATATTGTTGTTAAGATAAAAGATACCGGAAAAGGTATTCCTAAAGAAGTCGGAGACAAAATATTCCAGCCATTCTTTACCACAAAACCAAAGATAGGTCAATCTGTCGGAGAGGAACCTACAGGAACAGGAATTGGCCTTGACAGTGTAATTAGTTTACTCAAACCCTATAAAGCAAAGATTTCTTATGAATCTGAAGTCGGCAAAGGAACTCAATTCACAATTATTATTCCGATCTCTGTAAATAAAAATAAATAAATTTGAGGTTTTAAAATGAAAAAAATCGAAGGTCAGTTAAACGCTTCCAAACTAAAAATTGCTATTGTTGGGTCCAGGTTCAATGAGTTGATCACTACAAAGCTGATAAATGGATCAGAAGATTGTTTCATCAGGCATGAGGGTGATAAAAAAAATCTTGATCTGATCATGGTTCCCGGTGCATATGAGATACCGTTAACTGCAAAAAAACTATGTAATACAAAAAAATATGATGCTGTAGTTTGTCTTGGTGCTGTTATCAGAGGAAATACACCTCATTTTGATTACGTTGCAGCAGAAGTATCAAAAGGAATAGCTCATGTGGGTTTGGATTCAGAAATACCTGTAATTTTTGGTGTTCTAACCACAGATACTATTGAACAGGCTATCGAAAGAGCCGGAACAAAATCCGGAAATAAGGGTTGGGATGCAATGTTGAGCGCTATTGAGATGATAAACCTTTTTAAACAAATCAAATAGATTGAATAATATATGATTAAAATAAAATCACCGGAAGAGATCAAAAAAATGAGATCGGCCGGAAAACTTGCTGCAGAAGTACTGGAGTATATAGAAAAATATGTAGTCGAAGGTCAGAACACTGCTGAAATTGACAGACTGTGCCATGAATTTATTGTGAGTAAGGGAGCGATCCCTGCACCTCTGAATTATCATGGTTTTCCAAAAAGTATTTGTACTTCAGTCAATAACATAGTATGTCATGGCATCCCCAGCAATAAACAAATATTGAACAACGGTGACATTGTCAATGTGGATGTAACTGTTATCCTGGATGATTATCATGGTGATACTTCAAGAACTTATTTAATAGGTGACGTTAAAGAATCCACCCGATTATTGGTAGAACGCAGTGAGAACGCAATGATGAGGGGTATTCAGGCAATAAAACCAAACTCTTTTTTATACGAGGTAGGCAAAGCAATTGAGAAATACGTTAATAAATTCAAATATTCAATCGTGAGAGACTATGGTGGTCACGGTATAGGAAGAGAATTTCATGAAGACCCCCATGTTTATCATTTTTATACTCCGGCTAACCGGATAAGGCTTAGACCAGGAATGATATTTACTGTTGAACCAATGATCAACGAAGGTGGCTATGAAGTAGTGACATCTCAGACAGACGGTTGGACGGTAACAACAAAAGATAATTCTCTAACTGCTCAGTTTGAACACACTGTTCTTGTAACAGAAAAAGGTTATGAAATCTTGACTAAATTATAGATCTTTCCCGTAAAGACGTGATTTATCACGTCTCAAAATAGGAGTGAACACATCAAAGTAAACTATCAAAACATAATGGAAGAAGAACTTCAAAAGATCAAAGTTCTTCCCAATAAACCATCTTTATTACTCCATGCATGTTGTGCTCCCTGCAGTTCATATGTTTTAGAGCTTCTCAGGGATATCTTTGATATAACCATTTATTTTTACAACCCCAATATTTATCCGGAGAAAGAATATTTCCGGAGACTCAACGAACTGAAATCTTTTCTATCAGAATTTGATAAAGGCTCAGAAGTAAAACTTATTGAAGAAAATTATACACCTATGGAGTTTGCTGCCTGTTCTTCAGGAATGGAAGAAGAAACGGAAGGTAGTAAGAGGTGTTTCAGCTGCTATGAACTTAGAATGTCAAAAACTGCTCAGAAAGCAAGTGAAGAAAAATTTGATTATTTTTGTACAACTTTATCAATAAGTCCTCATAAGAATGCTGAAAAAATAAACGAAATCGGAAGAGAATTATCAAAAATCTACAATGTTAAATTCCTTTATTCTAATTTTAAAAAGAAAAATGGTTTTATAAGATCTTTAGAAATAAGTAAAGACTTCGACTTATACAGACAGGAATATTGCGGTTGTGAATACTCAATTAGAGACATCTTGCCGGAATAAAAATCACTCCAATGAAAAAAAATAAATTTATTACAATTGAACGATCCTCTGAAATTTTTAAAGTCTCAACAGCTACAGTAAATAATTGGATCAAAACAGGACTTCTGATAAAAGAAATTAACGGTATCAGAATAGATTCTGTTGAAGAACTTCTGAAAGATATTAATTCTGGCAGGATCAAAAGACTTAATTCTAGAGCTAATAAAAAAATATCAGATATAACTTTCATTCCGAAAGAGTTGTTTTCAAAAGAAGATGATCATAACATTGCAAGTTTAATATCAAAGATAAAAAAGAACAGATTCAATATAGACGAATTCATAAGTGAATTATTAAATATTAAAAATGGGGAAAAGCCGTTAAATAATAATATTTCATCTTTTATCCATAAGAATAATTTAATACTGGACATTGATCCTGAGCTTATATACCAATCACTTAAAAGTGAAGGTAATAAATCTAGAGACGGATCATATTACACACCTCAATTCATCGTAACTGACATATTAAATGATCTCAAGATCTTAAATAATTTCAAAATTTACGATCCATGTTGCGGAACAGGTCAATTTTTAAAATCGATCGATCAAAATTTTAATGATATAAGCATCTATGGTTCTGACATTGATCTGACCGCTGTTAATATTACTAAATTTCATTTGGGAATAAAAAACAAGAACAGATTTACCATAAACCATAATAATTCCCTGGAAGTAAATGAGAGATCAAAGTACGATATTGTTGTTACAAATCCGCCATGGGGTGCACATTATTCAAACACCGAAAAGAATTTGCTGAAGAAATTATTTCCAGAGGCAGGTTCGGGAGATTCTCTTGAATATTTTCTGTTAAAAGGTTTTTATTCCCTAAAAAATAATGGAGTAATGTCTTACATTTTACCGGAATCCCTCCTATACGTTAAAAGATTTTCGAATATTAGAAAATTTTTTCTAGAAAATTCTTCAATACTGAAAATAAAAAATTACGGTCGAGTATTTTCCCAGGTTTTCACAAATACAATAAGAATTGATATCAAGAGATCCATACCTGAAAAGAAACATTTTATAACTTTGAACAATAATTTAAAAATTGAGCAAAAATGTTTTCTGTATGAATTCGACTATCAATATAACATAAACACAACAGAAAAAGACCGGTTAATTATAAAAAAGGTGTTTGCTCATTCACATTTTACCTTAAAAAATAAATCAGAATGGAGCCTTGGAATTGTTACAGGAAACAATTTTAAATATGTTAATCCGGGAAAAAGTAATTTCCATACCATTCCAATTATAACTGGCAGGAATATTGAACAATTCATAGTCAACCGTAAAGTAAACTACCTATATAATGACATATCTAAATTTCAACAGGTACCTAAGAATAATTTGTACATAGCCAAGGAGAAACTAGTATATAAATTTATTTCCAACAAACTTGTTTTCGCCTACGATAACACCGGAACATATACATTGAACAGTGCAAATATTTTAATACCTGATCTAAAGAATTACCCGATAAAAGTTGTTCTGGCAATAATGAACTCTGAAATTATGGACTTTATTTACAGAAATAAATTTAACAGTCTAAAAGTATTAAGATCAAATCTTGAAAAACTTCCTTTCCCTGTCGATCCCGATAAAAAAATAATAAAAGAAATTGAATTGTATGTAA
>JAFGVM010000052.1 GCA_016937995.1 Candidatus Delongbacteria bacterium
ACTTGGAATGAAAGAGAACCGTTTCGGGTTCGAAGCCCTCTGCAATGTCGAAAAACAAAGCGTATTCTCGCAATTTGAGATAGTAGTCGAAAAACCGACCCTCGAGCAGATGATGGTCTATATGCAGAACAAGTAAAAGCGAGGAGGTAAGTAAAATGAAAAATCTAATTATGGCAGACTTGAAGGTACTTGGAAACAGATTGTGGTCGGTCCCGCTTGGAGTGTTCGTATTAACAATAATCAGCGCGTTATTTCTCAAAGATTACAATGATAGTATAATGTTTATCAACACAGCCATAATACCTATTATATTTGTAGTGCTTAGTTACATCCTGATGCATTATTCAGAGAACAAAAGGCTTCATAATGAGATCGGATCACTTCCCTGCAGTTCTTTTTCACTCGTACTCGAGAAGTATGTAACAGTATTAATATTTCTTGGCATCGGTTTTATTACTAATACGGTTTACCTGATTTCTGTCGGCACTTTCCAAAAAATTAATTATAATGATGTAACTACCGTGTTGATAGTAAATATAACAGTAATAATTACATTATCTCTGCTCGCAATACCATTATTTTTCAAGTCCAAATCTGCTAAAACAGCATTCTTCGGTACAATTATCTGGATTGCAGGTCTTGCAACGCTATTCGGAACAGTATTAATAAAACTCCCTCCATTTAGGGACGGTATTTATAAGAATATCTTTATTATATCCGCTCTATTTATCATAAGTGTTCTGGCTATGATAATAATCTATTTTAAAGATAAAGGGTCAGGTGTCACACTAGAAAAAGTATTGATCTTACCAGTATTTTCAGTTTTGCCTGTAACCTTATTTGCTTTAATACCAACAATTGTGGATACTATCAATCAGTCATTACTTTACAATTTCATGCTACCCGGTTTTAAAAGGATGTACTTAAATCAAGAGAGTGCATCAGATATTTTAGCAAGCTCTTACCGGATCAGCCAGTTGAGTGATCAGATGAGTTATTTGCTACTTAACGGAATTTCATCAATAGTGTTGCTTGGTGTTCTTATCTTCGTATGGAAAAGAGGAAATATTAAAGATATGATCAGAAATGCCGTATTGATCTTTCTTCCTCTTTTCTTTTTAGCAATAGAGATATCATTACTGTTGAGTGTCTATATCGTTGAGATAATATTATCGGGTAACAGCCCCAGAATAGAAATTGACGGAGCCTGGTTCATAGCCCACATCATCGTATTTATTCCCATGCTGTTAGTCTCATTCCATTACTCCAAAAAGTTTTTAACGGAAGGAGGAAAGTAAAATGAAAAATCTAATTATGGCAGACTTGAAGGTACTTGGAAACAGATTGTGGTCGGTCCCGCTCATGGCATTTGTTCTGGTGTCAGTAGTCTCGTTAATACCGTATGTAGATATGCCGGATCATGTTCGTAATTTTATGATAGCTCTTCTTTCACCATGTCTGCTAATATTCGAACTTCTAAGAGAAGAGCAGAAGCACAGTTCAGATTCAATGATAATGACGATGCCGGTCAGCAAAAATATTTATGTATTCAGTAAATATTTGACGGTAGTAATATTAAGCCTGACAGCTATACCTGCGGCATGGATGTCAAACTTTGTTTTTTCGGCGATTAACGGAAGCACATTGTCAGTAGCTCAGAGCTTTTTCTTTTTGCCCGGAATGTTGAAGATAATGATGGTTATTGTTCCTGCTGTATATTTTATCCTTCCTATCTATTATTTTACCAAAAAATTAAAAAGTTCAATTATTGCCGGTATAATTATTATAGGATTAATAAACTTTCAATTACTACGCATGATCTACGAATATTTTTATATAACATTCTTTGAATATAACTTACATGAATTCTTCTTAAGTGCATTAATAGTATTAGTTACTGCTGTAGTAGGACATTTGATAATAAAGCTATATTTTAGATCGGATCAGTCTGAATGGATACGCACAGGCTGGTTTGCAGTTATATTAATTCTTTCCGTCATTACTTTTGAAATCCTTATGAGAAATCTTCAATTTACTTACCTATATCTGCATGTCATTAAGAATGTCGATAATGTAACAGGAGAGCAAAAAGAGAGATTTATTAAGATAATCAGAGATTATAGACTTTATATATCTCTACTTTCAGTCAGTATGATCATTCTAGGTTCAATTCTTTATGTTATGCGTAAAAAAAGTACTCAATTATTCAACCAGAACAGTATTCTATATATTTTTTCCCCGACTATAATCATAATTGTTATTCAGCAATTAAAACACTCGGCAGATACATTGTGTGAAAAAACATTTCTCTTAAAGTCGGAGTATTATCCTTATACGGAAAATGCTATGTTGTTGCTGACTATTATTGTGTCAGTAATAATTTCAATCCGAGCTTCTATCTACCTATTAAAAAACAACAGGACGCTAAAATGAAGCACATAATTAAATCCAACTTATACCTGATATTCTGGGCGGACAAGTACTTTGGAGCAGTTGTTATAGCATTACTTATTGCGCCTGTGATAATACTCCAGGGACATTTTTCGGCCTATGCGATTGGGCTAGTGCTCTCGGTTTATTTTGCGCTGTTGAAGTTCAATTCTACTGTATCTTCGAGCAGGCACGACAGGATCAACGCGGCCATGCCTGTTGAAAAAGAAATAATCGTGACATCGCGTTTTTTTACAGCGGCGATCATAACTGATCTGTTCACGCTTGCTGCGATCGGCGTTTCGGTCTGGGCGAACACGAAAAAGGTCATTTATGATTCGACTAAGGTTGATCTCGCCTTAAGGAAAATTGTGATAGAGATACATACTCCGGTGAGCGGGATTGTCGCGGGTCTCATCTTCGGGATACTGATGTCGGTGATTATTTCTTCGGTTTACCTGTACTTCTGGTCTAAGTTCGAGCACGACAGATATAATCTCTACTTTACGATGATTATAATAATCCTGGCTTTTGCGCTCAAACCGCTTCTCGAAGGAATATCCGATTCTGGCATAAGCATGATATGGGTGAATTTGATAATGTTATTCGCCGTCGTTCCTTCAGTGTGGGTCTCCCTTTCAAGGTCGATGGATTTGTTCGGAAAGAGAGAGTTTTAGAAAGTGTATTTTATGATTTAGGTGCAAAATCGTAAAGTAGACTTGTTGATTTGTTGATTTCCTATTTGGCGATAATTTCAAAAAACTCTGAAGGACTGATTATCTTTACTCCTTTAAATTTTGGAGCAGGAAAATGTTTAAGATTACCTGAAACCAGATATTGTGTGCCGGAACTTACCGCTGCTTCAAGAAATTTCAAATCTTCTGCATCGGGAATTGATATATTCAAAGGAAAAGGCGATGCATGTAAGCCATTAGCCTTTATCTGCTCGATCAGGTCGGATATATTTTCGGGATCAAAATGAAATTTCGGTCTGGACATCACATTCAAATATTCTGTAATAATTCTGTAGTCATAGATCAATTCAATATAACCGGAAGCTACCAGCCTGACTATAAATCCAGGTATCCCATCAGGATTTAAAAGTCCGAAGATGAGAACATTTGTATCGAGAACTATCTTCATCGGTTCGCTCTTGCCGCTTTTATTTCAGCCTCGATTTCTTCCTCTGTCATTTTATTAAGGCCTCTTCTGACAGATCCTTCCTGAATTGACATAACCGCCTGTTCCGCTTTCACTTTTCTCAAAATATCCAGAGATTTTTCATAATTTTCAGGGTCGGTTGACAGCATTATAGCCACAGGCTTGCCGTTTAGAGTTATTGTTATTGTATTTTCGTCCGAAAGGTCTTTCCAGATATCTTTCGGTTTTGTCCTGAAATCTCTTGCGCTTACGAACTTCATAGCTGACTCCTTTTTGTACTTTCTAACGATAATATACTCAATTGTCACACGATTGTCAACAAAAAAATCGAATTTACTCTTGTATAAATAAAGTTTCAGGTTTACAATTAGAGTGTATTAGAAATATATTTATTAGAAGTTGGAGTAAAGAGGGTGAAAATAATTAAATATTTGGTCATTTTATCGGCAGTGCTGTTAGCTGTCGGCTGCACAAAAAAAGAAACCGATATCCCGCAAAAAACAGTCAAACTTACAAAGCTTTATACTATTGAAGGTTATCCTGAAGGTGCAGATACTACCAGAACATTTACGCTTACCTGGAATGCTACAAAGGTTGATAATGAAGGAAATGTTTTTATTAGGGATGAAAAATCAGGATCGATCAGAGTTTTTGATAAAAATGGAAAATTTAAGAATAATATTTCTATTACAGGAATGGGACCTGAGGAAATAGAATTTTTCAATACTTTCTATTTTGAAAATGATACTTTGTGTATCTTAGATAATCTTATAAAAATAAAGAAATTCCTAAAAAACGGTGCATATATTTCGACGAAAATTATAGAATTCGATGAGATAACGCGACCGCAAGAGATATATGAGTTGAACGATTCTACTCTAATTATGGAGATGACAACATTTAAAAGAGAGGAAAGTAGTCTTCTTTGGGGACAAATATTATCAATAGTGAACAAAGATATGAAAACAAAAAAGATCATTTATAAATCTTATTTAGATTATCCTAAAGAGGGAAAACAGATTCTGTTTAAAAAACCTATTTTTGCATACAACGATAGTAGTATTTTTGGGGTTAATGGTCAAAAAGTGGGTGCTAAAATCGTTGTAACTCATTAAGATTTGATTATATAAGTTCATATTTTTATTTTTAGAGTTA
>JAFGVM010000053.1 GCA_016937995.1 Candidatus Delongbacteria bacterium
TCCTTATGGAACATTTACTTTAGCTGCTTCAGTTGGTACAAACCAGTACACAGTGGCAGCTGATCAGGCAAAACTGTTCTATTATATCGTAGCTACTAACGCAACAAAATAATTGAACATTGTTATTATATAAAAGCCGGCTTTTCAGTCGGCTTTTTTTATTGAAATATTTATGACTTATGCCATTGACAAAGAAGTTAAACATACATAGTTTTCTCCAAAATAAATAAAAATTAGGGATATTATGAAAAGAATTATAACTATCATGCTTGTACTTGTGACATGGTATTCAGTTGTTGCAAATACCGGAAACGGATTTGATGTTCAATATAGCCGTATCTCTTCAGAAAAAATGCAATTGGATTTTATTATAGGGGACTATAGCCTAGAGAACGTTGAAAAGGGTGAAAATACTTTTACTAAGATAAACTATGACGGTAAAGTAGTTACAAATGATAAAGGTTTTGCAGAATTACCATATGTAAGTAAAGCAGTACAACTTGAAGATCAAAGAAACGTTATTTTAGAGGTAAATTATAGTGAATATGAAGATATTTCGTTGGATTATCCACTTTTACCTTCCAGAGGAATTTTAACCAGAAGTCAGAATATAAGTACTATTCCTTATAAAATATCTCAAGAATCTATCAAAGATGAATGGTATCCGGAAAAATTAGCTTATTCTGTTGATCCATTCATAATAAGAAATGTTAGAGGGACAAGTGTAGTAATTCAACCATTTCAGTATAATTCAGAAAAAAATATTCTAAGAGTCTTTAAAAATATTAAAGTGGATCTGGTTTACAGTGATGAAAAACCTTTAAATCCGTTAAACAGAACGACAAATGCTGTAGAACCTGAAATGAATTCTATTTACAGATCATTATTCATTAATTATAATGAAAAGAAAGCTTTAAGATTAGCTGATGATGGTGAGATGTTGATCATTTATACTGATCAGAACGGTGGATCAGCAGCATTAGAACCATACATTAAATGGAAACGTGAAAAAGGTTTTACTGTAAATACTTTACAAGTTCCAAATGGTACTGATCTTGATGCAACTGAAACTGTAAAGAATGCTTACGATGCAAATCCTAATATTCTATATGTTCAGCTAGTGGGAGACTGGGCAAATTTAAAGTCAAGATTCGAGTATTACTCAGTAACATCATCTGATGGATGCGAAGATCCGGTGCTAGGTCACGTTTCGGGAAGAGACGAATACCAGGACGTAATTATCGGCAGATTTTCTGTTCAAAGCGAAGAACAATTGTTAACACAGATAAATAAGGCGATAAACTATGAAAAAAATCCTGAATCTGATGGAACATGGTATAAAAAAGGACTGGTAAATGCATCGAATGAAGGTGACGGTATGGGTGATGACGGCGAAAGTGATGAGCTGCATAATGAGATAATAAAGAATAATAAATTACTTTCATCAACTTATAATGAAGTGAATACCTGTTATCAATCCGCCGGAGATAACGGTACTGATATTACCGGTTTTATCAATTCTGGACTATCAGCTGTAAATTATACCGGACATGGATATTATCAGTCGTGGTCAAATCCGAGTTTTAACAATACGGGTGTCAGTAATCTTACAAATGGAAGTAAGTTACCGTTCGTTATTTCAGTAGCCTGTTTAGTCGGTCATTTATCATACAGCAGCGATTGTTTTGCAGAAGCATGGTTGAAAAATGAGAATGGTGGAGCTGTTGTTGGATGGTTCTCAACAATAAGTCAACCATGGTTACCACCGATGAGAGGTCAGGATTATTTTTATGATATTCTGATCGGAGGTTATGATTATTTGCGTAATCCCGGATCTGGAACAACTACCACCGAACAGAGAACAACTTTTGGCGCATTAACAGTTAATGCGGCACATCTTACTTTAGCAGAAGCACCAACTGATGTATCCACTTTAGCTACGATAGAAACATGGACAGTATTCGGAGATGCTTCGTTGCAGTTAAGAACAGACACTCCGAAACCGATAGTCTGTACGAATTCTACACTCCTCGCAGAAAATTACACAACAACTATATTGTCCTCTTCAGAACCTGTTGAAGGTGCAAGAGTTACATTATATCAGGATGGAATAAACTTTACAGGACTAACAGATGAAAATGGGAATGTAAATATTGAGCATACTTTCACAGAAGGCGAGGTGACTATAACAGTTTCCGGTTTCAATCTTGAAACAGATCAGTTCATAACTCCGGTCATTGTCCTTGATGGTCCGTATGTAAAAATTAATAACTATACGATCAGTACAAGTACTTTCGGAGGGTCTGCGTTCTGTCAATTCGAACTCAAGAATATCGGAATAGAAAACAGTTCTGATGTTAATTTGAGTATTTCTACTGAGAGCCAATATATCAGTTTCATAGATCAAGAGGAGTATTTTGGCAGTATTTCTACAGGTGATTCTGTAAGTATTTCCGATTGTATAAATTTTCAGATCGACAGTAATACTCCTGATCAGGAGAAAATAGAATTTATCTCACAAATCACTGATAATTTCACAAAAAGATCATATAATTCAAAATTCTATTTGTTGGTAAATTCACCAGACCTTAATATCAGTCATTCGATCGATGGGGAAATGATCGATCCGGGAGATTCCAAAGATATAAGTTTCAGGATAATGAACAGTGGAAATGCAGATCTTGATAATGTTTTGATAAATCTGACTCAAGATACAGGTTTTCCTGTTGTGATCACCGATCCAGGATACAGTTATCTAATTTCACAGGGTGAATTCGTGGATGTAACAGTGAATTGCAGTTTTGATACATCAATTCCTTTATCTTCATTTTTAGATTTTACACTTAAAATATCTGATGATAATGGTTTTTTAATTGAATATCCATTAACTGTTATCGCAGGTTTAACAGAAAGTTTTGAGACAGGTGATTTTACGAACAATGACTGGCAAATGACAGGTTCTAGCTGGATCATTGATGATAATGAAGTGTACAGTGGAAATTATTCATCCAGATCTGGTTCGATCACTGATAATCAGACTTCTACAATGAAGCTTCAATATGAATTCGGAGATAACGGGAATATAAGCTTCTATAGAAAAATTTCTTCAGAACCGAATTATGATTTTTTATATTTTTACATTGACGGAATTGAAAGATCAAAGTGGAGTGGAAGTATAGGGTGGTATAAATTTGATTATGACGTGGAACCGGGTATACATGACCTGTCGTGGTCCTATAAAAAAGATGCCGGGATAAGTGGTTACAGCGACTGTGCGTGGATCGACAATATTCTTATCAGCGGTATTTATTCAGGAATTGAAAACTTATCTGAGAATACACCGAATACAACAAAATTATATAAAAATTATCCTAATCCGTTCAATCCGACAACAGACATTAAATTCTTTCTTGAGAAAGGATCAAATGTTAAATTATCAGTATACAATTCAAGAGGTCAGATCGTTAATGAACTGATAAATCAATACTTGAATAAAGGTATGCATTTAATGAAGTATAATGCGGGTAATTTGAACAGCGGTGTTTATTATTATCTACTTGAAACAGATAATAATAAGCTGAGTGAGAAAATGCTCCTAATAAAATGAAAAAAAGGCCGGTTTAAACCGGTCTTTTTTCATATCTCTACAACAGATTCTTTTTTTACCCAGCCCTTTTTATCTCCGGACAAACTTATTTCAAACCAATCGTTATTGGATCTTAGCAACTCAACTTTTGTACCCAGATGTAAAAAGAAAAGCTCTTTACTGTTCACATTCTCATCCGGTGATGAAAGAACAGAAATGATATTACGGTCAACTACTGCGAATTTCTTACTTAATTCCAAATGAATATCATAATAAATGTATCCAAGGAATAAAAATACGACCAACAATACAAGATTAACAATGTTGACGATCTTTGCCAGTAAAGAGTATTTGAATATTATTGCAAGAGAAAACAGAACTGATATCAGGAGCAGGTTAAGTATAAAATAATATCTGACAGAATAAATATTAAATAGATTTTTTAACTTACCGACAACATTAAAGAAAGGTTCAGGTTTCTCTGCTTCCTCTTTATCGATCAAAGACAGTTTTACTATTTTTAAGTTATCTAAAAGATCTTCATCTGCCGGTATGAATTTCATAGCTCTTTCATAACTTACAATTGTATTTACAATATCTCCCGTATGGTAGTATGAATTACCGAGATTGTAATATATCTCCCCATTCTCATAACCTGAGTTTATAACGGAATTATACAATTCAATAGCCTTATGAAAGTCACCCTTCTCATATTCCGCATTTGCCTGATCATAATTGGTCACGGGTGATGCTTGAAGTGAGATAAAAACGGTCAATATTACGGTCAGTATAAATTTCATATTAATTCTATTTTAGGTTTACGCTCAGATCCATTATCAGATCACTTGTTCTTTCAATGTCAGTTGTCATTTCATCAACATTAGGTTTCTCAGGAGAAAATTGAATGCTTGATGTTTTATTTAATATAGTTTGAAGTTCATTTATCAGTTCTTCTTTTATGTTCCTTCTTTCTAATTCAGCTTTAATATCATCGAAAACGATACCTGCATGAGAAAGGTTGAATTTATCAGCCAGGAATTTATACAGGGCTTCCTCTATTGACTTATAAAAACCAATATGATCATTTTCTCCTAGGTAAGATGAAGCAATTTTAAGTCTTTTCTTTGCAAAATTGGCAGCTTTCCTTTTTCTATTACCTGAAACATCAGCTCTTTTCTTTGAGAATACTGAGTTCAAAGCATAAGTTAAAAGAGGTAATAGTATTGCAATGATCAGGTAAATAAAGAAATTAAAAAATGAAGTTGGTAGTTGATCTGTTCTATAGAATTTGTTACCTGTTTTTTTGATATATCGAATGTCTTTAGCGAGTACTTCGATCTCTTTTCTTGAGTAACCTGCAGATGAAACAAATTTGCCGTTCGCGCTTCCGGTCACGGTTATACTATAATCTTTGTCAGTGAGTGTCTGATATTTTTTCTTTTTAGAATCGAAGTATGTGAATTCGACCCCTTTGATAACATGTTTACCCGGAGCTCTTGGAACAAGGATATATTCAAAAACGACCCTTCCGTCAGTTTTTGAATCTTTATCTAGAATAATCTCACTTTTCGGATCGTATACTTCAAAATCTGATGGTATATCAGGTTTAATATTCGTGATATCCCTGAAATTACCTGTTCCTGAAATAGTAATTTTAAGTGTAATGGCTTCATTAACATCAACGGAATCATTGTCAATTGTTGATCTAAGTTTAAAACTACCGACACCTCCGCTATAACTGTCAGGCTTATTTGTAGCTGGTAATTCATTAACACTTATTTTAATATTCTTTGATCTTACAGCTCTATCTTTGAAGTTGGTAAAACCTGAGAACAGGTCGTCATTAAAAAAAGGATCATCGAACATTGATCTACGTTTTTTCTTTTTCTTTTCTTCTACCGGAACACTTATTATCAGAGGATTAAGTTCGTATTCTCCGGAAGCAGTTGGTGTTATCCAATACGTTTTAATCGGTAATGTATTATATTTTTGCCCTTCGTAGATCCTTTGGACCAGAGATTTACTTTTCTGTTGGGAGTATTCAACATTCTCCTTTACAAAACCTGTCATCTTGGGTTCTTCGGTCAATGACGGCATTCGGATACTGACACCGTCTTTTATGTATAGAACATAATCAACTTTAAGCATCTCACCCACATAAGGAGATCTGTTACTTATCTCAGTTGTAATGAACATATCCTGTGCAGATGTTCCTGTCATATTCTTTGGAGAGTCAAAAACTTTAATGATGACCTTATTTGACCTGTATCTTTTACCATCTTCAATTATAGTGATGGGAGGGATAGTGATATTTCCTGTCTTTTTAGGTGTGAATTGATATGTTAAAGTAATAGAGCTTGTCGATCTTCCGTTAACTATTGAAGTACTGTGTGACTGAAAAGGTCCGTTCACCAATTGAAGGTCTTTATCAAAATCAGGTTGCTCCATTGAAGCGTTACCACCAAAATTCTCCAATGTAATTTCGAGTTCAAAGATATCGGTTGAAAGAACTTCTTTTGCCGATGCTGTCAATCTGACAGTTTTTTCCTGTGCAAATAACAGCGATATCGAAATTACCAGCAGTAGAAAAATATGTTTTAATTCAATTTTGATCATTCAGCTATAATTTAACCCTAAATCATTTTCGATGGATTATACTATTGATATTAATATTTTGTTCCTTACAAACAGAGTTCAAAAGATAGTGAAAAAAATACTTCATTTCAAGTTAATTATAATGTAACTTAAAGGATATAAAACATGAATAACTGAGGGAATATTATGAAAAATATATTGTTCATTATAATTGGCGTTCTTTTTGGAGTCATCCTGACTTTTATTGTCGTAATGCGATCATTTCCCGGTATGATGATAGAAACCTTCAAAAGTAAGCTCGATTATTCTGAGACAGTCAGAATGATCGAGAAAAGTGCTGCTGATAACGGATGGGCTGTTGCAAAGATCTATGACATGGAGAAAAGGATGCAGAAAGCAGGTTTTGAAGATGCTGCCAGAGTTAAGGTAATGGAATTGTGTCATGCTCAGCATACGAATGATATTTTAAGCAAAGAAGATGATATGTTCATTTCTGCTATTATGCCTTGCAGGATGGCTGTTTATGAAAAGAAGAACGGGGATGTTTTCATTTCAAAAATGAATATCGGACTGATGAGCAAATTGTTCAGTGATAATGTGAAAGAGGTCATGGGACAGGTCGCGGAAGAAGATGAGAATATCCTGTCGGATATAATTGACAATTGATAATTCCGTAGGGGACGATTTCTTTTCGTCCCCAAAACGATTTGAACATCCAATATCCAACACGTTCCGATTGATCGGGGCAATGTCCAAGGTTTTCTGAATGCTTAACTCAGCATGGCAACAGTAAAAAAAAGACCCTGTTCTCAGGGTCTTTTTCACATCTATACCACAATATCCACTATATTAAATAATTTCTTAGCATAAAGTTTGCACTAAATTTATTAAAGTTCATTAAAAGTCATTATATAAGGCTAAATAATCTATTTAGTTTTCAATAAGATTTATTAAATATTGTTTGAAATATCTTAAATTTGTTGTTATATTGTTGTAAATTATACAGGTAAAGCAATGAATAAAAAGAAACCTAAAATATTTGATCTGATCAAAAAGCTTAATTCTCATTCTGATAAAATTAAGATCAGGGCAAGAGTAAAATATGATAAGGATAAGGAACTAATCGGATATACAGTTTATTTAGATTACTATTATAAGAAGAATCGACAACTTGAATATTTAGATAAATCTTTACATTTGGACGGCTCAATTTCTTCCCTTCCTTCTGACAAAGAAAAGCTTAGACTAATCGAAGCTTTAAGGAATAAAAAACAACTTGAACTGATCGAACAAAAAACAGGCTTCAATCTTAAAGAAGTTCAAGACAAGGATTTTATTGATTATTTTTCTAAGAATTGTAAAGATTCTGTTTTCAAGGGAAGTCTTAAAAGATTTAAAATGTTTATAAAAAGAGATTCAATAAGGTTTGATGAAATAGATCATAAGTTATGTAATAACTTTGCTGAATATTTAAAAAAAGAGATCAAACCAAATTCAGCAGTATCTTATTTTGCAAAACTCAAAATTGTTTTGAATAAAGCAGTTAAAGAAAAACTTATTCAAGAAAATCCTGCAAATAATATTAGCTTGAAAGGTGAACAATCAAAGCGGGAATTTTTTAGTTTAGAAGAAATACAAATCTTGGCAAAAACCGAAAAGACAAATATAAACTCTTGTAATGGTTTTATATTTTGTTGTTTTGCAGGACTTAGATTTTCAGATGTAAAGAAGTTGAAATATTCAGATATAAAAGAAGGTTATATTGAATTTAAACAAAAGAAAACAGGGCAGAATGAAAGAATGAAATTAAGTTCTTCAGCATTAAAGATCATTGATAAGCAAAAGAAAACAGTTGTAAGTGATTATGTTTTTAATTTTATGCATTATTCACAAGTTGAAAGGCATTTAAAAGAGTGGGTAAAGAGAGCAGAAATAAATAAGAATATTACCTTCCATAGTTCAAGACATACTTTCGCGACCTTGTCCCTTACAAATGATATTGATATATTTACAGTATCAAAGCTTTTAGGACATCGCGATCTTAAAACAACTCAGATATATGCTAAACTAATTGATAAGAAGAAAGATCAGGCGATTGACAAACTACCTGAAATTGACATTTAAAACAAAGGCGGGCAAGAATGAAAAAAGATATTGATTATTTCATCGAACAAGTAAAAAAAGATAATGATTATCTTAAAGTAAAATTCACAGAAGAAGAGATAAGCATATTAGCAAATGATCATTTTGAAACATACAAAAAAGGGAACAACCTTAAATATGAAACATTTGAAAAAGATGTTAGAAAAAGAAATGAAAAACTTACAAATAAATGGACTGAAGATGAAATCAAAGCTATTGCAGAAAGAAAATATAAATATACAAAAGAGAAGACTTATCAGATAAGAAATTATGAATTTTTCAGAAATAGAATTCTTCATAGGAAAGATATTCCTAAATCACAAAAAAATTTTGAGACTGAAAAATCTTATAAGGAAGAGCTAGACTTTATTATAAGGAATAATGCAATTGATGAATATTTGAAAGAAGAATCTAAGTGTCCTCTTTATTTTTCACTTGAAGAATATATCTCATATTGTACTTATGATCCTTATGGATATTCTCAATTAAATAATCAAGAAAAGATTATTTATCTAAAGAATAGGATTGTAAAAATCAAAAAAAAGTTAGCAAGGTATGAAATATTTAAGAAAACCAAATATTATGATTGTGAACAATGTGATAATAACTATAAAGAGCAATGTAAAGAAAATGAAGATTGCATGAAATCACTATTACTCAGATTTGAACCTGATCTAGAAGCTTTTGAATTTGCAAGAGATCAAAGTAAAGATTTTAAGGACATGACATTAGAGATTGATAAAAGTAAAGATTCTGTTCTTAGAAAATGGATACGTTACAGAGATGTAGGAAAAAGTAAATATTCAATGTTTAAATATACAACAACATACCATAGAGATTCGACAAAGAACAAACTAGAAGTATATTACGACAAGTTCACAAAAGAAAAATCTATAGAAAAATGTGCATATCGTACATTAGGAACTTATGTGCAAGAAACATATAATAGTACATTGTTAAAGATACAATACTCAGACATAAATAAACAAAAAATGCAAATTTAAGTAGACCCTACATTTAATAGCTAAATCCTGCCCTATTCTGCCTTATTTTATAAATATTGCCATTTATTGTAGCTACTTAACTTAGTTTTGACCTATAACCTATGTTTTTTTCTGCCCTGAAAAGCATTTTACCTTTTAATAAACATTAATAAATCAAAAAGGTGGTAAAATGTTAGAACAAGAAAAACATTCGACAATCGAAAAAACAAAAAAGACTCATTTCACATTCAAGGAAACACAAGAATATCTTGGAGTTTCAAAGTCGACATTATATAAATATAATATGTATAATGTTATTCCTTACTCAAAACCAAATGGTCGCAAGGTTTATTACAAAATTGAAGACCTGAATAATTACCTTCTTAGAAATCCAATAAGATCAGAAGAACAGCTTGACAAAACAGCAGAATTGTATTTTCAGAACTGTCCTAAAGGTCAGGCAATATAATGATATTAGAAGCTTGGCGACCCGACACTAATCAAAGGGCAAAACAAAAACCTGAAGCCTTTAATATAAGTCGAGATAATGTAGATATATATTCATTATTATCTGACAACAAAGCAACTGACAAGGCAACGGCTGAAGCATGGCTTAAATGGATAAACTCAGAGTATGTTTATAATTATAGAACAGATCATTGGTATAAGTGGAATGGTAAATTTTGGGAACTCGATCAGGTCGAAGAACATAAAGCTTCCTTGCTTGACTTTGCTAAGGATTTAAAGATCAGGGCAATGGAAGAACCGGAAAGGGACAGACAGAATCGAATTATTAAGATTGCTATTGATCTTGAGAATGCAAAGACTTGGAAGGGACATTTTGAAGCTTCAGCAGTTCTAAATAATAGAATAGGTTTTAATCTTAACAGCGATCTAATAAATTTACAGAACGGAACTTTTGACATTAAGAAAATGCAGTTCAAACAGCACTGCAAAGAAGAATATTTTAACTATTCCCTTCCCTTTGACTATTTGCCTGAAAAATCCTGTCCGACATGGATAAGCTTTTTAAATGATATATTTTTAGATAACAGTGATCTTATACATTATATAAATAAGGCAGTTGGTTATTCCCTGACTGCTGAAGTTCAAGAGCAATGTTTGTTTTTTTTATACGGAAGTGGACAAAATGGAAAATCTGTTTTCATTGAAACTTTGCTTCATATCTTTGGGGACTTTGGTATAAAAATACCTTTGACGGCTTTGTTATACAATAAGAACAATAATGAATCTTCACAACGCGAAATAATACGATTGAAAAACAAGCGGTTTACAGTAGCTAATGAAACTGAAGAAAACGGACACCTTTCAGAAAGCATAATCAAAGACTTGACCGGTGGGGACACTTTGACAGGTCGGGAACTATACGAAAAAACGGCAGAGTTTAAAGCTACTCACAAGCTATGGATTTACGGCAATCATAAACCTATGATAAAAGGTTCTGATCTTGGTATTTGGCGAAGAATTAAGCTTATTCCCTTCCTTTATACTGTTCCTAAAGATAAGATTGACAGGGAACTTCAAAGCAAACTGAAGAATGAACTTTCAGGCATATTCAATTGGATTTTAGAGGGTTTAAAACTATGGAAGAAAGAAGGTCTTGAACCTATTCCTGAAGAAATAACCAACGCAACGGCTGAATATAAAAACGAAATGGATATTATACAGCAATTTATAACTGATTGTTGCAACATTGCTGAAGGTCTTGAATGTAATTCTAAGGATTTATATAAGAGTTTTACAAATTGGTTAGAAGAAAGCGGAATAAAATCCCGTATTTCTAAAAATATGCTTACTAAAAAGTTAGCTGAAAAGGATTTCGACAATTACAGGGGCGGGAAGAATGTTTTGTTTTGGCTTAATATAGGATTAAAGAATGATTTATAAAGTTAAAAGGTTAAAAAACTTATCAAAATACGGAAAGTCTTCTTATATGTTATCTTTTTTGATTTTACCGTAAAAATACAAATATGTTAACATTATAACACTAAATAAAGAAGATGATTATGAATAAAAAAAATGTACAAATGAACACTATAAGTAAATCACAGCTTGAAGATGCGATAAATTTCAATTTAGGAATTAAAACATTGATCGCTAAAGAACTGAAGGTTTGTAGAAATACTTTAGACAAGTATATAAAAAAATATAATCTTACTGATTGTTTGGAAGAACAAAAGGAAGATATTCGCGACCTTGTTCGGTTTAATATTGTCGAAGCTATAAGGCAAGGGGACATTAAAGTTTCTCAATGGTATGCAGAAAGACAAATGTTTGAAGAATACGGCAATAAACAGCATATAGAAACCAATTTAAAGCTAAGTGAAAAACATAAAAAAATTATTGAAGAAAGCGAAAGAGCTGAACAAATGACAGATGAAGAATTACAAGCTGAAATTGACAGAATGCAACAAGTATTATGATAGATATTGAAGCAATCAAATATAATAGTTCTTTATCGACAATATACGAAAGTATAACAGGGAACTCATTAAGGCAATCCGGTGGCAAGTTGTCGGGACTTTGTCCCTTTCATTCAGATAATAGGTCAGGGAACTTTTTTATATATCCTGATAATACATATCATTGCTTTGCTTGTAACGAACACGGCGATATAATATCATTCATTGAAAAGACCCTTAATATATCATTCAAGGAAGCAGTTCAATATCTTGGCGGGGACATTACAACTAAAACAGTAAGAACGCGAAAGAAAGCACTTTACAAGCGAAAGGAAGCACCTGAAATATTAACAGATAAGACAAAAGAAATATATCAGTTCTTTTTTTCTTCCTTGTCCATGACTTCAGAAGGATATAAATATTTGAAAGGTCGAGGGTTTAAAGATCAGATCATAAAAGAATTAAAAATCAAAAGCATTAAAGACCCGAATATGATAAGTGAAAAACTAAAGAATAATTTCAGCATTGAAGAATTAACAAGGTCGGGACTGTTTGACTTTGGGAAGAATAAAGAAGCATATTTTATATTTTATATTCCTTGCCTGATCTTTACAGCATTTGAAAACAAGAAACCTGTTTATTTTACAAGTCGGAACTTTGACAAGAAAAGGCGGTTCTTCAAATTACATAACAGAAAGCAGGATTATTTTAAGGGCGATCTTAATAAGAAAGAATTATATATATTTGAAGCGATTCTTGACGGACTTTCTTTTTATCAATTGACAGGCTTAAGCAATTTTATAATATTGTCAGGTTTAAATTATCGAATGTATGAAAAGATATTGAAAGAATATCCTGATAAAAGAATTATTGTAGCTTTTGACAATGACAAGGCAGGGAAGAAAGCAGAAAATGACATATATATTCATTGTAAGACAAGACCTGAATGCTTTGATTATTTAGCATTGAAGAAAGCCAACGAAATAAATTATTCAGATTTTAAAGATATGAATGATCTTCTTAAACTTTATGAACTAAAGAAAGGGAGCATTGAAGTAATTAAATCAATTATCAATGATCTGTCTGATCTTGACAGGGAACTCTTTGAAGAAAGGGCGGGAATTATGGAATATGAAGGCAATCAGACCCGACCTGAAGCAGAATGCAATGCACTAATAAATATTTTAAATGAAATATAAGGATAAAATTATGAAGAAAGAACAGAAGGACAATTCAACTAAATTGAACAAATTATCACAAAAAAAGAAAGCATTCATTCAGGTATTTGCAGGAACTTACGGCAATATTACAAAGACAGCTGAAGCAGTCGGAATTGATCGCGGGACATATTACAATTGGATAAAATCAGATCTGGAATTCAAACAGGCTATAGAAGAAGTCGAGCCGGAAGAAATGCTTATTGATATAGTGGAAAGTCAACTTCTTGAAAAGATTAAGTCAGGCGATATAACAGCGATTATATTCTTTCTGAAGACTAAGGGACAAAAACGCGGTTATACAGAAAAACAGCATATTGTACAAGAAGAAAAGAAAGGACTGACTATAATTGTTGAAAGTGAAGAACAGAAACGAATGATTGAAAAGATATAATATAATTTGACATTGCTTAATAATTATGACATATTAAGAAAAAAATATATTCGATTGGAGTTAAAAATGAAAAGATTATCTTTAATTTTGTTAATACTAAGTTTTTTAGTTATTGTTTTCAATGGCTGTGCTACAATACCTTCAGGTTATAAACCAATGACAAATAAGGAAGGTGAGCAGTTATATATTGTACAAGATAAATTTAATGATGTCAGTTTCATTAGGCATAAATATTTTTTTGGAATATTTGCAAAGACACCAATTGAAATTTATGAAATTGAAAATAGAGCTTTAAGAATAGTTTTTAAATATGTTGGTAGTGATTGGATATTTTTTACAAAAGCTATAATACTAGGCAGTCAAGGCGATAAAATCGAGTTCAATTTTAAATCTTATGATAAAAAAACTGATGTCGATAAAAATGTATATGAATCGATAGATTTACTTTTGACAGATTCTGAAGTGAATAAAATATTAAGTATTTTATCTGAAAGTGGTATTAAAAAAGTTAGACTTTCAGGGAAGTACTACAAAGATTACGAATTAAATAATAATAAAGTTGTAGCTTTAATTGAAATCATAAAGCATTATTTAAAAAATAAGTAATATGAAATATATAAAACATATAAAAGGGCTAAAATTAAGCCCTTTTTTTATTGATTTGTTTCTATATTGTTGTAAGCACGTAAATATAAATGTTGTAAATCATTATTAATAAGTAATATAGATCATATCAAATAATTCCTTAGCATAAAATTCGAATTCTGGATCCTTTCATACAGAGAAGCATATAATTTCTTAAGGATATTGTAACCGGCTTCATTATTATTTTCGAATAATGTTGTAAGTTTATTTCCGTCAATTCTTAGGATCTGTCCTTCAGTGATAGCTTTCGCAGATGCACTTCTTCTCTTTTTGATGATACAAGACATCTCACCAAAGTTGTCGCCCGGATTGATAGTATAAATAGTTTTATTCTCTTCAAGATCATCAGCAAAGAATTTAGAAGATACATAGATCTGAACTCTTCCTGAAACAACTATGAAAAGATCATAATCTGTCTCATCATCCTCTTTTAAAAGAACCTGGCCGGGAACAATAGATTCAACGCTGGTGAAAGCACTGATCTGCTTTAAAAGATTTTCTTTACAGTCTTTAAATATATCCGCTTTCTTCAGAAGATCTACCATAATATACTCCAAATTGTCTAAAATATTTCCCTGTGAAACAATAATTTAACTCAAGATGGTTCTTAGTGCAACGAAAATTAATAATAAAAAAAGATAAAAATTTTATTTCTCACGGAGACACTAAGTCACGGAGGTATTGTTTATCAGATATAAAAAGGACGCATTCCTGCGTCCCGTACATAAACTCTTTGTGATCTCTGTGCCTCTTTGAGATGATAAATCTATACTTGGATCAACTCTGTCAGCACACCACCGGTTGATTTTGGATGTATGAAAGCGATCTTATGACCACCTGCTCCAATTCTTGGAGTTTCATCTATAAGTCTGTAACCTTTTTCTTTAAGAACGGCTAAAGCTTTTTCAACATCTTCAACTTCGTAAGCAACATGATGTAACCCTTCCCTATTATTCTCAAGGTATTTTGATATCGGAGAATTTTCAGTTCTACCCTGAAGTAATTCGATCTGACTTTCACCGACTTTAAACATTGCAACATCAACATCCTGACCTTCAACGTATTCAGTTTTATAGTCAGTGATATTTGTAATACCAACGTATTTCTCTGCAGCTTCTTTAAGGTTCTTTACTGCGATACCGATATGATTGATCTTTTTTAACATGACTTAATTCCTTTGTTATTTATTTCGTTTTTTTAAGAGGGGACAACTGTTAGGTGTCCCCTACAAAATAATCCGTTAAAATTCTGCATTTTTTGGTGTTCTCGGGAAAGGGATCACGTCCCTAATGTTCTCAACACCTGTCATATACATGACAGTTCTTTCGAATCCAAGACCGAATCCGCAATGCTTGTTCGTTCCGAATCTTCTCAGGTCTAAATACCACCAATACTCTTCTTTCTCAAGCCCCATATCTTCTATCCTTTTTAAAAGAAGGTCGTATCTTTCCTCTCTCTGACTACCACCGATGATCTCACCAACACCCGGAACAAGAAGGTCCATAGCCGCAACTGTCTTGTTATCGTCGTTCATTCTCATGTAGAAAGCTTTGATATCCTTTGGATAATCAGTTACAAAGATAGGTTTACTGTATACTTCTTCAGTAAGATATCTTTCATGCTCTGTCTGAAGGTCTTTACCCCATTCAGGTTTGAATTCAAACTTTTTATCAGCTTTTTCGAGATGCTCGATAGCTTCAGTATATGTAATTCTTTCAAATTTTGAATCTCTGAGATTTGTTAATCTGTCCATAAGGGTCTTATCTACCCACTGGTTGAAAAAAGCCATCTCCTCAGGAGCATTTTCAAGCAGGTAGGAAATAATATATTTCATAAGATCTTCTGCCAGGTCCATATCATCGTTCAGATCAGAAAATGCCATTTCAGGTTCGACCATCCAGAATTCAGATGCATGAGTTTGAGTATAAGATTTCTCTGCTCTGAAAGTAGGGCCGAAAGTATATACATTTCTCAATGCTGCACAGAAGTTCTCAACTGCAAGCTGACCACTTACTGTTAGGTTCGTAGATTTACCGAAAAAATCTTTAGAATAATCAACTTCACCTTTATCAGTTCTAGGTAATTTTTCAGGGTCCAAAGTAGAAACTCTGAACATCTCACCGGCTCCCTCAGCATCACTTGAAGTAATGATCGGAGTATGCACATAAACAAATCCGCTTTCGTTAAAAAATTTATGAATAGCATAAGCGATAAGGCTTCTGACCCTGAAAACAGCTGAAAATAAGTTTGTTCTAGGTCTTAAATGAGCAATTGTTCTTAAATATTCATTACCGTGTCTTTTTTTCTGAAGAGGAAAGTCAGGTTCACATAAGCCTGCAATTTCAATATTTGTCGCATGGATCTCGAACGGTTGTTTGTCTCCGGGAGATTCAACAAGTTTTCCATTGATTATAAGAGAAGATCCGATAGATATCTTGGCCAGTTCATTGAAATTATTCAAATTTTCATCAAAGACTATCTGTATATTTTTAAAGAAAGTTCCATCGTTAAGTTCAATGAAACCAAATGTTTTAGACGTTCGGGACGTTCTTACCCATCCGGAGATAAGGATATCGGAATCGATCAAGTCCTTACCTTCACGCCAGATCTTTTTGATCGAAGTAGTTTTCATACTTCCTCCCCTTTATGTTTTCATGTTAAAAAAAAAGTGTCCGTCCGGACACTTTTTTCTATTTTAGATACGAATCAAGTGTTTTGCTTGGACATTTGCAAACTTTGACCACATTATCATTAAATTTGTAATGCTTTTTGTCACCAATGAAAGGTTTGATGATCTTAATATGCTGGATCTGCTCGCCACACACAGAGCAAATACCTCTTGTTGCTTTCAAACCGTAGACTTGTTTCTTAGCCATGATAGGCTCCTTTTATCTTAATTAATAAATTGTAAATTCTTTTTCAGCAAGTTTTAGACTGTCCTGATATAACCTAACCAAGTAGGTTCCGTTACCCCAGTTTTGACTGATACCGGCTGAATACTCAAGATGCTTTTTTCCAACAGGAAGACTTAATGTTTTTTCTTCGGAACTCAAAAGTAAACTTTTACCGTCGTACCATTGTTCTTTAAGCAACAGGGTAGAATTCTTCATAGTTCTATTTTCAACAAGGAGCTCGTACCAGATATAATCCACAGCATTCTTATTGAATTTTGTGTTATATACACGGTACTGATTTTCAACTCCCTTTGAGTCGGCTGTGTAAAATCTCAATGAAACCAGACCGACCTTTTCTCTCAGACCATTTCCATCTTCTTTGGTGCCCACTGCTGAGGACACACAACCAAGTAACAGAAGAAACATGGCCAGGGATGTAATTACAGTCCTAAATTTCATAATTTACACCTACCTCGTCAAATAAGGCTTCAAATATAATAAAAGAGAAATAAAAAAACAAGTGAAATAAGAAATTTATTAGCGTTTATGTGGAAATAACGTCCTTTTTTTTTATAATATTATCTTGACTCACATAGACTTGTTACTTATCTTTTTTTGCTGGGTTACGTATACAATTTAAAGATTAATTATTAGTATAAACACGGGAGTAAAAAAGATGAACGTAGCGGAAATGAAAGCCAAACATATCCTGCTTAAAGAGTTCGATTTCAAGGTGAAAGAACTTTATAGAGGGTATTCTGACAAAACATTATACATCAATCTGGATGATAATACGATCAAAGAAAAAGAAGTTCCCCAGTCAATGAAAGAGAAATTCATTGGTGGAAAAGGATACGGACTTAAAATGTTATGGGATGCCACAAAACCGGAAACAAAATGGGATGATCCTGAAAATGAGATCGTTATTTCTCCGGGCCCTATTGCAGGGATTACTCAATATGCAGGTGCAGGAAAATCACTTGTAGTTGCAATTTCTCCGATGACAGATATAGTTATAGACAGTAACGTAGGTGGATATTTTGGACCATTCTTAAAATTTGCCGGATTTGATGCACTTGAACTTCAGGGAAAGGCAAAAAATGACGTAATTATCGTAATAGACGGAACTAAGGGTAAGATAACTATCGAAGAAGCTCCTGCTGAAGCAATGGACAGCCATATTCTGGCAGAGCAGCTTACTGAAATGTATTCCGATTCTGATGCTCCAAGAGATATGAAGAACATCTCAGTTATTTCAGCAGGAATGGCAGCAGAGCATACAATGATCGGTATGTTGAACTTCAGCTGGTATGATATAAAAAGAAAGAACGTTCGTCTTAAGCAGGCCGGTAGAGGTGGTATCGGAACTATCTTGAGAAATAAAAAGATCAAAGCAGTAGTTGTTAAGGCAGCAGGAGTTACAGCCGATCCAAATCATGTTGCTGATATGGAACCGATAAAAGAAAGAGGTGCCAGATTTGCAAAAGAGATGAAAGAACTTGATCCTCACCAGTGTAGAATGAAGCAGGAAGGTACTGCTCACCTTGTAAATATCATGAATGATTATAATCTGCTTCCAACAAACAACTTCCAGTACGGTTCTCATAAAGACGCCGACAATCTTCATTCCAGAGTTTGGAATTCTTATTTCACCCAAGGTATGAATGACGGATGTTGGATCGGTTGTACAATGAACTGTGCAAAAGCTGTCGATAATTTCGAATTAAAATCAGGACCTTACAAAGGTGATAAAGTTATCGTTGACGGACCTGAATATGAAACTGCAGCAGGAGTTGGTTCTAATATGGGTATTTTTGATCCTGAGACTGTTATCGAATTAAATTTCTACTGTGACACTTACGGAATCGATACAATTTCCTTCGGTACAATGACGGCATTTGCAATGGAATGTTTTGAAAAAGGTCTTATTACAACAGCTCATACTGGAGGAATGGACTTAAGTTTCGGTAATATTGAATCATCTTTAGAATTAATTCACCAAATGGCAAGAGGTGAGGGATTTGGTAAGATCGTAGGTCTTGGTGTAAGAGGAATGAAAAAATATTTTGCAGAGAATTTCGGTGCTGATCCTAAGTTCATGCAGGATATTGGTATGGAAAATAAAGGCCTTGAATATTCGCAGTATGTGTCTAAAGAATCATTGGCACAGCAGGGTGGATATGCGATGACAAACAAAGGTCCTCAGCATGATGAAGCATGGTTGATATTTATGGACATGGTAAACAATCATATCCCTACTTTTGAAGATAAAGCTGAAGCACTTCATTATTTTCCAATGTTCAGAACATGGTTCGGACTAATGGGTCTGTGTAAGCTTCCATGGAACGATGTTGAGCCTGAAAATAATGCTCAAACAGATGAACCTGCAAAAGTACCTGAGCACGTAGATAACTATATAACTATCTACAATGCCGTGACAGGTCAGAACATTGATAAACATGAAATGATACGTCAGTCCGAGAGAGTGTATAACTATCAGAGAACTTTCAATATCAGAAGAGGTTACGGCTTGAGAAAGCATGATGCTCAACCTTACAGAGCAGCAGGACCTGTAACAGTTCCTGAATATGAATCTCTTGCAGAACAATATGACAAGCAGATGAAAGAAAATATCGGTATCGACCCTGAAGGAAAAACCACTGAGGAAAAAATTGCTATCACAAGAAGATACAGAGAAGATCGATATGAGCAGCTTTTAGATGCTGTATACAAGAGAAGAGGCTGGACAGATAATGGAGTACCTACTTTGGCACATATGAAAGATCTTGGTATGGATCTTCCAGAAGTCGTTGAAGTGTTAAGTAAGCACCAGTAAATATTAATGAGGCAGGTATGAAATTCATACCTGCCGATAAATTTAGTAAAATAAAATGAGTAAAATTACCGTTAATGATAATGTTGTCGAGTGGAACGACGGCCTGACGATCACAGAATTATTGAAGATCATGAAGTACACGTTTCCGATGTTGATCGTTAAAGTGAATGGTGAGTTAATTAGAAAAGATCAGTATGGAACTTACCTAGTACCTGAAAATTCAGATGTGAAGGTGGTCCATTTGATGAGTGGAGGTTAGATGTTCAAAACAAACGAATATTTTGAAGGTAAAGTGAAATCGATAGCTTTTGATACCCCTGAAGGTCCTGCCACAATTGGTGTTATGGCTCAGGGAGATTATGAATTCGGTACAAGTTCTAAAGAGTTCATGACAGTTGTAAGTGGTAAGTTGGTTGTTCTTTTACCGGATGAAGACCAATGGAAAGAATATGGTCCGAACGATACATTCATCGTTGAAGCGAACGTAAAATTCAAAGTAAAGGTAGAATCAAATACTTCGTATATCTGCCTGTACAGGTAGGATCTATGAACGAAATTTACACAAGGAATGTCCCAGGAATGACAGAAGTTCTGTCAAAAGCCTCTGTTGGAATTGCTGGTTGCGGAGGGTTGGGATCAAATGCTGCGGTATCCTTAGTCAGAGCAGGTGTCAAAGATCTAGTGATTGCCGATTTTGATGTTGTCGAGAAATCAAATCTGAACAGGCAATATTACTTCCTGAAAGATATTGGTAAAAAGAAGGTAGAAGTTCTCTCTGATAGGCTGAAAGAGATAAATTCTGAGTGTAAAATAAAAGTATTTGACAAAAAATTGGAAAGAAGTGATATTTCCGGGGTCTTTGGTGATGTAGATATACTGATAGAGGCATTTGACAAAGCAGAATCAAAGCAGTGGTTAATAGAAGAATGGTCATCAAAATTCCCCTCAAGACCGATAGTAAGCGGAAACGGTATAGGGGGATTAGGTAAAAATGAGAAACTGTCAGTAAAAAAAATTGGTTCTCTTTATTTTTGCGGAGATGGTGAATCTTCAGAGGAAGAAGGTTTATGTTCAGCGAAAGTTTCTATAGTGGCGAATATGCAGGCCAGTCTTGTAATAGAACTTTTAATGGATAAGTAGGGTTGAAAACTTGTGTAACAAAAGGAATTATGAAAGGAGATATATGAAAAATCAAAATATAATAATATTATCGTTAATGATCCTTATTAGCTCTTTCCTTTATGGAGAAGGTAATACTGACAATAAATGTGATGAATTGAAAAAAGAGTACCAGGCTAAGCTTGATCAGTTCAACGAAGTAAAAAATAAAATGTCAAAGCCTGACATTTCAAAGACCCAGTATGATGAACTCTACGGGGATTATACTGAGATTTGGGAAGATGCAAGCCAGATCAAGAAGAAGATCCAGGAATGTGAGCAGAGTGCCAAGTCCAAGCATCTGGCTCTATTTAATGAAGGTATAGCATTTAAAAAAGCAAAAGATTACCAGTCGGCTTATGATAAATTTATTGAAGTCACAAAAATCAAATCTGATTTTCAGCAGGTTAATTATCAAATTGCTGATGTGTTGATTTCATTAGGAAGAAATGGAGATTTGGATAAGTGGATCAATCTTGTTATAGATGCTGAGGAAAAAGGTAAGTTGCTCTATAGAAGAGCTGCTTCTTTAAAAAATTCAAATCCTGCAGGTGCAGTAAAATATTATTTGGAGATGGCAAATTATTATAAACCTGAAAAAGCATATTATCTTGCGGGAATTATAAGTATGGACAAGCTTTATAATAAGGATAAAGCATTATCATATTTTAAGAAAGCATTGAAAAGTACACCAGAAGATCCAAAACTTTATGATGCAATAGGTGCCACACTAATGGATATGAAACCTCCAAAAGGAAAAACAAAGAACGATCTTCTTGCAGAGGCAATAACATATTTTGAGAAAGGGATAAAATATAAAGAAGGATATAAATCTATTGATCTTCTTTACGTAAGAACTGCTCAGGCATATAATCTTCTTGATAAAAGTACGAGTGCTCTTAAATATGCTGATCTTGCACTGAAAGTTACTAAAAGTAAAAATTTAGCTTCGGCTAATCTAGAAAAAGGTATTGCTTTATGTAAATTGGACAGGTGTAGTGAAGCGAAGAATTTTCTTGTAAGAGCAGAAAAGGATATGTCCACAAAAACTCAGGCAGGTTTTTGGTTGGAAAAAGTAAACGAGGCATGTAAATAAATTTCTTGTAAAATTAAGTAGAAAAGGTAAGATGTGATGTCTTACCTTTTTTTATTTTAGAAATTATGTATTGTTCCCTTTTCCCACTTGCCTCTCTTGTATAGAAGATATGCAAAGAAGAGTGTAATAAAGTTACTTATTATCATTGACCACCAAAGAGCTTCCCATGGATGTTCTTTCAAAGGAAAAGCTAACAGATCCAATATTCTTCCGATTAGACCCTTGTTTAGGAATGAATTCTCAAGAAAGATACCTGATAGCAGATATACTAAAGGTATTCTGAATATCCATAAACGGGCCGTATTAAACGTCATTACATATTTTGTATATCCTGCTCCGTTAAATGTTCCCATAAATACATGAATTATGCTGAATGAGAAAGATGCAACACTTAATATCTTGAACATTCTGATGCCTTTGGAAATAACTTCAGGGTCGTTGACAAAGAACTGGATAAAATATCCTCCGAAGATGAATATTAGTATATTGATCGGCGCTAAAAATGCAAAGATAGCAATGAATGTTGTTTTAATACTTTTTTTAGCCCGTTCTATCTTCTTTGCTCCAAGGCATTGTCCTACCACTGAAGCAAGTGCCTGACTTAGACCCATTGCCGGCATCATGAAAAGACTTGTAACTCTATTCCCGATAGTATGAGCTGACATTATGACCGTGTCATATGAATTAACAAATCCCTGCAGGAAAACGAAACCGAAACTTGTCATCGACATACCTATTGAGGATGGAAGACTGACTTTGATTATCTTTATCATAATTTCTTTATCAGGAATGATCTCATTGAATTTTGGAACGATCATGTGTAATTTTTTAAAAATGAAAACTATTCCGATCGCTGCAGCAATAAATCTCGAGAATAATGTTGCAATTGCAGCCCCTCTTATTCCCATCGAGGGTATAAAACCTATCCCGAAAATCAAGATCGGGTCCAGCATAATATTGATACTTACCGCGATAAGTTGTATTTTCATAGGTGATACTGTATCTCCAAATCCGTGTGAGAAACTCTGATAGAGCATACCAATGAACATGAATATCATTCCCGGCATTATATAGGAAAGATAGATCACAGCATCATTCATGATATGATCGGGAGTGTTTATAAGATTTAATATCTCATCTATCAGAAAAAAGCTGCTGAATAAAAAAACGATTGTGAACGCAAGTAACAGTATAATGTACTGAGCGAATATTTTTTTGATCTCATTAATTTTTCCTGCACCTTTGTATTGTGAACTTAAAGATGTCCCTGCAATGGAAAATCCAATTCCAAATGATGAAATAAAAAATACAAGCGGGAAAGACATTCCAACAACTGCAACCGCATTCCTTCCGCCTTCCAGTTTCCCAAGCCAGAAAGTATCAGTCAGGTTATAGAAGGTCTGCATCAGATTCGCTAGCATGATAGGAATAGAAAGTGTTATAAGATTTTTCCAAATACTTCCTGTAGTCAGATCGGTATGTTTCATTTCAGATCTTTTCATTTTATGTTCGTCAAAAATTTTGTGGTAGAATTATTTTTACTGTAAATAATATCTAAAACGGAAGATGGTTGCAAATTTATATCTTCCAATTTATCAATTTCACTCCAGAAAAATTCAAGATGATCCTCATTTGAGATTACAATTTGGGAATAATTTAAAAGTTTTACATTGAAATAAAGTCCGATCTCATGACACAGGTCCCCATTATCGTCTGGAAAGGAATTCTCTATACAACCAAGAAATTCATTTACTTCACAATCCATCCCGATCTCCTCATTGATCTCTCTGATCAAAGCCACAGGTACAGATTCAAAATGCTCTATATGACCTCCCGGTAGAAAAGTATTATTCTTTCCCCTTCTTTTAACCACCAAAATTTTATTATCATTGATTATTACTGCTCTTACTATATTTTCGATCATGGTCATATTCTCTTAATTTTGTACAAAGAAGGTAATTCCCTTTGATATTATTGTCAAACTTTAATATTGGAAAGAAATTATTATAACTGAAGATTTTTTTATGATAAGATACATTTGTTTTTGATCCTTAGTGATCGTATATTATATAAAGTTAGATGTTTGATAAATTTGGGAATTAACTAAAATATAAAGATGTATAATGACCAATAATATCGATCCAAATAAAATTGATAAAATGATTGCGGATTTAAAGGAAAATTCACAGGAAAATATTTTGTCAGCCAATTTTTATAAAGTTATAGAAAGCGGGAAAAAAATTTTAAATCTGTCCGACCAGATCAACTATACCAAAGGTAAAATAGAAGCTGACAATATTCTTGGAAAAACTTATTTTCATATATGCGATTATGAAACAGCTCAGATGTATTTTCTCAGATCATTGAAAGAAGCAGAAAAGTCAAATGATAAAAAGGGGATATCTTTTGCGTTAAATAATGTTGGAATAGTTTTATTCAGATTAAGAAATTTTACTAAAGCTCTGGAATATTATAACAGATCTCTTGAACTAAAAATGGATACGGACGATCTTACTAGTATATCCACTTCTTATAACAATATAGGTTTGGTGTATAATAATCTGAATGATCCTAAACAAGCTCTGGACTATTTTTTAATGTCGCTGAAAATCGATAAAGAGACCGATAATAAGCCTGCAATTTCAAGAGCTTTGAATAATATAGGGATAGTTTACAAAAAACTTAACGATAATGACAGGTCTCTAAAATCATTTAATCAGTCCTATCAAATAAGTAAGAATCTTAACGATAAGAAAGGGATTGCAACAGCTCTTTCAAATCTAAGTACTCATTATCTTGAAGCAGGAAATATAAATCAAGCTATAGAAAAAGCCAGAGACGGAATAAGCATTGCTACTCTTATAAATTCGAAAAATCACCTTCTCCACTTTTATCATGTAATTTCAGAAGCGTATGAAAAATCGAATTCATTTCAAAAAGCCTTGGAATATTTTAAGAAATATTCTGAATTAAGTGATAAAATATTTTCAGAAGATTCTAATCAAAAGTTAATTGAAATGCAGACAAAATATGAAACAGAAAAGAAAGAGAAAGAATTTGAAATATACAGGCTAAAAAACGAAGAGTTATCAAAAATAAATGAAACAAAAGATAAACTTTTTAGAATAATTCATCACGATCTGTTAAATCCTTTTTCTGCAATACAAACGACTTCTGAACTGATCAACAGTTATTATGGCAGTATATCCGAAGACAAAATGAGAAAATATATTCAGATGATCCTTGAATCATCAACTAGGGTCACAAAGTTAATGAATAATCTTTTTGAATGGGCAAAGACTCAGTCCGGACTTATAAAAATCAATGCTGAAGAGGTAGATCTTAATAATTTAATTAACCAGAACATTGATGTATTAAATGTTAATATCGAAAATAAGAACATCAAAGTGGATAATTTGATTGATATAAATTTGAAAGCATATGCGGATGTTAACCTTCTTGATACGGTAATAAGGAATGTCCTTTCAAATGCTGTAAAATTTACTTTTCCGGGAGGAGAAATACAATTTTTTACAAAAGAAACTGACGATGCAATTTTATTATCTGTTGTTGATAGCGGTATGGGAATAGCAAAGGAGAATTTAGATAAGATTTTCTCTGCCGGCAGCAATTTAAGCACAGAAGGTACTGCAAATGAGAAAGGTACCGGTCTGGGGCTCATATTAAGCAAGGAGTTCATGCAGTTGAATAACGGAGATATTTCAGTTGAAAGTGAATTAGGAAAAGGTTCTAAATTCATAATTGAGATACCTAAATATGCAGAAACTTAATAAATATTTATAACTTAATTTTCTAATTTAGTCGATAATAAAATGAAATATTTGTACCTGATAAAGCCTCAAAGCATTGACAAATGTTAATTATAGCCTTATCTTAGAATCAATTAAAGCAGAATTTGAATTGCATCCTAAAAAATAATGGAGGTATTTTATGAAGAAAATTTTAATAGTGCTCTTAACAATGATGTTATGTTTAGCGTTTGCTCAGGACGAGGAAACTTCTGCACCACCGACCAGCAATACAGATGATACCGGAGTATCAGGAACTGCAATAATTGGCGGTATCAGCATTGATGGAAAGAATTACCAGCAGATCGGATTTAGATTTGATGTTCCTATCGGAAAATTCGGATTCGGACTGGATGCTCAGCTTCTAATAGACGAAGAAGGAAATATCCGTAGTGAGGACTGGGACGAAGTTGAAGACTACATGGACAAAATATATTATGTGAGATGGGCTAAAAAAGGTGATCCGTTCTACATTAGGTTAGGTGGATTGGATTATACTTACCTGGGATATAATATAGTTGTTGACGGTTATTCAAACATGATCGAATATCCTGCTTATAAAAGACTCGGTATGGAACTTTCTTTCGAAGGTGAAAAATTCGGTGGTGAGGTTCTTGTTAACAACTACAAAGAATTATTCACAGAAAAACCGGGTATGCTTTTCGGAGCCAGAGCATTTTACAAAGTGTGGGGAGACCTTGCAATTGGTGCAACTTACGCAACAGACTTGAACCAGCTTAATGGATTAAGAGATAATGACGATGATGATTATCCGAATGAGATAGATATGTATCCTGAAGATGATAGATATGTTACTGATTGGGATTATTATTCAATAAACATGAATGCTGATCTTGCTGATTCACTGGTTTACTATAATATTATCGATTCATTAAAAAAGTCTGATCTTCCAAGTTATGCTGATTCATCAAAAAGTGTTGCAATTTGGGGTTTTGATATTGGATATCCGATATTTAAAAATGATTTTATGAATATAGATGTCTATGGTCAATTTGCTCAGATACAGGATTACGGATGGGGTTATTCAGCTCCTGCATTCAGAGTTAAAGCGGGTCCATTCATGTTCTCTGCTGAATACAGACATACTGACGGTGAATTCTTATTCGGATTCTTCAATCCGACTTACGAAATGGAGAGAGCAACTTACAACGGAAGTACATTCATTACCAAATCACAAACTCTTAAAGATACCCCAGCACTTGATGGATTCTTTGTCGGATTGCATTTCAATGCATGGGACTGGTTTACTTTAAAAGCGGATTATCAGGACTTAAAAGGAGAATATCCGATAACCAAGGATGATTATGAAGTAAAATCTTTGAGGGGAGAGTTTGCTATAAATGAGAATTTAATACCAAAGATATCATTAGCCAAAGCATATTATATGCAGAATAATGTTGTTGATCTGTCTGAGTGGAGAACACCAAGTACGATAATGGGATACAGTATAGGCTACAATATTAATGAAGGAACATCGATCATATTTGATTACAGGTATACTTTTGAGGATATGAATGGAGATCTTGACGTAGAAGATGATGGTGAAACAATAAAAACGATCTCGATCTCAACTGCGATCAAGTTTTAATCACAAATGAAATTGAAAAATTAAAAAACCCCGAATATTCGGGGTTTTTTATTGATAATTTGAAAGTCTTACTATAAATTTAAAACTACTATTATCAGGCAGTTTATTTAATAAATATCTTTATACCTACTAGGAGTGAGCATGAAAAAGGGTTTTGACAACGAAAAATATCTGGAAGAGCAAACACAGGAAATTTTTCAAAGAGTAAACAAATTCAACGATAAATTATATCTGGAATTCGGTGGAAAATTATTGTTTGATTACCATGCATCAAGAGTCCTTCCAGGGTTTGATCCAAACGTAAAAATGAGGTTATTGCAAAAACTTGCGGATAAAATTGATGTTATTATGTGTATCTATGCCGGAGATATCGAAAGAAAGAAGATCAGAGCTGATTTTGGTATTACTTATGAAAGAGATGCAATGAAAACGATCGATGATTTTAAATCCTGGGGAATAAATATTAATTCTGTTGTCATTACAAGATATGAAGAGCAACCGTCTGCAAGAGCTTTTAAAACAAAGCTGGAAAGAAGGGGTGTTAAAGTTTACACACATCAGTTCACAAAAGGTTACCCAACAGATGTTGATCTAATTGTAAGTGATGAAGGTTACGGTGCTAATCCTTTTATAGAAACATCTAAACCTATAGTGATAGTTACCGGACCCGGACCTGGAAGCGGGAAATTAGCTACATGCTTGTCTCAGTTGTACCATGAATATAAGAGAGGAGTAAATGCCGGATATGCAAAGTTTGAAACATTCCCTATCTGGAATTTACCATTGAAGCATAAAGTCAATATTGCTTACGAAGCAGCAACAGTTGACCTCAAGGATGTTAATCTTATAGATCATCACCATCTGGAAGCTTACAATGAAAAAACTGTAAATTACAATAGAGATATTGATGCATTTCCTCTGCTGAGAAGAATACTTGAAAAGATCACCGGTAAAGAAGCATTTTATAAATCTCCAACAGATATGGGTGTGAACAGAGCAGGAAGCGGTATATTTGATGATGAAGCTACACAATATGCATCACATCATGAAATTATTAGAAGATATTTAAGATCAGCATGTGAGTATGCGTTAGGAGTTATAGATAAGGATACTTTAGAAAGATCAATGCTTATTATGAATAATATTGGAGCAAAAGTTGAGGATAGAAAGGTTCTTGTAGAGGCAAGGAAAGCAGCTAAAGAAGCAGAAGAAACCGGAAAAGGGAAAGACGGTATATTCTCAGGTGCTGCTATTGAACTGGATGACGGAACCATAATCACCGGTAAAAATTCAAGACTGATGCATGCATCCTCCAGTTTGGTAATAAATGCCTTGAAGCATCTAGCAGGAATACCTGATAATATTCATTTGATACCCGAAAATGTAATTGATTCTATTTCATATTTGAAGAAAGATCTACTCCATGGTAAAGAAGTCAGTTTAGACCTTGAAGAAACTTTGATCGCACTGACAGTAAGTACTACAAATAATCCATCTGCTCAAACAGCGATAAAATATCTTAACGAACTTACACGTTGTGAAGTTCATTTGACACATATTCCGTCACCTGGTGATGAAATTGGTATGAGAAAACTGGGAGTTCATCTTACTTCGGATCCTATATTTGCAACAAAGGACCTATTCAACGGTTAAAATGTTAAAATTTGTGAATTGCTTCTTAACAATTCTAATATTCCTTGAAATTCTTTGTTTTCCTACTTTTTAAATTATTGAGAGAGTCGGATAGTTCCTGCATGAATTTAAATATTCGTGGTCCGGGTATAGTTGTGTAATCTGAAGTAAAAAGATACACTCTGTTATTTTTTACTGCGGATAATGAATGTAATGAATTCCATGATCTAACAGCTGTTTCAATATCATTTTTATTTTTAAGTGTTAATAGATCAAGAATGATATACGGATCAAGACTTATTATTGTCTCAGCATTTATTTTAGGATAAGGTATATCAGTATCAATAGCATTTTCATAGCCCAGCAATGTAATAATATCATCAAGAAATGTATTTTTGCCTGTTGTATAAACCGAATTGATCTCACCGGTTAAGTCCCTGCCGACACATATCAGCATTGTTTTATTAAATTTGACAGTTGATCTCAAACTATCGATTATTCCAGAAAGAGAATCAGTGATCACTTCAGCCCTGGAATAAATTTTTAACTCTTCAGCGATCGTTTTAAATGAAGCTATGATCTTTGAGATAGATCTCTGATCAACTATGATGCATCTTATCCCAATTTTTGTTAATTGATCGTGAAATTTTGTCTGTGAAGGTAGAATAAATGCTACATCAGGATCTAATTTTAGAATTAGTTCAAGATTCAGATCAGAAATACTTGATACGACCTGAATGTTCTTTGCTCTTTCAGGATAGTTGGAATATTCCCCGACACCGATAATATTATCTGTAGTATTTAACATGAACAATGTTTCAGTTATATTAGGTGCCAAAGAAATTATTTTAAGCATATGATCATTGGACTGATCTGATCCTTTTTTTTGACATGAGATAAAAAACAAAGCTGCCATCACGACTATTATAGTATAAAATACTTTCATTATTATCCTTCATTTATAGATGCTACAATTAAAACAAAATGCAAAAATAAGATATAAAAATATTGCTTAATAGTAAATTATTATTTAAAATATAATGTTTGTTATTTCGAGAACAATAAATACTGATAACTCAAATACATTAAAGAGGTACATATAATGAGAGATGTATATATAACCATTCTTCACGATGCTTCAGTATTTCATGAAGAGATATTAATAGGAGTAAATACTCATATCAACTATGAGGATAGTAAATTTCATTTTAAGCACATGGTGATAAAAAATCAGTTATTGAAACAAATAGCCTCCTATGAAAAGAACGAAGAAACTTATCCATTGGCTATGAAAATGAAATCTAATATGGCGGATGTTCTTTATTGCCATAAAGAGGGTATAATTGATTTTGAAGAAGTTCATGCAAACAAAGATTCTACAAATGTTCAATATGACAATAAACTGGTCAGTATCGGATATAATTTGATAAGAAAAGAGAAGGTTGACATTGTTTTTATTGCTACAAAATTCGGCGTGATCAAATATAACGTTAACACAATTGCGTTAGAGAACAATTTAAACTTTACTACTGTTTCATCCCAGCTTGAATACAGAAACAAACTCGACAGATTCCTTGCAAAACTTAATGATGATTACACTAAGCATCATAAAATAAGAGTTAAAATCGCAAATGAAATAAAAGTACGTGAAGATATGTTCAAATTACCACATGAATAAATAATTAATTTTTTCTGTTACCCAGGATAAAAACAGCTTTATCCATGGCATTTTTGAAACTTTTGATATCCACTATTCCTTTTCCTGCTATATCATAAGCTGTACCGTGATCGGGTGAGGTTCTAACAAGAGATAATCCAGCTGTAAAATTAACTGCATTTCCAAATGATAATAATTTTAATGGTATCAGTCCCTGATCGTGATACATTACAAGATATGCATCCGTTCTATCTACATTATTTTTTGTAAAAGCTGTATCAGACGGTATTGGTCCTATAAACTTTCCTTTCTCAATATTCTTATTCAATCTTTCCACCCCAGGTTCAATAATGTCTTTTTCTTCAGTTCCGAACAATCCATTATCAGAAGCATGGGGATTTAATGAGCAAACTACTATCTTTGGGTATTCTATGTTATAGTCTTCTACCAGAGTTTTATATAAGATCATACCTTTATTTATAATTTTTTCCTGAGTAATATTATTTGAAACATCTGATATTGCAAGGTGGGTTGTAACCAAAGCAACTCTGATGATATCACCGTCAAGTATCATTAAAAAATCGTTTTCATTTAGTAACTCAGCAATAAATTCAGTATGTCCGGGATAATCATAGCCTCCTAGATGAAGCGAATATTTATTTATCGGTGCAGTAACCAAAGCACCCTTGAAGTGAGCAGCTATTTCAACACCTTTGATAATAGCCATCCCTGATAATTTTCCGGCTTTTGGTTCTGCTTTACCAAGATCGAGTTCTAATCCTGGAATATCAATATTGAAAAAATTAATTACATTAGTTTTGTATCCAGAAGCGTCATACATATCTGAAATATCATTAATCTGAGGACAGGAAATGCTTAGCAGTTCAGCTGTTTTAGTAAAAATATCTTTATTTCCAATGACAGTATAAATGTAATCAGTTCTTAAGAAATCATCAGTTAGTGTCTTTAGGATAAGTTCGTTACCCACACCGTTGATATCACCACAAGTTATGAAAATATGATCCATAATATAAGACCCTTTAATTTAAATTGAATAAAATTACTATTATTTCAAAAGAAATAAAACAATAAAAAATGCCAGGATCCCTGCAACACATAACATTTCCGGTATGGCTGCTACCGCTAGGTCCTGACCCGTTCACAGATCAGTTATTGTGCAGGTCCTGGCAAGTGCGAAATTAAGGTAATTTTATTTCTTTGTCAAGAAATTAATAGGGACTAGGGTCAAGAAGTTAGGGATAAGTAACGCTCTAACCCCTAAAACCCTAGTCTCTAATCCCTGAAAAAGTCAGAGACTTTTTTTACTTCGATAATTTATAAGTTTCTTCAGCGATTACAAGTTCTTCATTTGTTGGGATTACAACTACATTTACTTTAGAATCTGAGTGTGTTATGTTAATTTCGATCTCACGTTTCTGATGGTTCATATCCTCATCAATCTTCAAGCCGATATAGTCGAATCCTTTACAAACATCGCTACGAACATCCCAGTCATTCTCACCAATTCCACCAGTGAAAATAAGTGCATCTATACCATTCATTACTGCTGTATAAGATCCTATATATTTCCTAACTCTATAAATAAACATGTCATAAGCTAATTTTGCACGGTCTCCGCCCTTAGCTATTGCAGAATGGATATCTCTCATATCTGATGAAATTCCTGAAATTCCAAGTAATCCACTTTGCTTGTTTATCATAGTATTTAGATCAGAAAGGTTGATTTCCTCTGTATTCATAATGTGTATTAATGCTCCCGCATCAATATCACCGATCCTTGTTCCCATCATAAGTCCTTCAACCGGTGTCATTCCCATGGATGTATCAACAGATTTACCATCCTTAATAGCAGCGATAGATGCCCCATTTCCCAAATGACAGGTGATTACTTTCGAATTATTTTTATCAATTCCTAACATTTCATAAGCTCTGTTAGAAACGAAATAGTGGCTTGTTCCGTGAAAACCGTACCTTCTAACCTGATCTTTTACATAGATGGAATATGGCAACGGGTACATATATGAATAAGCAGGGATCGACTGATGAAAAGCAGTATCAAAAACAGCGACCTGAGGAACATCCGGTAGTACTTGTTTTGCCGAAATTATTCCTTTCAGGTTCTGAGGATTATGTAATGGTGCAAGATTGTTCAGATCTTCAATTTTTTTAATTATATCATCGGTTAGAAGAATATGATCTCTGAATTTTTCACCACCGTGGACAACCCTGTGGCCGACAGCATTGATCTCATCATACGAATCAAGAGCACCGAATTCAGGATTTATTATGAGCCTTAATATCTCTTCAATACCTTTCTGGTGATCAGATATATCTTTATCAATTCTTATTTTTATACCCTTGTTGTTTTTCTGCTGCATGTATGTCCCAAGGAGACCAATTTTCTGTACATCACCCTTCACCATGCATTTTTTTTGTACCATGTCGAAAAGCTGATACTTTATAGATGAACTTCCACAATTCAAGACTAATATTTTCATATGACTTCCTTATTTTTCTATCATCCTTCCCGATATATCAGGAGGATTCCATTTATAAGAGAAGGGACGACTATAAGGCGTCCCATACATTATTTATTTTATCGATTTCATGATCATTTCATAAACCTCATCTATTGTGATATCTTTAAGGCATTTGTACTTTTCTGTTTGGTTACATATCAAAGGTATCCTTGAATATTCATAACATGGGATACAACTGTGACCTTTTTTTACTACAATATGCTCTGCTTTATATGGTTCAGTATATGTTGAGTTGGTCGGGCCAAAGATATTTACAGACGGGATCTGTAATGCAGCAGCGGTGTGCATTAAACCAGTGTCACCACTGATAAAGCATTTACATTTATTTATCAATGCACAGGATTTTAAGAAATTTGTACCTTTTATTACAGTTGTATTATCTGGAGAGAAGTCTTTAATTTTATCATTCAGTTCATATTCGGTCTTTCCTCCGAATATCAGAAAGTGGAACTTTTCAGAAGAGAATTTTTTCAGTAAATATCCGTAATTTTCATACGCCCAGCGTTTTTTTATCATATTTTTAAATACATCACTACCTGCATGAATTCCAATTATGATCTTTTCGCTTAATGAATTATCTGCTATAAATTCATCTGCAAACGTCAAAGAATCTTCATCAATAGATATTTTCATCGGAGATGTTCTTTCAAGTTCTTTATTCAATGCATATTCAAATAGCTTATAGTTATTCTCAACTGCATGAACATTTCTGTCTTCAACTAATCTGTTTTGAGATAAAAAATATAAATCCGGAAAAGTTCTTTCATGATATTCAAAGGAATATCTCTGTTTTGCTCCGAGAAGAAAGTGTACTATTTGGTATTTAAAGTGATTTGAAGGGAAAACCAGTATTGAAATATCGTATTTTTCTTTTCTGATTTTCAAGACTTCTGAGAAACTACTAAAAGTTCCTTTGTTTAAAAAATCAATGAAATGAATTTTATTAAATAATTTATTTACAGCTAAAATATCTCTGATCGGAGAGCTCATTGACAAAGCATAGAATTCATACTCATCTTTGAACTGCTTAAGACTTTCCAGAACAGGTGTTACCATCAAAGAGTCACCGATCCCCACTGTGAAAAATATTAAACATTTCTTTTTCATTGAGCTGTTACACCTGCAATTATTATAGAGAATTAATGTATATAAGGTATTATGTATAGTCAATTATTTAATTTAGAATTTAGAAGTTAGAATTCAGAAGTGGTTAATTGGGAGTTCGAACAAAATATTTCAGTTGCTAAATAACCCTAATATATTTAATTTCAAAGGGTATATTAATATCAAAGTAAACTTTTAAGGAAACTATGAAAAATAACTTTATTTTTTTGATTACGGCATTACTATTATTATCCTCGTGCATCAGCACGGTAAAAAAGTCTGAGCCAACAAGGAACGAGATAGATAATATTGATATTTACCTCACCGCAGATGAGCTTATTATTGAAGAAGAGCTTCGGGATGAGAGAATCGTAGAGATCTACAAGGATGAAATTCAGGATAATTGCGAGAGAAAATTCTTTGAGGTCTTAAATTATTATGAGAATGGTGATTATGATATCTCAAAAGTTGTTTTCAGTAATATTCTGGAAAATCTTGAATATCTTTATGGAGATAAAAAGGTATCCGACAAGGTTATGCTTCAGGAATTCTGGGATAAATTTGCAGATGAAAAAATTAAAAGTTCAGCGATTAACATCTTTAGTATTTATGAGTCTTTGTTTTCAGAGGAAAGTAACCTTGCAGACAGTAACGGTAACGGACATAAAGAACTTGTAATTGAAAAAGCATCAGAAACTGTCCCTGTCAAACAGAATAATAAATCATATGTTTACCTTGAAGAAAAAGCCAATGAAATTTTATCTAAGTACAAGATCAAACCAAAAAAAGATTTTATTATAGATGTTTATGAATCCTATAATGAATATCTTACGGATAAAGTAGGTACCAGAGAGATCTATATGAGATCTTTGAACTATAAGAATTTTATAAGTAAACAACTCTCAAAAGAAAATCTTGACGAAATATTATTTTATGTACCCGCAATAATGACCTCATACTACAATGGTAGAAACAACGGAGGTATCTGGAGGGTGGAAAATTTGAAAATATATCGCAAGATAAGGGATGATGTAGGTGCTTCCACAGCGTTAGTAATTAAAAATGTTAAAAAATTACATACCAAGAGCTCAATTTTACAAATAATTGCAACCATCTTAAGCGAAGGCAAGTATGGTTTAAGTGATAATGAGATCTTGAAGGATATTTATACCGAAGATATGGCTGATTTTCTAGCAATGGTAGTAATACTTTCCAATCCTAAAGACCATGGTTTAAAAGATTCTCCTATCGATAGTAACAAAGAAAAAGATTATTTTGCATCCTATGATAAGTATTTAAAGGATCCTAATAAATATGTAAGTTCACAAAAGAGCAGCTCAAATTCGTCAAGTTCAAATTATTCAAAATCATACATCCGGATCAAGTATAAGGTAAGGAAAAATGATAATTTAGATAGGATAGCTAAGCTATTCAAAGTCACAATATCTGACATAAAGAAATGGAATCCAAGATCAACAAGTAGAAAATATTTATATCCTGGAACAGAGATCTATCTCAGGGGATATAATTTTGAATATTACAAAGCTCGAAATGGTGATTCAATTGATAGAATATGTAAGAAATTTAAAATGAAGAAAGATGATTTCAAAAAGATCAATAATCTATCAAAAAATACGATCTACAAAGGTAGGAGATATATAGTAAGGAAAAGATAAATATCTCCCGATAAATCGGGACAGGCATAACAGGGAATTTCCAAGGTTCAAGGTTTCCGTAGGGACGTTGATTTATCACGTCTCATAAATACAAAGAAAATGGATCCCCGGATCAAGTCCGAGGATGACAAATGTAAAAGGATTAGATTTTGTTAAAGAAAAAAGAAAATAATAGAGCAGGTTTGATCGTTCTGATCGATCCGGATAAGATAAAATTTGAAGATATCAAAGAAAAGATATCTATATATGAAGAGCAGGGAACTGATACTTTTTTCTTCGGGAGCAGTCAACCTGTTGAAAATGATATTCATTCCATAGCTCAGGAGATAAGAGACAATACTTCTGTTCCTTTGATATTGTTTCCGGGATCATCAAAACAAGTCACTCCAAATGCTGATGGTATTCTTTTCATTACTTTGATAAGCGGACGGAATCCTGATTATCTGATAGAGCATCATGTGAGAGCGGCACCTTTCGTAAAAAAGATGGGTCTTGAAGTACTACCCACAGGATATATACTTATAGAGTGTGGCTATAGAACATCAGTGGAAAGGGTCAGTAAAACACAGCCTTTATCTTCGTCCAACATTGAAAATATTGTAGCACATGCTCTTGCTGGTGAGATGATAGGTATGAAATATATCTATCTTGAAGCAGGCAGTGGTGCATTAAATCCGGTTTCTCCTGAAATTATCTCAGCCGTTAAGTCTCAGATAAGTGTTCCATTGATCGTCGGTGGAGGTATAAGAACACCTGAATATGCAAAAAAGCTGGTAGATGCAGGAGCTGATTATATAGTGATCGGCAATGTTCTTGAGAAATCGGATGATAAAGATATTGTCCGCAAATTTGCGGAAAGTGTAATGTAGAGACGCAACACTTTGCGTCTCACAACACACAAAGAAAAAACATTTACAGGAAGAAAAGAAGATAAGGAAGTTGTATTCGTAGGGTAAGGCTTCCACGTCTTCCCGCACTAGGGAATTATGAAAATAGAAGATGATAAATATTGTTTTGTATGCGGTGATCAGAATGAGATCGGGTTACATGGGAATTTTAAAGTAAACGATGACAATTCAGCTACTGCAAAGATAAAGATACCCCAAAATTTTCAAGGTTGGAAAAACATTGTTCACGGTGGAATAATTTCAACCTTACTAGATGAAGTAAGTATCTATGCCTGTAGAAATATTACACTGAAAGGTGTTACTGCTGAGATAAAAGTGAAATTCAGAAAACCTGTTCCAACAGAGGTAGAGATCACGCTTCAAGCAAAAGTTGTAGAGAATAAAAGAAAACTTATTATGGTTGAAGCAGAATTGCTCTGCGAAGACATAGTTTATGCATCGGCAGAGACAAAGATATTTAATCTAGAGTAAAGAAAAAGCCCGGTTTAACCGGGCTTTTTTATTTTAAGGCTTTTTAATTTCGATCGTTTGCGGGATCCCTTTTGATCTTAAAGTATCAATCGCTGTTACCGTAAAGAACCACCTTGGATCGATCCCTACTGATTTATCCCAGTGGAATGTATTAGAGTCATTTGTCCACTCAAGGTTAAAAGTTCCATATGGCTCGGTTGAGGAATAGATCGCATAATTTGTAGCTCTTTCTACCGGCCACCATGAGATCCAGTAAATATTTCCATCCCATTCATAACTGTACCACTCAGGAGAAGGCAGATAATAAGGGATCGATCCTTCGTAAGCACCCATATCTTTATTTCCGTTTATTATCGCTACACCTCTCTGATCAAGCAATGGAGCACCGTTATAATCACTTGTACCGGCTCCGATCGGTATTGCATCTATAGCAGGACTGCCTTCCATCAGCGGAAATGTCAGTATTCCGCCGCCGTTGTCGGAAAGTTCACCGAGCAGACAATCTTCAACATTCTGGTTGTACTGACCCAGTATTCCGATCGTCTCATCATTACAAACTGTACAATTTCTGTCTATAACTACTACACCGCTCTCATTATTGCCGATATCGTTTATAACTGAATTTTGAAGACTGACATTGTAATCACAGTTGAATCCGCTTGTATCGTAAACTATAAAACTTCCCTGATTGCTGTGATCTTCGTTATAGCCTGAAGTGATAGCATTGATATTCAGGTTCAGTGTACTTGAGTATGCTTCGCTTATTGTGTAAACACTGGCGTAGATCACGCCTCCACCGTTCTCCGCGGCATTTTGCGCAAAAGTAGAATTCGTCAGATTTACCGTGATCTCTTTGTTCATCACATCAAGATACATCGCGCCACCGAAATTTGAGCTGTAGTTGGAATATATCGTAGAATATGAAATATTCAGCAGGTCACCTTCGAAATAGATAGCTCCACCATTCTGGAAGTCAGGAGTAGAGCAGTTGTTTATCATAACTCTTTCAAGGGTAAGATCTCCTCTGGCCTGTATAGATCCTCCTGCACCGTCGTATCCGTTCTGTAGAGAAATATCATACAATTCCAGGCTTGAATCTTCAAGTATAAGGAAAAGTCTTGATTCTGCTGTCTGGCCGTCCGGACACGCTTTTAGAAAAGTCTGATCAGCACCTTGACCCCGGATAATATAATTTTTATCTGACGTCTGGCCTAAAACATAACCGTTCGCTACAGCCACATTTACATTAGGATCATCGCTCATGTAAAACGTACCTGTCATATCAACGATATCACCTTCATAGTAGTAACCTAATGCTTTTGAAAGATTTGCCCACGGTGAATTTTGAGAACCGTCCCCGGTGTCGTCGTCTCCGGTCCTGCTGTTAAGATAGAAAGTAACGAACTGGTCGAATTCGTATGCACCTGCATCTTTATTACTTCCTCTGCTTATCCCCACACCTCTCTGATCGGTAAGCGGGGCTCCGTTATAAGCAGTACCTCCTTCGGGTATAGAATTGATCACTTTACTGCCGTATTGAGTCGCGTGAGTCATGGTCTGCCCACCATTGTCGGCAAGAGGTTCGAGCATGGGATCCACACTGTTGTAATATGAATTTGTAGTCGGCAGCGTTTCGTCACTGCTGAAAGTAAATGATCTGACAAGGTTAACAGTCCCACCGCTTGAAGTGTTCTCATTGTAGTTGTAAGAATTGTTGAATACTGAATTTCTTATGTCCAGATCTACAAGTGCAGTATAGGTTGAAGGTTCAGCAGTAATACAGTTCAAACCATCACCTGCAGAACTTCCTGTCGTATTTTCAGCCACCGTACAGCTGTTCATGGTAAAATCAATAGTGACATTGCGACTGTTCGCAGCAGCAAACAGGAAAATACCGCCCCCGCTGTTGTTATTTACTGTGTTGCCGGAAACTGTCGTGTTTATCATTGTAATGCTTTGAAGAGATGAATATAATCCCTGACTGTAAAGAGCGCCGCCGTATTCACCTGCAGTATTGTCATGTATTGTAACACGGTTGAAAGTAAGATTTCCGTAATTGAATATTGCTCCGCCATAGTCAGTGCACTGATTGTTTGAGATATTCACATCGATCAGATTAAGAACATGCCAGTTTATAATAGCTCCGCCGTTACCTGCTGACACACCGTTCTCAATAGACATATTCATCATCTTAACTGCAGAACCGATATTTACTTTGAATACCCTGTACGCAGCTGTAGCGGGATTCAGGTGTGCTTTAACAAAAGTACTTTTAGCTCCTTCGCCGATAAAGGTCAGGCTTTTTGTGATCTCGATCCCGTTTGACGTGACTCCAGGGTCCTGGCCGAGATAAAATGTGCCTGAAAGCATTAGAGTGTCACCCGCAGCAGCCTGTGAAATTGCGTACGAAATGTGTTCCCACGGTCCCAGCTGGGTTCCGGGATGTACGTCACTGCCTTTAGCGCTGTCAACATAATAGGTTGCAGAGAATAAAGATACTGCTGCAAGCATCATAATTATAAGCAGGATCGGTTTTTTCATTTTTTACTCCTGAATATTTTAAATTTTTTTAAATTTGAAATTTCTGATTTTGTTTCGTTATTTTTAGAATTGCTTGCAACAATGTAATAAAATACTTTGTTCTCAGTAATAGTTCCTGTCCAGCTGTTTGTAAAGACTGTGTCTTCGATATTGTAAGAATCATACGGGTCAGTTGATGAATAAATGATATAAGATGTTGCACCATTCACATTATTCCAATTCAGTGTAATTTCACCTGAATCGATCGAAGAAACAACATTTTGCGGAATTCCTAAAGTTTCAGAAATGAAACCTTCAAAAGCTCCAATATCTTTCATGTTGTTTATTATAGATATTCCCCTCTGATCAAGAAGAGGAGCGCTGTTCCAGTTTCCTGAGCCGGAACTGAACGAGATCGCATCAACTGCCGGACTGCCTTCTTTTAGAGCATGAGTAAAAGTTCTTCCTCCATTATCTGCAAGAGGGTACAGCATTATATCAACATTGTTCAGATTTCCGTTAACAGATCCGTCAGGCATACTGGTATCGTTACAAAGTGTAAATGATCTGGTAATATTCAGAGTTCCGGTATTGTCAGCGTAGTAAACTGTATTGAAGTTATCAAAGAGAGAATTTTTAACATTGAAATTCATTATGGCAGAATCATAATCGTCTTCCACATTTAAAAAACATAAAGTTTCAAAAGTATTTCCGACAATTGAACATGAATTCACATTTAAATTCAATTCAGTTGGTCCCTGGTTGCTACCGCCGATACAGTCTATATAAAGTCCTGATCCGTAAGTATCTGTAGAATTACCAGAGATCGTACAGTTTTCAATACTGAGTGATTTCTCTGATGCGGAAGCATGGTATAAGTATATTCCTCCCCCTTTACCGTTGCTGTGATTATTAAATATTGAACAGTTGATTATTGAAGCACTTAACATCGAATTAGCTCCTATAATATACAGACCTCCTCCATCTCCTGTTGCGGAACATTCAGAAATGTTTACATTTTTAAGTGTCAGAGATCCACCGCTTAGTATTCCTCCTCCGGTGTTACCGGAATTACCATTCATTATTGACATATCTTCAATTGTTGCATTATCAGAATATAAAGATATAACTCTGTGTTCAGATATTCCCGGATCGGGATTGGCTTTAATAAAAGTGACATCCGCTCCCTGTCCCTGAATGACAAGGTCATCATAAACACCAGCTCCAGTATAAATTGATACATCAGGATCTTCGTTCAATAAAAATGTTCCGGTAACATCAATCGTATCTCCGTCTATCAGCTCAGGATTGTTAACTGAATAGCAAATGTATTTCCACGGAGCAGATTCCGAACCATCATTAGAATTATCACCGGTGTCAATATTGACGAAGAATCTTTTGTTCGTATTATACTCATAAGCTCCCATGTCTTTATCATCGTGGAATATGAGTTCCCCTCTCTGGTCATCAAGCGGAGCTCCGTTCCAGTCCCCGCTTCCGTCTGTAAAAGATATCGCGTTAATTACCGGGCTGTTCCTCATCAAAGCATGAGTCATTGTAAAACCGCCATTATCGCTCAGTAATTCAAGCATAGGGTCAGTATTAGCTATATTCCCGTTTAGAGCTGCATCAGGAAGGCTGGAATCCGTACAGATATTATATGAAAATGCCTTCAATATTGTGCTTGAAATGGAATTCTCA
>JAFGVM010000054.1 GCA_016937995.1 Candidatus Delongbacteria bacterium
CGTTCAGTCAGTCCCACTATTGTCTGAGCATTAACAAAATATTTCAACTTTGCTGCACCGTCTATACGAAGTCTTGGAGAGATCAGATAATCTTCTGTTTCGTATACACCAAAGTTGGATTGAGATGCAGAAGTAATAGAGTATAAACCACTGTGAACGTTCTGTCCCGGCTCATCTACTGTCCAGTCATGGTCCCAGGATGTAACAAAGTCATCCATAAGTACAGAGTAAACATTCCACCCTTCTGGTAGATCTCCGCTTTCAAACCCTTCTTCGAATGGTATTTCTCCCCATTCAGCAAAAAAATGATCAGTTGAACCAACAATTGCCAACTCTGAATTATCAGTTGATTCGAACCAATACTCCATAAAAGTACCCATTGGCTGACCTGTCATAGTACAAATATAAGTGTCTATATAGTTCGCGTCAGGGTTAACTTCCATCAAGATGGTCTCTTCTGGCTGATAAGCAACTCCATCATTTAAGATGTAATGCATCCTTACTTCCATTCCTACAAAATTCCATGATTCATCGTACATAGATCTATCGTAAGGTGCTATTCTCATATCCAGATCAGCCCATGGCATAACCACACCTTCGTATATATTGGTCCAGCCGCCTTGCTCAAAATAATAACTTGGTTCAGTAATAACTGAAAATTCATCCATCAGTAATGCACCCTGACCATCTGAATCGAAATGTCTGATCGCAACATACATAGTCGCGTCATATTGATACATGTCGAAAAAAGGCATCATATCAATGTCAATCTCTTTCCAGTCTGATGATGTTAACGTTTCTTCATAAACCGGGAAAAATGAAGCAGTATCAGTGTCTGTGTAAGACACTAAAATTTGAAAATTTTCTGCATAATTTACCGGATCAACCGCTCCTACCCACATTTTGACATGAGGATAGTTAAAATCATCATATCTTTCTGAATAGTTCTGAGGTGATATCAACCAGTTGTCAGGAGTTAATCCGCTACTGACCGACTGTACCGCGTATGTCCCTGCGTAAGGGTTTGTTGTAGTGATCTCCCAGTTGTTGGTATCACCATCCGCATCCACTAAAACTGTTCCGTCAAGATTTCCATCTTCAAAATCTCCATAGATCCAGGTTTCAGCATAAGTACATATAGCTACTAAGATAAAAATCAACAGAGCTACTTTTTTCATAAACTTTCTCCTATAGTATTTTTGTAAAGTAATAACACTTGTCGCTTACACGCTAAGAATTTCAATATATCTCTCATAACAGGTTTGCGCAACAAAAAAAAATAAAATTATGACATAAAGCATAGCTAAATTTCTATTTATACGTTATATAATGGTTTTGCGGAACCTTGAAAGTGCTTATCCAAATAGTTTTGGTAGTTCGAGTATCAGTTTAGGGTACTTTAACAGTACCCTGGTAAAAATATTTATGAGAGTTTTTTTAGCGTAAGGTTTCGAATTAAGTTCTTCAGTGATCTTATTCAGGACCTCATCGTCGATACTTTCGATTATTCCCTTAATGATATAGAACTTGTGATTTGCTTTTCCCTGCTTTTTGTACCATTTCTTGTCGTAATTCTTTAAAAACTTTTCACTAAGATCATTATTTCGGACCGCACTCGCCGCAACTTCTGCAGCTAGTCTGCCTGCTTTCATGGCATTTATTATACCCCCACCTGAAATAGCATTGGTTTGATGAGCTGCATCCCCTACCAGCATGATCCCGTTCCCTGAAGCCTTTTCCAGTGTTTCACCACAGATAACTCCACCACAAGTTGTGTTCAGGATCGATCCTTCTGGAAAATTACTTTTGACAAAAGAGTTCAAATAATTAACTGCTTTCTTTTTTCTTGAATATTCACCGTTAATCCCGAGTCCCACATTTGCTGTACGTTTGTCTTTAGGGAACACCCACAGATAACCTGTTGGAGCAATATCTTTACCAAAATAAAAATCCATCCTGTCCTCTTCAACATCAATATCTGACATAGTGTATTGGACACATGATTCTATATCGTTGAATTTCGGTGTCGTTTTTATTCCTGCCCATCTCCCTACTCTGGATTCTACTCCGTCAGCAGCAATGACGATCTTCGAATTGATTATGTGTTCCTTCCCCTGATAAAGAAATTTCACACCTACGACCGAATTATCTTTAAATATCAGACCTGTGACGTTGGCCATAGTTACCACCGTAGCACCAGCCAGCGATGCCAGTCTTCCAAGTTCAGCATCAAAGAATTTTCTATCCAGAACAGCTGCTTCGCTCTCATGGTTCAGGTCGAGAATATTACCGTTTGGTGCGATAAATCTGATCTTGTATTTCTTTTTATATCTTTGAACGATTTCGTGATCTTTGGCAAAAAATTCCAATAACCCTGCAATACCTACTGCCTCTCCGCATCTGACAGGAATACCGATCTCACGGTCTCTTTCCAGCATTATGACTTTCAGCCCTCTTTCAGCCGCTTCTTTTGCTGCTATTGATCCTCCCGGACCCGCACCTACGACTACAATGTCATAGTGTTTATCAAATATCATATGCTACCTAGAAGGTTACTTTCTGTCATCAATTATATCAGGTTCAGGATCTTTCTTAGGTATAGTTGACAATATCATTCTGGTCATTCTGCTGTTAAGTTCAATGAACCTTTTCTCTACCTTTTTAAAATCTTCTGTCGGGACTCTTTTACCATCTTCACCTTTATTGTACCTGTCCACTTCAAAAACACTACTCCACCCACCAACCTCTTTGTTATATGAATTTACAACATCAGTATATTCCTGAGTGCCATATGCCGTCTCTTTGAACAACTCTTCATATTTTACGATCATATTTTCAAGACTATCAAGCTGTTCATCAAGGGATGATCTTTTAGAAATAGTTTCATTTTTTTCGCAGGAAATGAAATTAATAGAGATAA
>JAFGVM010000055.1 GCA_016937995.1 Candidatus Delongbacteria bacterium
GCTTGTTGCTATTGATAGAGGAACTAACGGTCTATTAGATCCTAGACCTCAGTCAGCTACTGCTACTACAGATTACTACAGTATAACACCTGACGGATTCTTTGAAACAGCAAACTATATCGGAGCTTTTGCACCTGCAAGCAAATCAGGACTTTGGACTGACGGATGGACTTATCTTGATCAATTCGGATATACTGCAGATGTCGTTGTTGCCGATGCACCTTCTAATGTTTCAACTTCATTATCTGGAACAAATCTGACTGTTAGCTGGGATTCAGTTCCTGGAGCAGTATCATACAGTGTTTATTCATGTGATACTCCTAACGGTACATTTACACTTGAAACAACAGTTGGAACAAATCAGTGGACAGCAACTGCTACTGATTCCAAGAAATTCTATTATATAAAAACAAATACTGCTAAATAAAAAATGAAAAAGGAGGCAAGTATAAGAAATTTGTAATCCTATTTTGAACTATCAAGTTAGATCAGGTAATCGTTCATTGAAAACAATTAAGCCTGTTAAACTGAATTCACCGCCTGATAGAACTTGTAAAGATAAAAAATCCCGGAATAATCCGGGATTTTTATTTATCGTTATTTATCTTGCGGGGTCTAAGCTGACATGCGCAACCACCTGTGAGTTCGTTGTTCTTATCAATTTTAATGGGCATTCCGTCACTTTCCCAATCACTTATCCCCCCAATAAGCGAAAAGATATTATCATATCCTTTCTCTGTCAGAATTCTTACAGCTTCTTTGCTCTTGATACCAACATAGTCAGCAACGATCACTGTTTTGTTTTTGGGGATAAAGCTTTGATCTTCTTTAAGATCATCCAGTTTGATATTGATAACTACAGGAACGTCAAAATCTCGACCATTCCTGAAAATACCTTCTCTTAAATCTATAAGCAAAGCTCCTTCATTGAGAAGCTTGATCGAACCCCTTGGAGAAATAAATTTTATCCCATTTATATTATATATAGAAATAAGAATCCCCTGCTTTTTTCATAATATTAATCACAGAGGATCTAAAATACAATATGTTTTATCATATTTATTTTACAATAGCAGATTTGATAACCGACATAGCTTTATCTTTATTCCCGAAACCTTCTGACTTCAATTCTCCCGGTCCTTTATAATTTGTGAACCACAGTTCTATTATATCAAGTATTCCGGTGAAATTATTATTCAATTCTGAAATATCATTTATCTGTGAAAAATGTGAATCTTTTATAACAGCTATTAGCTTATCATCCTTCTCCCCTCCATCAAGAAGATACATCACACCTATTATCTTTACTCTTAATACTTTACCTCTTTCTATTGCAGGTCCAAGAATTATCACATCCAGTGGATCACCGTCTCCTCCTTTCTCTTTTGAAAGCAAAGTCCCCGGTATCATACCATAGTTTGCAGGATAACCAAGATATTTCACTTTTCTTGGTTTTCCTTTTTTAAATTCCCATTTGAGTTTTCCGTCACTTTTATCAACTTCCCATTTCCCTATTGTACCCGCCGGGATCTCAATTATAGCATTAACCTCACTGTTAAAAAGTTCTGTTTTTACTTCATTGTAATTTATTTTTGACGCAAAAATATATGGATCTGAATCCATCTCATAATTTGAAATATCAGGCATTTTAGCATAAATTAACATGACCAGTGTTAACAACGCAAGTGTCCTAAAAAAAAGATGATATTTGTTCATTTTATTTTTCCTTCTTTAAATACATACTCATAAGAACTCCAAGTACTGCACCTATTACAGGTCCTGCAAAATAGATCCATAGATGTTCAAAATTCATTGTAGCTATGGCTGGTCCGAAAGATCTGGCAGGATTCATAGAAGCACCAGTAACAGGTCCTGCGAACATGGCTTCAAGACATACTGTAGCACCGATAGCAACTCCAGCCATCATACCTTTTTCCTTGGCACCTGTCGCTACATGGTAAATCACGAACATAAGAAAGAATGTAAGCAGTAATTCGAAAATAAATGCCGGGAACACATCTATGGATGGTAAGGTCATACCTAAATACTCATCTTTGGGAAAAACAGACCTTAAAAACAAACTAGCTGCTGAAGCACCTGCAAGCTGTACAATTATATAACTAACCGTATCTTTAAGAGAGATCTTCTTTGATGCATAGAATGCTATTGTTACAGCAGGATTTATATGTGCTCCGGAGATATCCCCGATAGCATATATCATTGCCATAACTATGAGACCGAATGTTATTGCTATCCCTGAGTGTGTTACAGCACCGTTTGAAAAATTATTAATAACGACTGCACCTGTACCTGCAAATACAAGTGCAAAAGTCCCTATAAATTCTGCAAGATACTTTTTATTCATTTCCACCTCTAATTTTTATCTAAGATTAGGAATTTAATAAATGACTGTTATACTAATATTTTATTTTTGTTAGATTTTTGTTACAAACGGCATATAAACTTCTCAAAAGCTCATTATTTGACCTTTTGATTGTTTAAATTTAAGTAAGAAGTAAGAAATTAGATGTCAGAGGAAAACATGGAAACAAATCTTTGAAATAGAACATTTAATTTTTCAATAAATATTCTAGATCTTGTTGAATCAATTCCTAAATCAACAACATCTAATGTAGTCAGATACCAACTATCTAGAAGCGGAACTTCGGTTGGGGCAAATTATAGAGTTTCAAGAAGAGCAAGAAGTGACAGAGAATTTATTTCAAAGATCAGTATCGTGTAGAAGAAATTGATGAATCTCTGTTCTGGTTAGAAATACTCGAATATAAAAGCTGGATCGACGATCCAGCTTTATATGATTTGCTTAAAGAAGCAAATGAATTAACATCAATTTTTGTTTCTATCCTTAAGAAAGTAAAGAAGCGCATTAATTCATAACTTCTGACTTCTAATTTCTTACATCTTACTTCTGACTTACAACTCCTTCACAAACTCATCGATCCAGTTTTTTATCTGATCTCTTACTTTTCTGGTAAAATCAAGCTTTTCTTCATAAGATCCCTGAAAAGCAGAAGGATCAGGAAATTCTTTATGAAGTCTTTTGTATACATTACCTGGGAATACAGGACATCTTTCACCTGATGCCTGATCACATACTGTAACCACATAATCGTAATGATCTCCGGAATCGATCTTTTCCTGTACAGTATTTGTAGAATTTCCTGAGATATCTATCCCGATCTCTTTCATTGCATCAACTACAACTGGATTAAGCTTCCCTTTCTCAATACCAGCACTTTCAGCTTTCACATTTTCAAGCCCTGCATTATTAACAAATGCTTCCGCCATCTGACTTCTTGCTGAATTATGTATGCAAACGAATAAAACTTTAGTCATGATCTCCTCATTCGATTTTTTCAATACACCATAAAGATAATAAATAATGTTACAAAAATATTATATTTCTCTCATAAAGGCACCCATTCACAAAGGTTAAATTTGAATTTTCCGATTCCTATCTTGTAAATTTTCAGGCTTTTCAAAAACGAGTTATACAAGGAAAAGTACTATTTTTAAAATGTAGCTTAGTTAACCTAAGTCACATTGCAGAAAATTGTACTTCGACGCCGAAGAATGAAGTTTTTCAAAAGCCTGCTACCAATCGCGATTTTTTCTGATCCTATATCTAAAATAAACCGACGCAGAACTCACTATTATTACAAATGCAAGCAGAACAAGTGCAGTTCCGTAAGCGATCGGAACCTGCTTATCAGGATGAGATCCTTCTGTCATCAGTGCATAAATATGATATGGTAGAGCCATGACCTCATCAGAAAGTGAATTAGGAAGCCTTCTGCTGTAGAACGTTGCTGCAGTAAACAATATAGGAGCAGTTTCTCCTGCGACCCTTCCGATTGCAAGTATTACTCCCGTCAGAATATTCGGTAAAGCTGCAGGTAAAAGCACCTTAAGAATAGTCTGTCTTTCTGATGCACCGAGCGAAAGTGAAGCATCTCTGAACTCTGGAGGGATTGTTTTAAGGGCTTCTTCTGTATTATTTATAATAATTGGTAGTATCAGAACAGCAAGTGTCAGAGATCCACTGATAATTGATACATCAAACTCAAAATATATAACAAATACTGCCATTCCGAACAGACCGTAAATGATTGATGGAATAGCTGCAAGTGTACTTATAGTAACCCTGAGTGATTTTACAAACCAGTAAGGTCTTGCATAACTTGTAAGATATACTGCTGTAAATACTCCGAATGGCAATGCTATCAGTACCGAAATAAGTGTAAGCCAGAGTGTTCCTACAATTGCAGGGAATATACCACCTTCTGTCATGAACTTTCTCGGCATCTCAGATACAAATTCCCAGGATATAACTCCGTAACCTTTTGATACAATTATATATATGAAAATGAAAAGAAAAATACCCGTAGTAAAAGTAAGCAGATTAAGTGTTGATACACCCAGGAACTGCTTTAATGATCTCATATTAATAGTTTTAAGACTCATATTTTTTTCTTCCTGAAGAATACAAGTTCAGTTATAATATTACTGAAGAAAGTTATAAAAAATAATATTATCGCTATAGCAAACAGAGAACTGTAATGATCACTGCCGACCACTGTCTCACCCATTTCTGCTGCGATAGCTGCTGTCATAGGTCTTACCGGTGAAAATATACTTTTCGGTATCTGAGCTGATCCTCCTGCCACCATAAGAACTACCAGGGTTTCACCTATCGCTCTACCAAATGCAAGAATAAACGATCCGATAATACCGCTTTTTGCTGCCGGGATAATGACCTTGTATATCGTTTCGAATTTATTTGCTCCTAAACTCAATGATGCATCTCTTAGATTTTGCGGTACGGCATTCAAGGCATCTTCGCTCATTGTTGATATTATTGGAATAACCATAATACCGAGTATTAATGATGCAGAGAACATATTCAGACCTATCGGTGCTCCAAAAGTATCCATTACAAATGGAGAAAGAAAGACTATACCTACCAATCCATAAATAACAGATGGAATTCCGGCAAGAAGTTCAATGATCGGTTTAATAATTTCTTTTGTTCTTCTTCCTGCCAGTTCAGAGATATAGATCGCAGAACCCAGTCCTAAAGGAATAGCCACAACAAGTGTACCAATCGTTACGTAGATAGAAGATACTATCAGAGTCCACATTCCAAAAATAGGCGGATCATCAACAGGTCTCCATTCCATACCGAATAAAGTGGAAAAGATACCGACCTTTTTTAAGATCGGTATCCCTTCAGTGAATATACTCAGGATTATTCCTACAAGTGCTGCGATAGTAAAAAAAGCTGCACCGTATGTTATACCTGAAAATAGTTTATCATAGAATTTTTTCATTGGATTATTTACTTACTTTTACAAATCCCATTTCTTCTACAATTGCCTGTCCCTTAGGTGAAAGAACGAAATCAATATACTTTTTTACTTTACCTTCCGGCTTACCTTTTGTGTACATGTGAAGTGTCCTTGCGATAGGATAAGTTCTATCCTGGATAGTTTTTTCTGATACTGTTATTCCGTTGATCCTTACATCATTAACATTATCGGAAAGGTAACCTATACCTACATAACCAACTGCACCTTTTGTATCTTTTACAGTAGTTGCTACTGCATTATTTGAAGCAAGCATGAGTGAACTAGCTGCCAGCTTTTCCTTCTTAAGGACTTTTGTCTCGAAGGTTTCATAAGTACCTGAAGAAACGTCTCTTGATACAAGAACTATAGGCATAGAAGGTCCGCCTACTTCTTTCCAGTTCATTATCTCACCTGTATAGATCTTCTGAAGCTGATCGATTGTAAGATCTTTTACCGGATTTGATTTGTGAACTATAACAGCTATACCATCATTAGCTACTACATTCTCATAAGCTTCTACACCATTCTGTTTAGCTTGAAGAAGTTCTTTGTTCTTGATGTGCCTTGAAGCATTACCTATGTCACAAGTTCCTGCTATAATTCCTGCTACACCAACACCTGATCCACCACCTCTTACTGAGATATTCATGTCAGGATTCATTTCCATGAAAGCTTCAGCAGTTGCCTGAGCTATAGGAAGTACAGTTGTTGAACCGACCATTGTGATCTGATCACCTTTCTTAGCGAAAGCAACCATTGCTGCGATCATCATGATTACGAATAATAATTTTTTCATTTTTTACTCCTAATAAGTGTTTTGTTCTTTAACGTGTGTAATTTGCTATTTTAATGTTTGAGAAATAATAAGGATTTGTTAGAATTGTATTAGAAATAGGGTCTTGAGATGTGGGTCTCGGGTCTCGGGTTGCAAATCCAATCATAACCCAAGACTCAAGACTCGAGACTCACAACCGTTCTATGAACCCAGCACTTCTGAAAAAATCCATCTCATCTGAAGCATGATCTGATTTACCGGATCTTTGTCACTGTCTTCATACATTGTTGTTTCATAGTTTAGCTGGAAGAACAGAGTAGGATTGTTCTTTGAATCTCTTACAACATTATAATTAAGACCTACGACCAGGACATTATAAGCATCATCATCATTATCGGTATTTGGATCGTACATATCATATCTTCCTATAACATCAAATGAATTATTGATCTTGTATTTAGGCATAAATGACATAACAGTAGTATTAATATCATCCGCTCCGTCAACATTAGGAAGTGATTTAGTTTTCATCAGATACTGCCCAAGTAAACTAAAATCTCCAAATGCCAGTTTTCCCATTCCTGCGAACATGTTGTATTGCTCTCTTGCTGGATTGTCTACCAGTGGTCCATTACCAGCTAAAGTAGTATCAACTTCTGCATTGTTCTTTGTCATGAAATAATATGAACCACCCAGAGTAACACCTACCATTGGAGTAATTCTTACATCTGCTGCGAAATTAAGATCTTTGTTAATGTCACTACCTGTTTTCTTGTATCCTTCACCATTATAAGCAGCAAAATTATATGTACCGAATCCGCTTGGGAAATATCCACTGATACCGATACCGTAGTCGGTTGAGCTTACGAATTTGTACTTGTCAGACGGGTCTTTTTCTATTACCTGATAATCCCAGTCATAGATCGTTCCGAAGTATGTCTTCATCAGACCGATGGTCAGTTTTGAGTCAGTTATAGGTAACACAGCAAAATCAAGATAAGCATACTTAAGTTTCATACCTACACCGTCAGCTGCTCCGTCATCAGAAAAGAAATCAAGGTTGAATCTACCTTTGATGTTCGAACTGAATTGAGGTTCCAGCCTGAAATAACCTCTTTTTACTGCAAGTTCATTCTCAACGATATCACCATCGACCGTTTCCATTGTCCATCTGTTCCAAAGTTCCATTTTGAACTTTGTTGATGCGTTCAGTCCTGCCACTGCAAGAACTATTAATGCAAATACCAATGTTTTTTTCACACTATCCTCCATTTGAGTGTTTAATTTTGTTTACGTGTGAAATTTGCTATATGAATGTTTGGAGAATAATAAGGAAGTGTTAAAATTAAGTTAGAATTTAGAAGTCAGAGGATAGAAGTAAAAATATTCCACCTGGATTCCCGGATCAAGTCCGAGAATGACAGTTTAACTCAAGACTCTAGACCCACAACCCAAAATAAAAAAGGGTGCCTAAACACCCCACGCAGTAGCTCATAGTTCATCGCTTATAGTTCATAGTTAGAAAAGTCTTCGACTCCGTTCAGACTGACTTTTCTATTCAGCGTGCCTAACAATCGTCCCCTCGATCATATATATCACATCTTCCGAAATATTAGTCGCATGATCAGCTATCCTTTCCAAATATCTCGATACAGAAAGATAGTTCAAATAAAGCTTCATCTTATGAGGATCTTTTGAAACCTGTTCAACAAAAATATCATACATTCTGCTGTTCATATCATCTATCTCATTATCTGTATCAATAACAGCCTGAGCTTTCTGCATATCAAGATCAACAAGAGAATCTATACTGTCGTTAAGCATTTTTAAAGATAGATTACACATACCATTAAAATCAAAATCAGGTATTTCACCTTCAAGATTTACTAATGCCTTCGCTCTTTGAGCAATATTTTGAGCAAGATCACCCACCCTTTCAAGATCAGAATTTATCTTTAATATAGATACAATCAGTCTAAGATCAGTCGCAACCGGTTGATACAAAGCAAGCATTTTTAGACAATCTTCTTCAATTTCGATCTCGAAACGATCGATCTGATCATCTTTTTCAATAACTTTATCTGCGGTATCACCGTCCTTGTTCAAAAGAGCTTTGATAGCAAATCTCAGGCTTTCTTCCACAACAGTACATTGACTGAATATTTTTTTCTTAAGCTTTCTAAGTTCATTCTGTAAATAAATCGACATTTTATCTCCTATCCGAATTTTCCGGTTATATATTCTTCTGTTTTCTGCATATCAGGTTTTGTAAATATCTTCTTAGTATCACCAAATTCGATAAGCTCACCCTCGTAGAAAAAAGCTGTCTTATCTGAAACTCTGGCAGCCTGTTGCATATTATGCGTAACAATAACAATCGTATAATTTCCTTTAAGCTCACCGATAAGATCTTCTATCCTTGCAGTTGATTTAGGATCCAGTGCTGAAGCAGGTTCATCCATAAGAAGTATCTCAGGATCCACAGCCAGCGCTCTTGCAATACAAAGTCTCTGCTGCTGACCACCTGAAAGTCCCATGGCACTTTTATTAAGCCTGTCCTTTACTTCATCCCAAAGTCCCGCATTCTTTAAGCTTTTTTCAACGACCATATCAAGGTCTTTTCTTGCTGTAGAACCGTGAATTCTTGGACCATATGCTATATTCTCATATATGGATTTAGGGAAAGGAGTTGATTTCTGAAATATCATACCTACTCTCTTTCTTAAAGTCACAACATCAGTGCTCTTATTATAAATATTTACTCCATCTATCTCTACAATTCCTTTGACGACAGTTCCGAATATAGTATCATTCATCCTGTTAAGTGTTCTTAGATATGTTGACTTTCCGCATCCGGAAGGTCCGATCAATGCAGTTACAAGACCTTTAGGTATATTCATATTAATGTCGAATAATGCCTGATTATCTCCATAAAAAAAGTCAAGCTTTTCACTTCTGATCTTAATTTCTTCTTCCATTAATTCTCCACCTTTATGTTATTTGGAATTACAAGTGTGAATTTTGAACCCAGTCCGGGTTTACTTTCCACATCAATTCTTCCGTTATGTAAATTCATTATATGTTTTACTATTGAAAGTCCAAGACCGGTTCCGCCTTCTTTCCTGCTTCTTGCTTTGTCTACCCTGTAGAACCTTTCGAACAGTCTTGGAAAGTGTGATTCATCTATCCCCATTCCGTAATCTCTAACAGATATATAACTGTATTGAGCATCTGTATTACATTCAAGTTCGATCAGCTTTTTAGAATTACAGTATTTTATTGCATTGTCTATAAGATTTATCAATGCTTCTTCTATAAGCTGTTGGTTACAATATATCTTTTTTACGCAGTTGTTCTTCACTTTTAGATCGATCTGATCCTTCTCCAGTGTTGAAGAGAAGATATCTCTGCTGTTTCTCATTATCTCAATCGGCAATGCATCTTTGAATTCTATCGTTGCTCCATTTTCCTCATCTTTATCAAGTTTGGAAAGTGTCAGCAGATCCTGAATTATCGTACTCAACCTTTCTGCGTGGTTAAAAATGATCTTAAGAAATTTTTTCCTGTGTTCTTTATCATCATCTGCACCTTCAAGCAGTGTTTCAACAAATCCTTTTATTGAGGTCAGAGGTGTTCTTAGCTCATGAGAAACATTGGCAACGAAATCTTTCCTTATTATCTCTGCCTGCTTCAATGCGGTTATATCATGCATAACAAAAACAGCACCTCTATTATTATCCTCATGATCTTTAATTGTCGTTCCCTGAAGTCTATAAATAAATTCATTCCCGTAACTATCTGGAATAACCACTGTCCTCTTTACTTCTGAATCGGAATCAGTTACTTCATCAACAAATCTCTGGATAGTACTGTTCCTTACTGCCTGATGCAGCAGTCTGTTATGTGCATATTTCGGATCAATATTCAAAAATTTAGCTGCAGCTGAATTCACCAGTATAATATTCCCTTCCTGATCAATTGCAATAACACCTTCGACCATTGATTCAAGAATGGCATTCTGCTCATTCTTCTGACTTGTAAGATTCTTTATCTTTTCATCCAGTTGAACTGCCATAGATTTCATGGACAGAGCGAGTTTCTGTGTCTCTTCGTTATTATATGAACCAGGTTTGACTGAAAAATCACCTGCAGAATACATATCAGACAGTTCTGTAAGTTCCATAAGTGGATTACTGAACCTTCTGGACAGATAAAAACTCGCAGCTATTAAAATTATAAGCACCAATATCCCCAAAGTTCCGAGACTATTTGAGAATCTTGAAATTGTGTCTGTGAATTTCATTAGAGGAAATGATGTTCTTATAACATATTGTTCTTTCCCGTGATAGAAGACCGGGATCGCAACATACATTAAATTCTGTTTGAGAGTTGCACTCCGTCTGATTATCGTACCCAGTTCACCCTGCATTGCTATCATTATTTCAGGTCTGTCACCATGATAGTCCATATATTGGGGATCACTTCTGCTGTCTCCGATAACTTCACCGTTAGCTCTTATTACAGTATATCTTGTATTAGTTTCTTTCCCTACATTTTTAACAATAGAGTCAGTAATAGCAATTGTCAAGGTATCCAGACTGAGTAAATTACTTTTAAGAAGTAAAGCCTGCTCTTCAAGTCTGATATGAATATTTTCGGAATAACTTTCTTCATATTTATTGACTGCAAAAATAAAAACTGACAGAGAAGCCAGAACTGTCACTATTAAAAATGAAGGAAATATACTCCAGAAATAAGGCTTATTTTTCATTTCCTGTCCTTAAACCTGTAACCGATACCTCTGATAGTTTCAACATATTTACTTGCACTTTTCAGTTTTTTTCTCAGACCGACCATCATTACATCAACACTCCTGTCTGTAACAGGATAATTATTCCCGTGAACATTCTCTACTATCTGGTATCTTGTGAACACCCATCCAGGTTTTGACGCAAGAAAATGTAAAGCCTTGAACTCTGAAGCTGTCAGATCTATCTTTTCACCGTTGACAGTTACCTCATATCTCCCGGGAACTATTTTAAGTTCATGAACATTAATATCTTCTCTATTGATCTCTTCTACCTGCTCTTTTCTTCTCAGGATCGTTCTAATTCTTGCAACGAGTACTTTTGGGCTGAAAGGTTTTACGATATAATCATCTGCCCCGAGCTCAAGACCGGTGATAATGTCGGATTCTTCACCCTTTGCAGTGATCATTACAACAGGGATATCTTCAGTTGATTCATTTCTTTTTAGTTTCTTACAAATTGTTAACCCATCGTCACCGGGCAACATGATATCAAGTAGGATAATATCACACTTTTCACTACTCAGAACCTCGAACATATCTTCACCGCTATCGAATTCTTTTACAAGATAATTGTTCTTCTTCAAGTTGTACGATATAAGTTCTCTGATATCCTCGTCATCTTCTACAATAAATACTTTTTTGTTCATAATTTTACCGTTTGGTTATAATTACATTCCAAATATAGTATGATTTTGTTACAAAAATATTATATTATTGTTAGAATATTGTTAGAATGACAGACAGATCCGGGAACGTTTCTCTTACAAAGAAACAAAGGTCATTGAGATAATAATATTTTACAATTATATGTTATCCATAAACCTTGATAATAAAATTATTTTTCTTTATAATTACATTTATGAATAGAAGACATTTTGCAAAAATGATAAGGGATGAATTCCCTGATATTGATCTTACCATTTCCAGATTTATCACTCACGGCTGGGACCATTTTGTACTGATCTCAAAGGATAAAAAGGTTTTAAGGATACCCAAGGACAACAGATACAGATTTAAATTCGGAAACGAAATAAAGCTTTTAAAATATCTTAAGAACAAAGTATCTGTTGGGATACCCTACTATAAATATATATCTTCTACAGGTGAATTTGCCGGATATGATATGCTTATAGGTAAAGATCTGACTGCTGATACTTTCAAAAAACTCTCAAGAAAGGACAAAGAGCTTCTCGCTGAACAGCTTGGAGAATTTTTGACCGGACTGCATAACATTCCTGTTGCAAAAATAGGATCAATGTGTGTTGAAACAGTTGACAACCTGAAGCAATTTAAAAATCTTGAAAACAATATAAAACAATATCTGCATTCTAAATTATCAGATAATGAAATAAAACTGATAAACTCATATATGGTCACTCTGAAAGAAACATTCGCTCATAATTACACTAAAGTCCTTGTTCATAATGATCTTAGTGGAGAGCATATTCTTTGGGACAGGAAAAACTTCAAGGTAAATATCATTGATTTCAGTGACAGAGAAATAGGTGATCCTGCGATGGATTTTACAGGTTTCTTTGAATTCGGAGAAGAATTCGCTCAACAGGTTTATTCTTTTTACAAAGGCAGAAAAGATGTTTCTTTTCTTTACAGGGCAAAATTATATTTTAAAAGAGTTCCTCTATACATTATGATAGATTCACAACAGGGATTCCCGTGTACTTTTGATGAAGGATATGAAATGTTCAAAAAATTATATAAATAGAGCAGACATATGCAAAACTTACCCGTAATAATATTCCTTATCATCTTCCCTTTCTTTCTCTACCTGTTATTCAAATATCTTGGAAAAAGGGCAAAATGGAAAGATCCGACAGAGCCTTTTCCGGTTAAATGGAGAAATATCCTGTCCGACAAAGTTGATTTTTATTTTGATTTGAATGACGAGGAAAAAACACTTTTTGAATTCAAAGTCCAGCAGTTTCTATTAAATACAAGGATAACCGGTATTGAAACAGATGTTGATGATACTGACAGAGTGCTTGTTGCTGCAAGTGCAGTAATACCGATATTTCAATTTCGGAACTGGATATATTCAAATCTTTATGAAGTTCTGCTTTACTCTGATTCTTTCAATGATGATTTTAAGACCGAAGGTAAGGATAGGAATATTCTCGGAATGGTAGGTACAGGCTATATGGAGGGAAAGATGATACTTTCAAAAAGTTCTCTTTATCATGGTTTTGCTAATGAAAATGATAAATCTAATACCGCGATACATGAATTTGTTCATCTGATAGATAAAGCTGACGGAGTGATCGACGGGATCCCGTCTTTATTACTTGATAGGCAGTACTCCATACCGTGGATAGAATTGATGAGAAAAAGTATTGATGAAATTTATGAAGGAATGTCTGATATAAATCCTTACGGAGCAACCAACAAAGCAGAATTTTTCTCGGTTATCAGTGAATATTTCTTTGAAAACCCTAAACTGCTGGAAGACAAACATCCTGAACTGTATAAATACCTTGAAAAAATATTCCACGTTGACCTTGCGGAAAGAGCAAAAGATCACAAGAAGAAATCTATTTCCCGAAACGATCCCTGCCCATGCGGAAGTGGGAAGAAATTTAAAAAATGTTGCGGAAAAGAGCATTTTTAAAACATGAATATCCAATAGCCAACACGGAATAACCAATCATGAAGTGAATCCGTAAAGAAATGCTACCACACCAAACAGGATACGACCCAATTACCCTCCCCGTCTAAATTAGCAGTTCAACAAGACGGAGATTCGCACGATACTGCTATAAAATAGCAATATATAAGAGGTAAGAAACTTGAACTGCCTTGAATTTTGGTTACTTTGTTTCAAGACAAAGTAACGTAAGAAAATAGATTGCCACACACATTGTGTTCGCAATGACAATATGCAGGGGCGTTATTCATAACACCCTAAAATCCAAAAAACAATCATATGAATTTTTTTTCGACAAGTTGGGCGTAATAAATTACGCCCCTACTTGCATTTTACGCACTTTTTTCTATTTTTTTTCGAAACTTTTTATCAAAAAAAAAGTTAAACGTAGTTTAAAACAATATAATATTGGAGAAATTGTGTATGATCAGGATTGAAAATCTTAGTAAGGACTATGGAAAATTCCGCGCAGTTAATTCAATCAGTTTCGAAGTGAATGACGGTGAGATCCTGGGATTTCTGGGTCCGAACGGTGCAGGTAAATCAACCACTTTAAAAGTGATCACATCATACCTTGCACCCACAGAAGGAAACGTTTACGTTAATAACCTGAATGTTATTGACGATTCAATGGAAATAAGGGACATGATCGGTTACCTGCCTGAATTAAACCCTTTGTACCATGAAATGAATGTTTTCGACTTTTTAAAATTCGTATCTGTATCAAGGGGTTTTGATACAAAACGATTTAAGAAACGACTTGGAGAAGTGATCGAACTCTGTGGATTGAAAGGTGTTATGCATAAGGACATCAGAGAACTGTCAAAAGGTTACAAACAGAGAGTCGGACTTGCTCAGGCAATCTTCCATGACCCTAAAATACTTATACTTGATGAACCTACCAACGGCCTTGATCCGAATCAGATAGTCGAGATAAGAGAGCTGATCAAAAATCTTGGAAAAGAAAAAACAGTTATAATAAGTTCACACATTTTACAGGAAATTCAAGCTACTGCAGACAGAATGATCATTATTAATGAGGGTAACATAGTAGCCAATGGCACTATTGATGAACTTATGGCTGACTTCCAGGGGAAAACAAGATTGACAATGGAAATAGCTGATACTACTAAAGACGCGATCAACGATCTTAAGAAAGAATTTATTGAGCTTAATATTACAGAGATCGGAATGAACAAAGAAAATGTGTCAGCTACCCTTGAGTATCCAAATCACCGTGACTACAGAAAAGATATTTTCAATTATGCTGTAAATAACAAATGGGCTATCCTTGAAATGAGCAGACATAAAACAAGTCTTGAAGATGTGTTCAGGAATCTTACTGTAGAAGGAGGTAAACATGAATAAAATAGCTATAATATACAAAAAAGAGCTTAAAAATTTCTTTAACTCACCTGTAGCATACATCACATTAGTTGTGTTCCTGCTGATCGGCGGATGGTTCTTCACTTCGACCCTGTTTCTGATAAATGAATCTGACCTTAGAACACTTTTTCAGGTAATACCGATAATTTACATTTTTTTCATACCGGCTATCACCATGGGGTTGATCGCCAAAGAAAGAAATGATAATACAATGGAATTTCTCACAACACTCCCTTTTGATGATAAGGATATTGTGATCGGAAAATTCCTTGCAGCTTTATCATTGATCGGGACCGCACTTCTTTTCACACTGGTACATTTTATAACTTTAACCGTGATCGGAACAAACCTTGATGTTGGAGCTTTACTTTCAGGTTATCTCGGTTTATTCCTTGTAGGTGGAGTTTATGCAGCAATAGGAACATTCAGTTCATCAGTGACAAATAATCAGATCACAGCATTCATAATTTCATTTTTAATAATATTCTTATTCTTCATGATGGATAAAATATTATTCTTCGTTCCAGGATTTATGACTTCTTTCCTTCAATTTATGAGTATTGATTACCATCTCAGCAATATATCTCGAGGCGTGATAGATTCACGGAATCTGATCTATTTTGGATCAGTGATAAGTTTCTTCTTGCTTATCAGCACTCGAATTTTAGAAATAAGAAAGTGGAGGTAGATCATGGCTAATGTAATTAACAAAAAACAATTTACAACATATATTCTACTGCTTCTGGCTATAATTCTTGTGCTTAACATTGTTTCTAAGAATTTATTTACAAGACTGGATGTAACGGATAACAGCATGTATTCACTGTCAGAATCAAGCAAGAACATAATTGAAAAATTAGATGACCGTTTGATCGCAAAAGTCTTCTTCTCTGAAGACCTTCCGGGTAAAGCGGCCAACTCAAGAAGATTCCTGCAGGATATGCTTGAGGAGTATTCAGCATATTCAGGTGGAAGTTTTAATTTTGAGTTCATTAATCCTGACGATGATAAAGATTATCAGAAGGAAGCTATGAACTTCGGTATTCCACCTGTTCAGATCCAGGTCGTTGAAAATGATAAACTTGAGATCAAGAACGTTTATATGGGTCTTGTATTACTGTACAATGATAAAAAGGAAGTATTACCGGTCATTGAAACAACTGACGGACTTGAGTATACAATTACCACAGCTATAAAAAAGATAACTTCCACCGGTATGAATAAGATCGGTTTTGTAACGAGGAACACAGATCCAAAAGCACATCAGAAAATGAGAGAGATCCTTTCAGAGACATACAATATATCAAATGTCGATCTTAATAATGATATCCCTGTGGATATTAACACTTTACTGATCAATGGGTTTACCGACAGTCTTTCAGAAAATGAACTTTACAATCTTGATCAATTCATAATGAAAGGTGGAAATATCATGCTTTCACAGGGTAAGCTTGATGCAAAACTGCAACAGGGTTATGCTGAAGAGGTAAATTCTAACATATTTGAACTGCTGGAGAATTATGGAATTGAAATAAACAAAGATATGATCATCGATCAGGACTGTGGCCAGATACAGATGTCTCAAAGTCAGGGTATCTTCAGAAGAGTTAACTCAGTAGAATATCCTCCATTCCCGGTAATTCATAAATTCAACAAAGAAAATATAATCGTAAAGAACCTTGAATCAGCACGTTTATTCTTTGCAAATGAAGTAACCCCACGTGATACAATTAAAAATTTTACTCCATTACTTTTAACTTCAGATAAAACAGGTACTCTGCAGGGTCCAAGATATAATATCTACCCTATGAATAATCCCGGCATGAAATTCTTCTCAAGCTCCTCAAAAACAGTTGGAGCATTAATCAGTGGTCAGTTCAGCAGTTTTTTCAATAAAATTGAATCTGAACTTATTACAGATAAATTTTTACCAAGATCATCGAATTCTAACATATTAATAATCGGTAGTACTGATTTTTTTAATGATGCTGCTGCCGGAGGAGTACCTGAGAACATAGAATTCATTCTTAACAGTATCGATTACCTTTCAGGTGACTCAGAGTTAATAGATATAAGATCCAGAGGAATAACAGCGAGACCTTTGGAAAAGGTATCAGATGGAGGTAAAAAAATATGGAAATGGGTTAATATCCTTTTACCAGCTTTATTAGTGATACTTTTTGGATTATTCAGATGGAAAACTAACAGAAGTAAAAGAAATTTCCTGGAGGAGCTATATGGCTAAGAAAAACAATTTTATGAAGACCTATATCATAATATTCCTTGTACTTGCAGCATTTTTGATCTTTGTTTCTCTGAGAAATAAAAAGTTCGAACAGACTTCTGAACCTGTTTTTAAAGTTAATCAGGTCAATCTTACTTCATTCACGCTATCAAAGGGTGATGACTCAGTAACATTGTTAAAAGATGATTCTCTCTGGGTATTTCAGGAACCGGATACTGGAATGGTAGATCAAAACAAGATCAAAACTCTACTTGAAAATACTCTAAAAATTCAGAGAACAGGATTTATTACTGATAAACCTGAAAAATACTCTCAGTTCAATGTTGATTCCAATGCGGTGAAATTTGAGCTGTTCGTTTCAGGGCAAAAAGTTGAGGAACTATTGATAGGTAGATCAAAATCCAGCTGGTCAACTAACTATATAAAGTATCCTGTTGACCCGAAAATATATATCTCGCAGGAGTCCATTTTGAACAGAGTTCAGGAAAAAGCTGATTTCTGGAGAAAACGATAGTTTGAAAAATAAGAGCGGATATACAGTCCGCTCTTCATGTTTAGCAGACACACTATTTCTCTTTTTATTAAAATACTTCTTGACATTTTTTAGTACTCCCAATATTTTTCCCACGAAAAACAATAAAAATGATCAGGAGTAAATTATGTCTAAAATGGTTATCACACTTAACAGTTCGGAAGTAAAAACAATTAATTCAGCTTTGACGGTAGCTGTCTCCGCACTTGCAATGGGAGATGAAGTAATAATGTTCGCTCTTCCGGCAGGAATGCCACTTTTCAAAAAAGGAAAACTTCATGAAATTAACCTCGCATCTCCTAAATCTCCTGACACCGAAGAAATGTTCAGTGGTTTTATTGCCTTGGGAGGAAAACTTATGATCTGTGAGCTTGGATTTGATGTAAACGGATTGAAAAAAGAAGATCTTATAGAAGATATTGAGATCGTAGGCGCAACCACATTTGTTGCCGCTGCTCAAGGTTCTGAAATTACCTTCTCTTTTTAAAGAAATTTACAAAAATAATTAACTTGACATTGAGTTCTTATAAAAATAACTTATAGTTCTAACAAACAAATGACAAAATAAATTAGATAAAGGAGAACAAAATGGCACAAAAAGAATTAGATTGTTTAGGACTTAAATGCCCTCAACCAATACTTAAAGTGGTAGCTTTAGTACCTACTATGGCAGAAGGTGATATACTTGAAATTAAAGCGGATTGCCCGTCTTTCCCGACTGATATCAAAGCATGGTGTGACAGAACAGGAAAAACATTAATGTTCTGTATGGATGATGGCAGTGGCGTTCACTCTGCTCAGATTCAGTTTTAGTGGTGATGAGAAAAAGTAAAAAGGCGATCAGTTAAAATTGATCGCCTTTTTTTTATAGAATGTAAAATAATATCTTATGTATTTTTACTCTTCATGTTCTTTAATTTCTTTTTAAGAAGATCTTTTTTTATTTGAGGGATCCTTGAAATGAAAAGCACACCGTCCAAATGGTCATACTCATGTTGTATTACTCTTGCCAGCATTCCGTATGCGTTAATAATTTTTTCTTCACCGTTCAGATCAGTATACTTAACAGAGATCTCTTCAGGTCTTTCTACGATCTCATAAATCCCCGGAACAGATAAGCACCCTTCTTCCATTTTTATACTGCCTTTTCTGTCAGTAATAACAGGATTAATAAATGCTTCTTTAAAACTTGGTACTTTTTCGCCTTGCTCATTTTCGTAACTGAGCATTGTAACAACAAAAAATCTTTTTGATATTCCAATTTGAGGTGCGGCAAGCCCTATACCATTTGCCTTAGGACATTCAATTATCATATCTTCAATAGTATTTCTAAGATCCTCTGTTATCTCAGTTACTTCTTCAGCTATCTGGTTTAATACTTCAGCACCGTAAGTTTTTATTTCCACTTTAGTCGCCTATTGCTTTTTTTCTAATTTTTGCTCTTTAACCTGTTCTGCAACACTGCTTTTCAGCATCTCAATATCACTATTTGCAGAAACCTTAATAACAAATGTTTGGTCCCTGACTTCTACGATAGTTCCATATATCCCACCGATAGTAACCACTTTATCACCCTTAGTCAGTTCTGTAAGCATTTGCTTCTGCTCTTTAGCTTTTTTACTTTGTGGTCTTATCATTAAAAAATAAATAATGAATATGATCAAAATAAACGGGACCATTCCTGCAAAACCACTTCCCTGCTCTCCACCCTGTCCTGCCTGTGACATAGCTATTAAATCGTATGTGTTCATGCTCTCTCCAAATTAGTTTTTAGGTTTCTAAATATAAGTTTTCGGCTTTATCATTGCAAGATTATTTATCATAAACTTTTCC